>DATMIB010000133.1:0-22331 GCA_035554635.1 Steroidobacteraceae bacterium | reverse complement strand
AGCCTTCGGGAAGGACGGCACGGTGACGGCGGCTTCGTCGTCGTCGATTTCGGACGGCGCCGCTGCCGTCGTGCTCGCGAGCGAATCCGCCGCGCGCGCCGCGGGCCTCCAGCCGATCGCCCGCCTCGTCTCGTACGCAAGCCACGCGCACGCGCCCGAGTGGTTCACGACCGCGCCGGCGCCGTCGATCCAGAAGGCGCTCGACAAGGCCGGCTGGAAGACGACCGACGTCGATCTCTACGAGATCAACGAGGCGTTCGCCTGCGTGACGATGGCCTCGATGAAGGACCTCGGGCTGTCGCACGACAAGGTCAACGTCAACGGCGGCGCATGTGCGCTCGGCCATCCGATCGGCGCCACGGGCGCGCGGCTGATCACGACGCTCGTGCACGCGCTGCGTCACCGCGGCCTGCGTCGCGGCGTCGCCTCGCAGTGCATCGGCGGCGGGGAGGCCTGCGCCGTGGCGATCGAGCTCGTCTGAAGCAACCGAACGCACAAGTCGCGTTCTGACGGGCGAGCGGCGAACAGCCAACGAACCAGAGAACGGGGAGCACCATGGACCTCAACGGCAAGGTCGTCGTCGTCACGGGCGGCGCGCGCGGCATCGGCAAGGCGATTGCAGCGGCATTCGCCGCGCGCGGCGCGCGGCTCGCACTGCTCGACCTCGACCCCGCGGTGCTCGAAGCGACGTGCGCCGAGTTTGCGGCCGCCGGCGTCGAAGTGAGCGCGCACGCGCTCAACGTCGCCAAGGAAGAGGACGTGATCGCCGCGTTCGACGAGGTGATCGCGCGGCACGGCCGGCTCGACGTGCTCGTCAACAACGCCGGCATCATCAAGGACGCGCTGCTGGTCAAGGTCAAGGACGGCGCGGTCGTCGGCAAGATGACGCTCGCGCAGTGGCAGGCGGTCATCGACGTCAACCTCACGGGCGTGTTCCTGTGCGGCCGCGAGGCTGCGGAGCGGATGATCAAGCTCGGCGACGGCGGCGCGATCATCAACATCTCGAGCATCTCGAAGGCTGGCAATGCCGGGCAGAGCAATTACTCCGCCGCCAAGGCCGGCGTCGCCGCGATGGCCGTGACCTGGGCCAAGGAACTCGCACGCTTCAATATCCGCGCGGCGTCGATCGCGCCCGGCTTCATCCGCACCGACCTGCTCGCGGGCATGCCGCCCGAGATGCTCGAGAAGATGACGACGCCGGTGCCGCTCAAGCGGCTCGGCCTGCCCGAGGAAGTCGCGCAGACGGCCGTCTACATCGCGGAAAACGACTTCTTCACCGGTCGCAGCATCGACATCGACGGCGGCCTGCGGCTCTGACGCGCACGACGCTTCGTTCGCAAGGGAAACAGACACACATGCAGATCCAGGACGTGCGCGCCATCGTCAGCGGTGGCGCATCGGGGCTCGGGCTCGCGACCGCGCGGATGATCGTGCGCGGCGGCGGCAAGGTCGCGCTGTTCGACGTCAACGAGCAGACCGGCACTGCCGCGGCACAGGAACTCGGGGGCGCCGCGAGCTTTCACCAGGTCGACGTCACGTCCGAGGCTGCCGTAAAAGGCGGCGTCGAGGCGGCCGTCGCGGCGCTCGGCGGGCTCAACGCCGTGGTCACCTGCGCGGGTGTCGGCACGCCGCGTCGGTTCGTCGGCAAGGACGGCCCGATGCCGGCGGAATTCTTCCGCAAGGTGCTCGACATCAACCTGTACGGCTCGTTCCTGGTCGCGGTGCAGGGCGCGGTGCGCATGCAGCAGAACACACCAAACGCCGCTGGCGAACGTGGCGTGATCGTGATGACCGCTTCGGTGGCTGCGTTCGACGGCCAGGTCGGCCAGGTCGCCTACTCCGCCTCGAAAGGCGCGATCGTCGGCATGACGCTGCCGATGGCGCGTGACTTGTCGAGCTCGGGCATCCGCGTCATGACCATCGCGCCCGGCATTTTCGAAACGCCACTGCTGGCGGCCCTGCCCGAGGAAGCGAAGGCGTCGCTCGGCAAGCAGGTGCCGTTCCCGCCGCGGCTCGGCCAGCCGCACGAGTTCGCGCAGTTCGTGCAGCAGGTGCTCGAGAACACGATGCTCAACGGCGAGACCGTGCGCCTCGACGGCGCGATCCGCATGGCGCCCAGGTAGGAAGTGGTTAGTGGTTAGTGGTTAGTGGCTAGTGGCCAGTGGCTAGTGGCCAGTGGCTAGTGGCTAGTGGCTAGTGGCTAGTCGGAACGAGGCCGGCATTCGCCGGCCTTTTTCATGGACGTCGTGACCCATCGTGCGGTGATCCGTCGGGTTGACCCATCAGATCGAGTGGCGGCCGGACGTTGAACGGCGTCCATCTTGCGACTGTGGCGGCGCCCCTGGCCCTCATGAGACTGCGCTGGGTCGGCCATGCGAGGCGCCGCATCAGTCTGGGTCAGGGGGCAGCAGGAGGAGAGCTGCCGGCGGGCGCCGGCGCCGGTGCCGCTACCGGTGACGCTGCCGGCGGCGCCGGCAACAGGCCCAGTTGCTTCATCAGCCCAAGCGAATCGGCGCATGTCCATTCTTCGGCGATTCGCCCGTCCGCCATTCGAAACAGCGTCGTGCCCGACGTCTGCACCTCGCGACCGGTCGCCGGAATGCCATTGCCGGTGCCGGTGTTGGTCCCGCGCGCGGTCCAGCGCACGGCGACCAGATCGCCCTCGGCAACCTGCTTGTCGACCGTGATGTTGAGATCCGGAAACGCCTCGCGCCATCCCTTGGCTTCGGCCATGCCGTCGGCATGGGTGAAGGTTCTCCTGCCGCCGTGGCCAACGAAGTCTGCACTGTACGGCACTTCGAATCGACCCTGATTGAGCCCTTCCTCGTACACCCTGCGGGCGATCGACTTGTTGCGCTCGAGAGGCCCCGCGCGAACGCCGTCGGACGCCGTGGCGTCGCACGGGATCACGCCGGTGAGGTTGACGATTGTCGCCACTGCAGACAGCAGGAATTTGTACGTTTTCACGACCATCTCCGAAACGCGGAAGTGCGCGTCGCGGATGATGAGGTTCCGAACGACCGCTCGCGCCGCGTTTGTGTCGGACGGACGCGGCGGCGGGCTGAGTAGCGGCGGCGCAGTGATGGAGCGTTTCGGACGTCGGCAGAATCAGCGAGCGAGCCGTGCGTAAAGCAGCGCTCAGCGAAGCAACACTTCAAGCGCCGCCCGATAACGGCGGCTGCCGTTGACCTGCGCACCGTTCTTGAGCAGAACGACGAAGTCGCCATTGAACAGTGGCTGCACTTCGCGAATCCGGGCGATGCTGACGATCGCCGCGCGTGAAATCCGGATGAAGCGTTGTGGGTCCAGGCGCGACTCGAGGCTGGTCATCGTCTCGCGCAGCAGGTGCTGTTTCGCGCCTGCGTGGATCTCGACGTAATTTCCCGCGGCGACGATGTGATCGACCTCGTCGATGTCGAGCAATCGAACGCGACCTTCGGAACGAATTGCGAGTCGCGAGGGATAGCGCTGCAGCGCACCTCGATCGATCGATTCCAGGACTTCGGAAACGCGGCGGACGAAGCCGTCGTCGGGACGGGCGAGCCGGGAACGGGCGCGCTGCAGTGCACGGCGAAAGCGTTCCGGATCGATCGGCTTCAGCACATAGTCGATCGCCTGGGCATCAAACGCCCGCACGGCGTGTTGATCGAATGCGGTGACGAACACGACCGCCGGCATGCCGTGGCCCCCGATGGCTTCGATGACGGCGAACCCATCGAGTTCGGGCATCTGCACGTCGAGGAAGACGAGGTCGGGCGAATGCGCGCTGATCGCCGATATGGCCGCCCCACCGTCTCCGCACTCTGCGACGATCTCGATGTCCGGCTCCTGCTGCAGCAGCCGCAATATCCCACGGCGGGCGACCGGTTCATCGTCGACGACCAGTACGCGGATGGTCATGCGACAGTGCGCCAGGGCAGCTCGATCTCGGCGATGACGCCACCGTCATCGGAATTTCGCACATCGAAGCGTTGCCTGTCCGCATACAGCAAGCGCAACCGCGCCCTCGTGTTCGCCAGACCGACGCGTTCGGTCGTCGCGGGTGGCAACCCTCGGCCGTCGTCCGAAACGCGCAGCAGCAGCGCACTGCCCCGCCGGTCCGCCGTGATTTCGATGCGCCCAGGTCCAGCGCGCGTGGCCAGTCCATGGCGCAGGGCGTTCTCCACCAGGGGCTGGAGGATCAGGTTGGGCACCCGCGCTTCGAGCGCCTCGTCGGGGACTGCAATCCGGTAGCTCAGGCGCCCCCCGAAGCGGGCCTGCTCGATCTCGAGATAGCTTTCCAGGAAGCCGATCTCCTCGCCAAGCGCCACCTCCTGCGCCTCGCTGCTGTCGAGCGAGCGGCGCAGCAAGGCGCTCAGCTGCAAGAGGATCCGATCGGCCGAGTCGACATTCTCGTGCATCAGCACGGAGATCGTGTTCAGGGCGTTGAAAAGGAAGTGCGGCTGCAACTGGGTGCGCAATGTCTGCAGGCGGGCATCCGCCAGCTGCGCTTCGAGGCGAAGCTGCCGACGATCCTTTTCGCGGGCGGTCCGCACCAAACGATCCGCGTGTGCCGCCGCGACGATGAGCCAATACACCGGGAGGTTCAGGAGAAACGTCGTTCCGAGCAGCCGGCTGAAGGTGCCAAACCAGGTGGGCTCGACCTGGGCCGCGCCGATCAGCGGCGCCGCCAGCGCGAAGAGCGCCAGGTTGACCAAGGCACAGGTTGCCGAAGCGAAGCCGTGGACCGCGAGCGCGCGGAGGACCTGCGGTCGCTGGAGCGGGAACCGCGCCGCAAGCCGCAGGGCGGCCGGCGTGAGCGCAGCCCACACGGCGGCCCAGACGAGCCAGATGACACTGGCACGGGCCCAGGCCAGTGGTTCGCCCCGCACCTGTCCGGCGATCCAGGCCTGCCCGGCGAAGAGCATCGCGACCAGCGTCCACGCCCCCAGAATGGCGACGCCCCGGTGGCCGATTCCAGACCCGCGCTCCATCACCGGTGTCGCCATTTCGTGCTCTTCTCCAGCGAGCTGTGTCACCGGCCGCGCTGCCTCCCGTCGCCGACTCCGTCGCCGGCGTCGGCAGCATACCCAAATGCTTTAGCCGTCCGAGGCCGAGGAGTGACGACCGGAGGCCGCCGCGGGGTGAGTGGAGGCTGCAGCGACAGGGGGCTCGTCGTCACGGTGTGAGCCAGTGACCGCCTGCGCGTCCGTCGACCGCTGCGAGTCGCAACGGCCGCGTGCAACTCCTCACATTCCCGTGTAGTTCGGGCCGCCGCCGCCCTCCGGCGTGACCCAATGGATGTTCTGCTTCGGGTCCTTGATGTCGCAGGTCTTGCAGTGCACGCAGTTCTGCGCGTTGATCTGCAGCCGCTTGCCGCCACCTTCGGCGTCGACGAACTCGTACACGCCTGCCGGGCAGTAACGCGCCTCGGGGCCGTCGTACTTCGCGAGATTGACCTGCACCGGCACGTCCGCATTGCGCAGGCGCAGGTGCACCGGCTGGTCTTCCTCGTGCGCGGTGCCGGACAGGAACACCGACGACAGCCGATCGAAAGTCAGCACGCCGTCGGGCTTCGGGTACTCGATGCGCGGCGCTTCCGCGGCCGGGCGCAAGCTCGCGTGGTCCGGCGTGCGGTGGCGCAGTGTCCAGCCGACGAGCCCGCCGAGGCCGAGGTCGTTGAGCCACATGTGCAGGCCGCCGTGCACGGTGCCCGGCCACATGCCCCACTTGAGGCCCGGCTTCACGTTGCGGACCTTGTGCAGGTCGCGATACGCCCAGGAGTTGCGGAACGCCTCGGGGTACTCGACGAGTTCGTCGCTCGAGCGTCCGGCCGCGAGCGCCGCGAACGCAGCCTCGGCGGCGAGCATCCCGGTCTTCATCGCGTTGTGCGAACCCTTGATGCGCGGCAGGTTCACGAACCCGGCGCTGCAACCGATCAGCGCGCCGCCCGGGAACGTCAGCTTCGGCACCGACTGCAGGCCGCCCTCGTTGATGGCACGCGCGCCGTAACCGAGACGCTTGCCGCCGGCAAAATAGCCGCGGATCGCCGGGTGCGTCTTGAAGCGCTGCATTTCCTCGAACGGCGAGAGGTGCGGGTTCGCGTAGCTCAGGTGCGTGACGAACCCGACCGAGACGAGCCCGTCGCCGAAGTGATAGAGGAACGAGCCGCCACCGACGTCGTTGGGCAATGGCCAGCCCTGACTGTGGATCACCAGGCCCGGCTGGTGCTGCGCCTTCGGGATCTGCCACAGCTCCTTGACGCCGATGCCGTAGACCTGCGGGTCGACGCCGTCGCGCAGGTTGAATTTCCCCATCAGCTGCTGCGACAACGAGCCACGACAGCCCTCGGCGAACAGCGTGTACTTCGCGTGCAGTTCCATGCCAGGCGCGTACGAGTCCTTGGGCTGGCCGTCGCGGCCGACGCCCATGTCGCCGGTGGCGACGCCCTTGACCGAGCCGTCCTCGTTGAACAGCACTTCGGCCGCGGCGAAGCCCGGAAACACGTCGACGCCGAGTTCCTCGGCGCGCTGGCCGAGCCAGCGCACGACGTCGCCGAGGCTCGCGATATACATGCCGTGGTTGCTCATCAACGGCGGCAGCAGCCAGTTCGGGATCCGCACGGCCTTCTCGGCGGTGAGCACCAGGAAGCGGTCTTCGGCGACGGGGGTCGCGAGCGGCGCGCCCCGTTCCTTCCAATCCGGGAACAATTCCGTGAGGGCGACCGGATCGATCACCGCGCCCGACAGGATGTGCGCACCGACCTCGGAGCCCTTCTCGAGCACGCACACGGAGAGTTCGCGATTGGCCGCTGCGGCCAGCTGTTTGAGCCGGATTGCCGCAGCCAGGCCGGCCGGGCCCGCCCCGACGACGACGACGTCGAACTCCATCGCTTCACGCTGCATGCGCCCCGCCCCGAGCCGTCGATCGCGGCCTGTCTCGTGGAAACCCGAATTGTACAACGCCGGTCCGCTCGTGATAGTCGGGCGGCAAGATTCAATCCGAGGGTTGCTAGTGAGTCCGATCGGTATTTCGAGCCTGCTGGCCCTGTCCCTGCTCGCCTTCGCCTGGCTGGCCTGGCGCAAGCTCAGCATCGTCGCCGCGCTGCAACCCGAGGTCCGCTGGAACGACCCGATGCGCCGGATCCGCGGCGTCGTCAAGAACGGCCTGTTCCAGCGACGCATGATCGCGCGCGAATGGCGCCCCGGTGTCATGCACGCCGTGATCTTCGTGGGGTTCGTCTCGCTGCTGGTGCGCAAGGTGCACCTGCTGATCATCGGCTTCGACTCGACGCACGCGCTGACGGGCCCCTTCGGCGACGCATTCACCGCCTGGAAGGACTGGGTCGAGCTCGCGGTGCTGCTCGCGCTCGTCTACGCGTTCTATCGGCGGCTCGTGCTCAAGCCGATGCGGCTCGAGCCGAACCGCGAAGCCTATGTCGTGCTCACCCTGATCACGATCATCATGGTCACCGACTTTGCGTTCGACGCCTTCCGCTTCGCGCTGCTGTCCGACACGGTGCCGGGCATCGCGCATGAGCGTTCGATCGCGCCGATCGGCGGCTGGCTCGCCTCGCTCGTCGACGGCTGGAGCACGACGCAGCTGACGGTGGCCTCGCACGTTGCCTACTGGTCGCAGATGGTCACGGTGTTCTGTTTCCTGGTGCTGCTGCCGGCGGGCGAGCACTTTCACATCGTGACGGCGCTGCCGACGCTGTTCTTCCGTCGCGGCAAGCCGGCCAATGACGTGCCTGCGGTCGACC
The DNA here is from genome assembly GCA_035554635.1 of Steroidobacteraceae bacterium. GTDB lineage: Bacteria > Pseudomonadota > Gammaproteobacteria > Steroidobacterales > Steroidobacteraceae > RPQJ01. The sequence goes on along the minus strand of DATMIB010000133.1, from coordinate 14,590 downwards.
TGAGCCCGCTGCTCGACGAATCGGCCGACGCGGCCGAACTGAAGGTCGGCGTGCGCAGCGCGGCCGACCTCAACTGGAAGGACGCGCTCGACGCGTTCAGCTGCACCGAATGCGGTCGCTGCAAGGACGCCTGCCCGGCGTTCGTCACGGGCAAGCCGCTGTCGATGAAGGGCGTGCACGACAGCCTCAAGCACCACCTGCTCGAACAGCGCGAGAAGATCCTCGCCGGCGGCGAGGCGGCCGCCGAATTGCCGGCGCTGATGGGCAACGTCATCAGCGACGAGACGCTCTGGTCCTGCACGACCTGCGGCTACTGCGAGGCCGCCTGCCCGATCGAGCTCGAGCACCTGCCGAAATTCTTCCGGCTGCGCCAGCACCGCGTGATGATGGACGGCGAGTTCCCCGCCGAACTGCGCAACGTGTTCGACGGCTACGAAGTGCAGTCGAACCCCTGGGGCCTGCCCGCCGACACGCGTGGCGACTGGGCCAAGGGCCTCGACGTGCCGGTGATCGGCTCGGCCGAGGAAATGGCCGGCGTCGAGTGGCTGTTCTACGTCGGCTCGGCCGAATCGTTCGACGTGCGCGGCCAGAAGATCGCGCGCGCGTTCGTCGAGATCCTGCGCGAGGCCGGCGTCAGCTTCGGCATCCTCGGGGCGAGCGAGCCCTCGACCGGCGAATGCGTGCGTCGGCTCGGCAACGAGATGCTGTTCCAGCAGCTCGCCGCGACTTGCGTCGAGACCCTGAACGGCCTGGGCGTCAAGCGCATCGTGACCTGCGACCCGCACGCCTTCAACTCGCTGCGCAACGAATACCCGGCCTGGGGCGGCCACTGGGAGGTCGTGCACCACACGCAGCTGATCTCGCGCCTGATCGCCGAGGGCCGCATCGCCGTCGACTCGAAGTACGAGCGCGTCGTGCTGCACGACCCGTGCTATCTCGGCCGTCACAACGCTGAGTACGACGCGCCGCGCGAGATCCTCGGCCGCGTCGCACGCGACCCGCTGCTCGAGTTCCCGCTGAACCGGCAGAAGGCCATGTGCTGCGGTGCCGGCGGCGGCCGCATGTGGATGGAAGAGCACATCGGCAGCCGCATCAATGTCACGCGTGTCGAGCAGGCGCTGCCGCTGCAGCCGGCCATCATCGCTACCGCCTGCCCGTACTGCGCGGTGATGCTCGGCGACGGGCTCAAGGCCAAGGACGCGGCCGAACGCGTGGCGACCCAGGACGTCGCCGAACTCGTGGCCGGCGCGTTGGTGCGCAAGGCCGCGGCTGCTAAAGTGGGGGCGTGAACCAGACGCCACCGCTCTGGCAGCCGTCGCCCGGACGCGTGGCTGCCTCGAACCTCAGCCGTTTTCACACCGAGGCCGTCGCGCGGGGCGCACCGCGCGAGGCCTATTACCCCGCGCTCTGGCGCTGGTCGGTGGACCGGCGCGAGGACTTCTGGGCCGCGCTGGCGGACTTCGCCGAGGTGGTCTGGGAGCGCGGCACCGGCCCCGTGCTCCAGCAGCGCGACCGCATGCCCGGTGCCGTCTGGTTCGCCGACACGCGCCTCAACTTCGCCGAGAACCTGCTGGCCCGTCGGGACGACCACGCTGCGGTCGTGTTCGTCAACGAACGTGGCACGCGCCGCGAACTGAGTTACCGCGAATTGCACGCCGAGGTCGCCCGCATCGCCGCGGGGCTGCGCGACCTGGGGCTGCGGCCCGGCGACCGTGTGGCCGGCTTCCTGCCGAATCTGCCCGAGGCCCTGGTCGCGATGCTCGCGACGACCAGCCTCGGCGCGGTGTGGACCTCGTGCTCGCCCGATTTCGGCATCCACGGCGTGCTCGACCGCTTCGGCCAGGTCGAACCGCGCGTGCTGTTCACGGCCGACGGCTACTACTACGGCGGCAAGACGCTCGACTCGCTCGGCCCGATCCGTGGCGTGCTCGAGCACCTGCCGTCGGTCGAACGCGTCGTCGTCATTCCTTATCTTGAAGCGGGTGCGGGCACGCTGGACCTGCCGCACGTTACGCCCTGGCACGACTTCGGTCGCGCCGGCGCCGACCTCTCGTTCGAACGAGTGCCGTTCGATGCGCCGCTGTACGTGATGTACTCCTCGGGCACGACCGGCGTGCCGAAGTGCATCGTGCACGGCGTCGGCGGCACGCTGCTGCAGCACCGCAAGGAGCACCTGCTGCACTGCGACCTGAAGCCCGACGACCGGCTGTTCTTCTTCACGACCTGCGGCTGGATGATGTGGAACTGGCTCGCTTCCGGGCTCGCCACCGGCTGCACGCTCGTGCTGTACGACGGCTCGCCGTTCGCACCCGACCGCGACGTGCTCTGGCGCCTCGCGCAGGACGAGCGCGTCACCCATTTCGGCACGAGCCCGAAGTACCTCGCGGCGCTGCAGAAGGAAGGCGGCGACCCTGCGCGCGACTTCGACCTGGCCGCATTGCGCGTCGTGCTGTCGACCGGCTCGCCGCTCGCACCGGAGCAGTTCGACTTCGTCTACGAGCACGTCAAGCGCGACGTGCACCTCGCTTCGATCTCGGGCGGCACCGACATCATCTCGTGTTTCGCGCTCGGCAATCCGTGGCAAGCCGTGCGTCGTGGCGAACTGCAGGGGCCGGGGCTCGGCATGCAGACCGAGGTTTACGACGACGACGGCAACGCCGTCGTCGAGACGCAGGGCGAGCTCGTCTGCAGCGCGCCGTTCCCGTCGATGCCGATCGGGTTCTGGAACGACCCCGACGGCAGGAAGTATCGCGCGGCCTATTTCGAGCGCTTCGAGAACGTCTGGCACCACGGCGACTACGCGTTGCAGACCCGTGACGGCGGCTTCGTGATCCTCGGGCGTTCGGACGCCGTGTTGAACCCGGGCGGCGTGCGCATCGGCACGGCCGAGATCTACCGCCAGGTCGAGAAGCTCGACGAGATCCTCGAGAGCCTCGCGATCGGGCAGGAGTGGGAGCACGACGTGCGCGTGGTGCTGTTCGTGCGCCTGCGCCAGGGCGTCGAACTCGACGCCGCGCTCGAGAAGCGCATCCGCGATGTGATCCGCAGCAACACGACGCCGCGACACGTGCCGGCGCGCATCGTCGCCGTGCCGGACATCCCGCGCACGATCAGCGGCAAGATCGTCGAACTCGCCGTGCGCGAGACCGTGCACGGCCGGCCGGTCAAGAACACCGACGCGCTGGCCAACCCGGCGGCCCTCGAGCATTTCCGCAACCGCGACGAGCTGCGCCGCTGACCTGCGATGCCGCCCGACGTCGACCTGACTCGTGAATACGAGGCCGCGCTGGCGCGACACGGCTACGTTGCGGACGCGGCGCAGCAAGTGGCCGTCGCAAAACTCGACGACCTGGCGCGACACCTGCGCGCCTGCGCACCCGGCGAGCCGGGTGCGTTCGGTCGCTTGCTCGACCGCCTGCGTGGCACCAAGCCGCAGCCCGGCGTCCGCGGGCTGTACCTCTGGGGCGGCGTCGGTCGCGGCAAGACGTTCGTGATGGACCTGTTTCACGCCCACGTCGGCGTGGCCGCGCGTCGCGAGCATTTTCACCGCTTCATGAAGGACGTGCACGCGCGCCTGCGGGAACTGCGCGACACGCCGGAGCCGCTGCAGACCGTCGCGTCCGACATGGCGCGCGCGACTCGCGTGCTGTGTCTGGACGAACTGTTCGTCACCGACATTGCCGACGCGATGCTGCTGGCGGGGCTGTTCACCGGGCTGGTCGAACGCGGCGTGACGCTCGTCTTCACGTCCAACGCCCCGCCGGCGGACCTCTACAAGGACGGGTTGCAGCGCCAGCGCTTCATTCCGGCCATCGCGCTGATCGAGCGTCACTGTGAAATCGTCAACGTCGACGCCGGCCACGACTACCGGCTGCGCCGACTGGAAAGAGCGCCGCTCTACCTCGACGCGACGGCGCCGGACGCCGACGCGCGCCTCGCCGCGCGTTTCACGGAACTGGGCGATTCGGCACATTCGGGCCGCGGCGAAATCGAGGTCGAGGGGCGCCGGATCCCGTACGTGGCCTGCACCGACGAGACGATCTGGTTCCGGTTCGACGCGATCTGCGACGGGCCGCGCTCGCAGTCCGACTACGTCGAGATCGCGCGCGACTTCCACACGGTCGCCGTCTCGGACGTGCCACGCCTGGACGCGACGCGGGAAAACGAGGCGCGTCGCTTCATCGCGCTCGTCGACGAGTTCTACGACCGCGGCGTGAAGCTGCTGCTGGCCGCGCACGCGCCTCCCGACGACCTCTACGCCGGCGAGCGTCTGCAGTTCGAGTTCCAGCGCACCCGCAGCCGGCTTTCGGAAATGCAGACCAAGGAATATCTTGCGCGACCGCACCGCCCCTGAATCCGGCCGCGACGACCCGCGTCTTCGCAGCGTGAACAGAGGGAAAACCGAGGGTGCCCAGGTGGCGCCGACGCACGCCAAGTCGTTACACTTGCAAGGGTCATCGCGACGGTACGGACGCGTGGCTTCCTCATTCATCGAACTCGACCGTTTCCTCCCCTACCGCATCTCCGTGCTCGCCAACGTGATGAGCACGGCCATCGCGGCGACCTACGAGGACAAGTACGGGCTCACGATCCCCGAGTGGCGGGTCATCGCGGTGCTGACACGCTACCCCGGCCTCTCCGCCCGCGAGGTCGCGCAGAAATCGCGCATGGACGCCGTGGCCGTCAGTCGCGCGGTCAACCGTCTGCTGCGCGCGGGGCGGCTGCGCCGCGCCGTGGCGCGCGACGATCGCCGCCGCTCCGTGCTTCAGGTCTCCGCCGCGGGCGCCGCCGTCTATCGCCAGGTCGCCCCGCTCGCTCTCGAGTTCGAGCGCACCCTGCTCGACGCGTTGCCCGACGCCGACAGCGCCACCCTGCACCGTCTGATCGACGTGCTCACGGAGCGCGCCGAAACACTTTCCGTGCGGCTCCGTGCGGAACGGAGCCCGCAACGCAAGAAGCCCAAGATCGCCCGCGCCACCAGCAAGCAAAGCGCGCGGCGCTGATCCAGCATAAAGATTCGAACGAAGGACGAAACGACATGCCAGGTACGATTCCCGCCGCGCGACAGCACCTCATCGACGCCATCGCCAAACGTGCGCACAAGCTGCCGGGCGAGCGGCCGCCGGTGCCGCTGGCGGAGTTCGTGCAGGCGTACTACCGCGGCGTGGACGAGGAAGACCTCGGTACCCGCGCGCCCGAGCAATTCGCCATCGCGGCCGCCTCTCACCTCGCGTTCGGCCGCACCCGCCGGCGCGGCGAACCGCTGGTCCGCGTGTTCAATCCCGACGCGGACACGCACGGCTGGCAGTCGCCGAGCACGATCGTCGAGATCGTCACCGACGACTCGCCGTTCCTGGTCGATTCGCTCGCGATGGTGCTGAGCCAGGCCGGCCTCGCGATCCAGGTCATGGCACACCCCGTGTTGCGCGTCGCGCGCGACGGGCGTGGTCGGTTGCAGCGGCTCGAGGATCCCACCGGCGACGCGGGGCTCGCGGAATCGTGGCAGCACGTGGCCGTGCCGCGCATCAACGATACCGCCAGGCTCGAGTCCATCCGTGAGCAGCTCCTGCGCACGCTCGAGGACGTGCGGCTCGCGGTGGAGGACTGGCCCGCCATGCGCGAGCAGGCACAGGCCGTCGCGCGTGAGATCACTGCCGGGGTGCCGACGATTCGCCGCCAGGAAGAGGTCGAGGCCAGCGAGTTCGTCGAGTGGCTGCTCGACAACCATTTCACGTTCCTCGGCTATCGCGAGTACAAGCTCGAGCGCGGTCGCTCCGCGGACCTGCTCGTGCCCGTGGCCAAGTCTGGCCTGGGCCTGCTGCGTTCGGGTGGCGACCGGCCCGCCCCGACCAAGACGGAGCTCACGGGCGAGATCCGGCGCAAGGCACGCGAGGCCACGCTGCTCGTCGTGACCAAGGCGAACTCGGTCTCGACCGTGCACCGCGCCACCTACCTCGACTACATCGGCATCAAGACCTTCGATGCCCGCGGCAACGTCGTCGGCGAGCGCCGCTTCATCGGCCTGTTCACCTCGAGCACCTACAGCACCAGCCCGCACGACATCCCGCTGCTGCGCCACAAGGTGCAGCGCGTCGTCGACCACTTCGGCATTTCCGCCACGAGCCACGACGGCAAGGCGATCATGCACGTGCTCGAAACGTATCCGCGCGACGAGCTGTTCCAGGCGAGCGTGGCCGAGCTCGTGCGCACCGTGCGTGGCATCGTCAACCTGTACGAACGCCGCCGGGTCCGCCTGTTCCTGCGCCGCGACCCGTACCAGCGCTTCTTCTCGTGCCTGCTGTTCGTGCCGCGCGACCGCTACAACACGCAGGTGCGCGAACGCATCGAACGCGTGCTGATCGACGAGCTGCAGGGCGTCGACCTCGAATCGCAGGTACAGATGAGCGAGTCGGCGCTGGCGCGGCTGCACATGCTGGTGCGTACGGCGCCCGGCGCCGAGGTCACCGCCGACATCGAACGCATCGAACAGCGCGTCGCCGAAGCGCTGCGCACGTGGTCGGACCAGTTGCGCGAGGAAGTCGACGCGCGTCTCACCGCCGCCGAGGCCGAGCCGCTGCTGCGCCAGTTCGCGAGCGCGTTCCCGGTCGCCTACCAGGAGGACATCCGGCCCGCCGACGCGATCCGCGACCTGCAGGAGCTCGCCGCGTTGCCCGATGCCCCGGGGGCGCTCGGCATGGAACTGCGGCCCGGTGATACGGCCAAGGGCACGCTGCGGCTGCGGCTGTACCGTCGCGGCGAACCGATGGTGATGTCGGACCTGTTGCCATTGCTCGAGAACTTCGACCTGCGGGTCCTCAACGAACGCCCGTACCGCATCGCCGCGAACGGCAGCACGCCGCTCTGGATCCAGGACCTCGAGGTGAGGCACGCCGGGGGCCGCACGCTCGACGTCGAGCAGGCCGGCAGGCGTTTCGAGGAGGCGTTCTTCGCCGTGCAGCGCGGCCTTGCCGAGAGCGACGGCTTCAACCGCCTCGTGCTCGCGGCCGGCCTCGACTGGCGCCAGGCCCTGGTGCTGCGCGCCGTGTGCCGCTACCTGCTGCAGACCGGCATCACGTTCAGCCAGAAGTACATGGAGGAAGTCCTCGCACGCCACCCGTCGATCGCGGCGCGCCTGGCCTGGACGTTCGAGTCGCGCTTCAACCCCGAGCTCAAGCCCGCGACGCGCGCTTCGCAGGTCAAGGCGTTCGGCGAGGAAATCGCCGAGACGCTCGAGCAGGTCACCAGTCCGGACGACGACCGCATCCTGCGTGCGTTCCGCGCGGTGATCATGGCGACGCTGCGCACCAACCACTACCAGCTCAACGCGTCGGGCCAGCCGAAGCCGTACGTCTCGTTCAAGCTCGACCCGAAGCTGCTGCCGGACCTGCCGAAGCCGCGGCCGATGTTCGAGATCTGGGTGTACTCGCCACGCGTCGAGGGCGTGCACCTGCGCATGGGCAAGGTCGCCCGCGGCGGCCTGCGCTGGTCCGACCGGCGCGAGGACTTCCGCACCGAGATCCTCGGCCTGATGAAGGCGCAGAACGTCAAGAACACGCTGATTGTGCCGGTCGGCGCCAAGGGCGGCTTCGTGCCGAAGCAGATGCCTGCGGGTGCCACGCGCGAGGAAGTGCAGCGCGAAGGCACCGAATGCTACCGCTGGTTCATCCGCGGCCTGCTCGACATCACGGACAACGTGCAGGGCGATGCGGTCGTGCCGCCCGAGCGCACCGTGCGTTACGACGAGGACGACCCGTACCTGGTCGTCGCGGCCGACAAGGGCACCGCGTCGTTCTCGGACACCGCGAACGCGCTCGCGGCCGAGTACGGCTTCTGGCTCGGCGATGCGTTCGCCTCGGGCGGCTCGGCCGGCTACGACCACAAGGGCATGGGCATCACGGCCCGCGGCGCCTGGGAGTGCGTCAAGCGCCATTTCCGCGAAATGGGCATCGACACGCAGACCCAGGACTTCACGGTCGCCGGCATCGGTGACATGGCCGGCGACGTGTTCGGCAACGGCATGCTGCTGTCGAAGCACATCCGGCTGGTCGCCGCGTTCAACCACCAGCACATCTTCCTCGACCCCGAACCCGATGCGGCGCGCAGCCACGCCGAACGCGAGCGCCTGTTCAAGCTGCCGCGCTCGGCCTGGAGCGACTACGACCCCAAGCTGATCTCCAAGGGCGGCGGCGTGTTCCCGCGTAACGCCAAGGAGCTGAGCCTGTCGCCACAGGCGCGTGCGTTGCTCGGCCTGGAGAACGCCAAGGCGACGCCGCAGGAGATCATCCGCGCGATCCTCAAGCTGCCGGTCGACCTGCTCTGGAACGGCGGCATCGGCACGTACGTCAAGGCCTCGTGGGAGGCCAACTCGGCGGTCGGCGACCGCACCAACGACGCCGTGCGCGTCGACGGGCGCGACCTGCGCTGCAAGGTGGTCGGCGAAGGCGGCAACCTCGGCTGCTCGCAGCTCGGCCGCATCGAGTTCGCCTCGCGTGGCGGGCGCATCAACACCGACTTCGTCGACAACTCCGGCGGCGTCGACTGCTCCGACCACGAGGTCAACATCAAGATCCTGCTGAAGACCGTGCAGCAGAAGACGAAGCTCACGACGCCGCAGCGCAACAAGCTGCTCGCGCAGATGACCGACGACGTCGCGGGGCTCGTGCTGCGCGACAACTACCTGCAGAGCCAGGCCATCAGCCTGCTCGAGGCCAAGGCGCCCGAGCGGCTCGGCGAGCACGCGCACTTCATTCGCTCGCTCGAACTCGACGGCCTGCTCGACCGCGCGCTCGAGTACTTGCCGAACGGCGAGGAAATCGAGGACCGTCGTCGCGCCGGCCGCGGCCTCGTGCGGCCCGAGCTCGCGATCATGGTGAGCTACGCCAAGATCGCGCTGAACTCGCAGCTGATCCAGTCCGACGTGCCCGAAGACCCGTACCTGAGCCTGGAGCTGAACCGGTATTTCCCGGAGCGGCTGTCGCGACGCTACGGCGACGTGCTCGGCGACCACCGGCTGCGCCGCGAGATCATCGTGACCGCGACGACCAACAGCATCGTCAACCGCATGGGGCCGACGTTCGTCGCGCGCACGCAGCAGGACACCGGTGCCGACGCGGCGACCGTCTCGCGCGCGTATTCGATCGCACGCGAGTCGTTCGAGGTGCGCGAGCTCTGGAACGCGATCGAGGCGCTCGACAACAAGGTTGTGACGTCGGTGCAGTACGGCATGGTGCAGGACACGCTGGCGCTGATTCGCCAGGCGACCTACTGGCTGATCCAGCGTCACCGCAATGCGCTTGGCATCGAGACGCAGGTCGCGCGGCTGCGACCTGGCATCCGCGAACTCGTGCGTGCGCCGCTGCAGTGGCTGCAGGGATCCGATCGCGCGCGCTTCGAGGCGCGCTCGGCGGAGCTCGCAAAGGCCGGCGTGCCCGCGGACCTGACGCGCCGCATCGCGGCCTGTGACGCGCTGCACTGCGCGGCCGACATCGTGGAACTGGCCCAGTCGCGCAAGATCACGGTCGACCAGGCTGCACGGGCCTATTTCGGCATCGGCGCGCACTTCGGGCTCGACTGGCTGCGCCAGCACATCGAAGGCCTCGACACCGAAGGCCACTGGCATGCGGTCGCCCGCGGCAGCCTGCGCGAGGCGTTGTTCGAGGTGCATCGCAACCTGGCGCAAGGCGTGCTCGAAGGCTCGCGCGAAGCCGATCCGGCACGCGCCGTCGACAAGTGGCTCGACAAGCACCGTGCCGCGGCCGGGCACGCGCACGCCGTGATCACGGACATTCGCGCGCAGACGACCGAGGTCGATTTCGCGTCGTTGTCGGTGGCGCTGCAGGCCGTGCGTCGCGTCACGGTCGCGGAAGCCTGATGCGCGCATCGCTGGTCGTCGTCACGTTCGAGCGCGCCGACGCCCTCGAACGCGTGCTCGAGAGCGTGTTGCGCCAGACGCGGCTGCCCGACGAAGTGATCATCGCCGACGACGGCTCCGGTGCCGCCGTCGGCCAGGTGATCGAGCGGTTCGTGAAGCGTGCGAAGTTCCCGGTGCAGCACGTGCGCCAGGACCACGCGGGCTTCCGGGCCGGGCGCGTGCGCAACCTCGCCATCGCGCGTGCCGCCTGCGAGTACGTCGTGCTCGTCGACGGCGACATGCTGCTGCACCCGGCGTTCGTCGCGGACCACGTCCGCGCCGCCCGCCGCGGGTACTGGACCCAGGGCGTGCGCATCCCGCTCGACGCCAGGGCGACGCGACGCGCACTGCAAACCGGCCACGCACCGGCGCCATGGGGCCGCGGGCTCGACCTGCGTCGTCGCGCTTACACCCTGCACGCGCCGCGCGTCGGGCGCTCGCTGGAGCGTGCGGCCAACACGTTCGTCGCGGTGAAGGCGTGCAACCAGGGGTTCTGGCGCGAGGACCTGGTCAACGTGAACGGCTTCGACGAAGACCTCACGGGCTGGGGCTCCGAGGACAAGGAGCTCTGTGCCCGACTCACCAACAGCGGCGTTCGGCGGCAGACGCTCGTGTTCGGCGGCATCGCCTGGCACCTGCACCATCGGCCCGTGTCGCGCGCTTCGGCGCGCGCCAACCGCGAGCGCTGGCAGGACACGGTGCGCAGCGGACGCACGCGTTGCGCACGTGGCATCGACCAGCACCTCGGCCACTGAACCACGACGACTTCGAACGATCCCCTCGAGCTCACCCGCGTCTGGCTCCTGCACGGCGCGGATTGCTATAACCCACAGTCTGGATTTCCACCGCATCCATCAGGCAGCGTCACACATGAGCACCGGCAAGCTTCTGCTCCTGCGCCACGGCCAGAGCACCTGGAACCTCGAGAACCTGTTCACGGGTTGGGTCGACGTCGACCTGTCCGAACTCGGCCGGCAGGAGGCGCTCGAAGCAGGCCGGCTGATCAAGGCGGAAGGCATGGAGTTCGACATCGCCTTCACGTCGGTCCTCAAGCGCGCGATGCGCACGCTGTGGATCGCGCTCGACGAAATGGACCGGCTCTGGCTCCCGGTCGAGCGCAGCTGGCGGCTCAACGAGCGTCACTATGGCGCACTGCAGGGCCTCGACAAGGCGCAGACCGTCGAGAAGCACGGCGCCGACCAGGTCAAGATCTGGCGACGCAGCTACGACATCCCGCCGCCGCCGTTGCCGGCGACGGACCCGAGCCACCCGCGCTTCGATCTCCGTTATGCGCACGTGTCGCGCGGCGACCTGCCGTCGTGCGAGTCGCTCAAGGACACGCTCGCGCGCGTGCTGCCGTTCTGGAACGAGCGCATTGCCCCCGAACTCGCGGCCGGACGCAACGTGCTGGTCGCGGCGCACGGCAACAGTTTGCGTGCCATCGTGAAGATGCTCGACGAGGTCTCGGACGCCGCGATCGTCGAACTCAACATCCCCACGGGCGTGCCGCTGCTGTACGAGCTCGACGGCAATCTGAAGCCGATCTCGAGCCGTTACCTTGGCGACGCCGAGGCCGTGAAGGCCCGCGCCGAAGCGGTCGCGAAACAGACCGAGAAGAAATAAGCGGCGGCCCCGGGCGCCGCCGGGCGCCGGCGAGGCGAGTCCAGCCATACCGGCTGGCTCGCCGCCGGTAGTGCTGGCTGCGTGCCGGGTCGCAGCTTGGCCCCCCGCGGAATCGAGCGATCGGCAAACGACGTAGTTTTTCTGTGCGCTTGATCCAGTACCAACCAGTTGGTATGTTTCGTATATGCCAACCCACCGCCAGATCTCGCCGGCTGCTGCGTCAAGGACGACCGAGGCTCCCCCGCTCCGGCGCGGTCAGGCGCGCGAACGCATCCTCGATGCCGCGATGCAGGTCATCCGCCAGAAGGGTTACGCGGCCACGACCGTCGACGATCTCTGTGCCGCGGCCGGGGTGACCAAGGGCGCCTTTTTCCACCATTTCGCCTCGAAGGAGGACGTCGGCGTCGCGGCCGCCCGGCACTGGTCGGCGGTGACCGGGGCCTTGTTTGCGGGCGCCGCGTACCACGAGCCGACCGACCCGCTCGACCGGCTCTTCGCCTATCTCGATTTCCGCGCCGCGCTGATCCAGGGCACGACAGCCGAGTTCACGTGCCTCGCCGGCACAATGGTGCAGGAGACGTTTGCGACCGCACCGGCGATCCGTGACGCCTGCTGCGACAGCATCGCCTCGCATGCCGCGACGCTCGAGGCCGACTTCACCGCCGCGATCGCCGCGTACGGCGCACCGCCCGGCGTAACGGCAGCGAGCTTCGCGATGCACACGCAAGCCGTGCTGCAAGGTGCCTTCATCCTCGCAAAGGCCAAGGATGATCCGGCGATTGCGTTCGAATCGATCGAACACCTGCGACGTTACCTCGCGCTGACGTTCGGACGCGAACCGCCCGGCGTGCGCGCACAACGCTGACAAAGACGCACCAGGAGGACACAGGGATGAGCTACGTCGATGGATTCATTACTGCGGTTCCGACCGCCAACCGCGATGCGTTCCGCAGTCATTCAGAGCACTTCGGTGGCCTGATGCAGGAGTTCGGCGCCATGCGCGTCGTCGACTGCTGGGGCGACGACGTCCCGCACGGCAAGCTGACCGACATGTACCGGGCCGTGCAGGCGAACGGCGACGAGACCGTCTGCTTTTCGTGGATCGAATGGCCGACGAAGGAGATGCGCGACGCTGGCATGGCGAAAATGATGCAGGATCCGCGCACGCAGCCGAACGCGATGCCCATGCCGTTCGACGGCAAGCGCATGATCTTCGGCGGTTTCGAGTCAGTCAGCGATGCGCGTCGTTGCACGCCGCCCGCGGGCGCCGCCGACGGCCACGAACTCAGCATCACGCGCCTGATCCCGGTCGCACGCGAGAAGCTCTGGCGCTGCTGGACCGAACCTCAATTGCTCAAGCAGTGGTTCTGCCCGAAGCCCTGGAGCATCGCGGTCGCGGAGATCGACGTGCGCGTGGGCGGCTCTTCGCACATCGTCATGCGCGGCCCGAACGGTGAGAGCCACGACGCGGACGGCGTCTACCTCGAAGTCGTGCCCGGCCGGAAGCTGGTGATGACCGATGCGTTCACGCGCGACTGGATGCCGTCCGCCAAGCCGTTCATGACCGGCATCGTCACTTTCGACGACGAGGACGGGCAGACCCGCTACACCGCGCGTGCGCGTCACTGGTCGCGCGAGGACCGCGAGGCACACGAGCAGATGGGCTTCGAGCCGGGCTGGAACGCCGCGGCGGATCAACTCGTGGAGTTGGCGAAAACGCTGTGATGGCGGCGGCGGCAGCCTGAAGCGGCTGGTCGGAAGGCCGACATCGGGGACGCCCATTCACTCTTGTTGAATGGCGTCCCCTTCCGCATGTGATTTCGCCAAACTCACGGAGATGCCGACGCGCGAACATGGCTAGGTACGCCTCGTGCCTCCGTCACAGATAGCCTGCCGCAATAGATGGTTCTCGACCCGAAACGCTCGTTCGTACTCTTACCCTAGCCATTCAGCCAGAGCGTCATGAGAAGAGAATCCGAGCGCGGTGAGCGCATCCGGATTGGGGCCAAAAGCGAGCCCAAACCGAGCGGTGTCCGGCATGTACAAGAGCCATGAGTCGTCGCGATGCGCGACCACATAGGCATTCTCATACTCTGCCAGACCCATCCCTTCGTAGTCATAAGTTCGACCTGCCACACTGGCCTTGCACGGCTGAAGCAATGCGCCTAGCAACTGGTCCGCCATTTCGGAGATATACGTCTCGCGACCTGATCGACCGAGGTCTGGAGTGGCAGAGCCACGTGCAAGCGACGCCTCGACCGCCCGCCTTGCCTCCGTTGCGTCAATGTTCATTACAGGCCTTGACCGGCGTAAAACGACCCGAAACGGACACCCTTTAGCCAGGCCATCACCTGATGAGAGCCAGGATCAGGAAGATCGCTCCTAGTAGCACCAACGCGCAGAACGCCGTCAACGAGACGTTCGTTAACGTTCGCGATTCGGGGCGCCGAACGAGAACCGCTACGGCAGCAGGCACCGCAAGACATTCAAGCAAAGGTGCCAAACCAAACGTGACCGCCGTCAAAGACGCGCCGAAAGACCTGGAAGGGAACTTGGCTAACAACTGAAGAAGCCAACCGAGTACCGCAATGACCAGTGGCGCGGTTAGGCCGGCCAATAGCAACGGGCTGAAACTTGTTTTGCTTGCAGATGACATGCTGATTGCCAAGACGGCAGTTTACGAGCCTGACCGGTCACCGCCACGTCACGTTGTCGATTTGCTGTCGTTGCCTAGTTTTGATTTCTGCTCGGGTGCCAGGTCGAAATACTGCACGAGCGTAATGCCGGCTCCCAAAGCTCTAGTTCGCGCCTGCAAGATTACTCGAGCACAAGTTCCCACCAACCACAATGCGGTCAGCGTCACTATGAGTGGACCCCAAAACAAGAGCCAGTCTCGCGCCACCGTCACTATGCCGGGTGAACGTTCGCCGAGCTGAAGGTGAACCAGCAAGATGAGGGCACAAGCAGCGCCACCGATGGCAACCATCGCTCTGGATATGAACATGGCCACCAATCGAACTAGCAACTTCATTGTGTGAGTGTCTCCGGCAACCGACC
>DATMIB010000132.1:0-9113 GCA_035554635.1 Steroidobacteraceae bacterium | reverse complement strand
GACGAACTTTTCGTTCTATACCCAGCCGGGACAGACCGACCAGCGCTGGCTCGTGATCTTCGACAACGTCGTGCACACCGGCTCGATGGCCTGCGATGCGGTGCACGAGCACCGGATCTGGTTCGTCAACGGCTCCTCGAGCCGTATCAAGCAGAACTGCCAGAACCTGCTGATCCCGGTCGAAAAGATCGACAAGAAGAACCCCGCGGGCCAGACCACGGCCACGATCGGCGTGCCGTTCACCTACACGCTGACCATGCCGGTGCTGTACGCACCGGCCACCAACGTCGTCATCGACTGGGCAGGTTCGCCGAACGACCTGCACAGCGTCGAACTGACCGACGACCTCAACGCAACCGGCGTCGACCTGACCTACCTCAGTCACGTCGCCTACATCCAGGGCAGCAACACGCCGGTGCCGCACACGTTCACGAACGTCGGCGGCCTGCTCACGTTCAAGGACTTCGGGATCATCCCGGCCGGACAGCAGATCATCATCGAAGTGACGGTCGTGCTGAACGACACGCCGACCAACTCGATCGGCAAGGAGTTCATCAATACGGCCAAGTGGTACTTCGGCCGCCTGATCGACGACACCTTCTACGAACCGTTGCCGGGCGAGTGGGGCGTCTCCCCGCCGCTCACGATCGCCGCGCCGCAGCTGGTCATGACCAAGACCGGCCCCGCGACGCTGAACCTCGGCCAGTGGGGCACGTTCGCGCTCGACGTCCACAACGTCGGGCAGTTCGAGGCCTGGAACGCATCGCTGCTCGACCGCCTGCCCGACGGCGCCAGCGGCGGCATGTGCGAACAGGCGCCGGAGCTGCTCAGTGCGCAGGTCTTCGCCGCGGACGGCGTCACGCCGGTCGCGGGCAAGGGCCCGCTCACCGCCGGCACCGATTACTCGACGAGCTTCGCCGCGGCGCCGACCTGCGAATTGCGCTTCACCGCGCTCACGGCGAAGGCAGCGATCGGGGCAAACCAGCGGCTCGTCGTGCAGTACCGCACGCGTCTCGATGCCGACACGCAGAACGGGGTCGCGCTGACCAACGTCGCCGGTGCCGTCGAATGGTTCAACGGCGACGCCGGCACGGCCACGCGCGTGCCTTATCGGCGCACGCTCACGAACGGCACGCCCGCCACGGCCGACCACGAGGACGACCACACCGTCACCGTGGCCATCGTCGGCGACTTCTTCGACAAGACCGTCGCGAACCTGACGCGCGGCACGAATCCGGCCACGACCGCACAACCGGGCGACCGGTTGCGCTACTCGCTGAGACTGCGCAGCACCGGGGGGCTGCCGAGTTTCACGCTGCGCGACGAGCTCGATGCGCTCAACGCGACCGCGGCGTTCGTGCCTGGCACCTTGAGCTTCGTCGGCGCGCTGCCGGCCGGTGCGACGAACAACACGAATCCTGCCGGCGGTGCCAAGGGCACAGGCCTGATCGACCTCGGCAACCTGAGCCTCGCCGCGGGCGGCGAACTGCTGCTGCAGTTCGACGTCACGCTCGCGTCGGCACTCGTCGAAGACACCGTCGTCGCCAACCAGGCGGCCATCGTGATTGGCGGCGCGACGCACGCGCTCAGCGACGACCCGAACGTCAACGGCATCGCCGACCCGTCCGTGCCGGGTGACGAGGATCCGACCCGCATCACGATCTCATTGCCGATGCCCGCCGCCCTCGCCAAGGCGAATACGCAGGCGACCGCCGCGGTCGGCGAGGTGTTCCGCTACCGCATCACCGTGCCTTCGACGCCGTTCCCGTACCCGCTGTACGACGTGCGCATCGCGGACGACCTGACGGCGTCGGCCGCCGACCTGCGTTTCGTCAGCGTCACGAAGATCGCCGGCTCGCAGCCATGGACACCGGTGAATGTCGGCACGGCGACCAGCCTCGTGATCGCCGACCCGACCGTCGGCATCGACATTCCGGCCGGCGAGCAGGTCGTCGTCGAGGTGGCGGTGCAGCTCGAGAACACGGCGACGAACGTTCCCGGCCTGCAGTTCACCAACACGGCCTCGTACCTGTTCAACCGGCTCAACGGCAACGCCACGACCCAGCGACCGGGCGGCCCGGGCACGACTCCGCCGATGACGATCGTCGCGCCGGACCAGCTGACACTCGAGAAGAGCGGCCCGACGGACATGGGCATCGGCGTGCCGGCGACCTTCACGCTCGACGTGCACAACCCGAGCACGGGCACGGCCTGGGGCGTGACGCTGACCGACCGCCTGCCCGACATCGCGACCGGCGGCATGTGCGAGGCGGCACCGTCGCAGGTCACGGCGCAACGCTTCCAGGCCGACGGCGTCACCGCAGCGTCGCCGCCGCTCATCCAGGGCACCGATTACGCCGTCGCGTTCAGCGGCGCGCCCGCGTGCACGCTGTCGCTGCGTGCGCTCACGCCGGCCGCCGCGCTCGGGGCCGGGCAGCACCTCATCGTCACCTACCAGGCACAGCTCGACGTCGACACCCAGAACGGCGTCGCATTGACGAACGTGGCCGGTGCGACCGAATGGTTCAGTGCCGACCCGACGGCGGCCGCCACGGCGGGGCAGCTGGTGACGTACACGCGCAGCCTGACCGACGGCACGGTCGGCGTGCTCGACCACCAGGACGCGCACACGACGCTCGTGCTGCGTCCGACCATGCGCTTCGACAAGACCGTCGCCAACCTGACGTCCGGTGTCAACCCGGCGGCCGTGGCACGGCCCGGCGACACGCTGCGGTACACGCTGCGCGTCGAGAACCTCTCCGACGTGACGCTCACCGGCTTTGCACTGCGCGACGAACTCGACCGGCTCAACGCCACGGCGGCCTTCGCCGCCGGCACGCTGTCGCTCGTCACCATTCCGGCCGGCGCCGACGTGTCCGGCACCAGCGCGACCGGTGGCGCACGCGGCACCGGCCTGCTCGACGTGCGCAACCTGACGCTGCCGCCGTCGGGCGGCACCGTCACGGTCGTCTTCGACGTGCGGCTCGCGCCCGTCATCGCCAACGGCAGCGTGGTCGCGAACCAGTCGTATCTCAACGTCAACGACGCGACGCTCGCACTCAGCGACGACCCGAACGTCAACGGCCCGTCCGATCCGGACGTGCCGGACGACGACGACCCGACGCGTCTCACGATCGAATCCGCGCCGGCCTTCGTGATCCAGAAGGTCTCGACCGACCTGACGGGTGACCCGAACGTGCTGCTGGCCGGGGAGACGCTGCGTTACACGATCACGGTGCGCAACGTGGGCACCGACGACGCCGTCGGCGTCACGCTGCGCGACCAGGTCCCGGTCAACACGCAGTACGTGGCCGGCAGCACCACCCTCAACGGCGCGGTCGTGGCCGACGCCGGCGGCTGGTCACCGCTCGTGAACGGCCTGCAGATCCAGGCGTCGGCGGCGCCGACGGCGGGCGCCATGCCGGCCGGGCCCGTCGACAGTGCCTCGCACCTCGCGACGATCACGTTCGACGTCGTGATCGACCCGTCGGTCGTCGACGGCACCGTGATCGCGAACCAGGGTTTCGTCAGCGCACCGGCCGCGGGCATCGTCGATCGGCCCTCCGACGATCCCGCGACGCCGACCGTCGACGACCCGACGCGCGACATCGTCGGCGCGCTGCCGCTGCTGTACGCCGACAAGCGCGTGGCGCTGCAGTCGGACCAGGGCTCGCCGGGCGTCGTCGATCCGGGCGACGTGCTGCGCTACACGATCACGGTCACGAACAGCGCGTCGACGCCCGCGACAGGGGTCGTGCTGACGGACGCCGTGCCCGCGAACACGACCTACGTGGCGAACACCACGACGTTGAACGGCGCCGTGTACGGCCAGCCCGACGGCGGCACCTCGCCGCTGGTGTCGGGCATCACGCTGGGCACGCTCGCGTCCGGTGCCACGGTCGTCGTGCGGTTCGACCTGCGCGTCGACGCCGGCACGCCGGCCGGCACCGTGATCAGCAACCAGGCCGTCGTGCGCAGCGTCGAGTTGCCGGGCCTGCTCACGGACGGTGACGGCAACCCCGCGACCGGTCCCGAACCGACCATCGTCGTCGTGGGCGACGGCCAGCAGCTCACGATCTCCAAGGACGTCGCGGTCGTGGGCGGTGGTGCGGCCATCGCCGGCGCCACGCTCGAATACGTCGTGCGCGTGACGAACGTGGCCTCTGTGCCGGCGCAGGCCGTCGTGCTGAGCGACGACTTCGCCGGTGCGCCGGCCGGCCGGCTCACCTTCGTGACGGGCTCGGCCACGCTCAATGGTTCGACCGCCGGCGTGAGCTTCGCCGGCTCGGTGCTGACGGCGAATTACGGCGCCGGCGCGCTCGCGCCCGGGGCCTCGGCGGTGCTGCGGTTCCGCGCCGTGCTCGGTGCGAATCTCGCCGTCGGCACGACCGTCACGAACACCGCCGTGGTGACCTGGAACACGCCGGCGCAGACCGCGAGCGCAAGCGTCTCCATCGGCGTCGGTGGCGTGCCGGGCGTCGGCGTCGTCAACGGCGCCGCGTGGCACGACGCGAACTTCGACGACGTGCAGGACTCGACGGAGCGTGCGCTCGTCGGCTGGACGGTCGACCTCTACCGCGACGACCAGCCCGTCGCCTCGGTGCCGGTCGACGCGACCGGTGCCTACCGCGTGAGCGGCCTGGCGCCGAACGACGCGACGGGCACGCGTTACGAACTGCGGCTGCGTGCGCCGGGTGCCGGCGCGCGCACGGCGCTGCTCGGTCGTGCGGTGTCGCCGTTCACGAACGGCCTGCAGCGGATCTCCGACATCGTCGTCACTTCGGGCGCGAACCTGCAGGGCCTGGACCTGCCGATCGAGCCGAACGGCGTGCTCTACAACTCCGTGTCGCGCGCGCCGATCGCCGGTGCCACGCTCACGTTGCAGCGTGCCGGCGCCGGCACTTCGCTGCCGGCCGCGTGCTTCGACGACGTGGCCCAGCAGGGCCAGGTCACGCTCGCCGACGGCTACTACAAGTTCGACCTCAACTTCAGCGACGCCGCCTGCCCGAGTGGCGGCGACTACCTCGTCGTCGCGACGGCGCCGTCCACGAACTACGTCGCCGGGTATTCGCAGATCATCCCGCCGGCCTCGGGGCCCGCGACGGCGCCGCTCGCAGTGCCGTCCTGCCCGGGCGGTGCCGACGACGCCGTCCCGGCCACCGCGCAGCACTGCGAGGCGCAGACCTCGGAGTTCGCGCCGGCGGCCTCCGTGCCCGCCCGCAGCGCCGGCACGCGTTACCACGTGCACCTGCGTCTCGACGGCAGCCAGTCCCCGGGCTCGAGCCAGGCCTTCAACAACCACATCCCGCTCGACCCGGAACTGAGCGGTGCGCTCGCGATCAGCAAGACCACGCCGCTGATGAACGTCACGCGCGGGCAGCTCGTGCCGTACACGATCACGATCAACAACGTCGCCGGCCTCGCGCTCACCGACGTCGCGATCGTCGACCGCTACCCGGCCGGCTTCACCTACGTCGAGGGCTCGGCCCGTCTCGACGGCGTGGCGACCGAGCCGTCGCTCGGCGGGCGCGAGCTGCGCTGGAGCGGGCTCGCGATCTCGGGCGCGTCGCAGCACACGGTGCAGCTGCTGCTCGCGGTCGGCGCCGGTGTCAGCGAGGGCGAGTACGTCAACCGCGCACAGGTCGTGCACGACCTGACCGGCAACGCGATCTCGGGCGAGGCGACGGCGACGGTGCGCGTCATGCCGGACCCGACGTTCGACTGCACCGACGTCACCGGCAAGGTATTCGACGACGCCAACCGCAACGGCGTGCAGGACGACGGCGAACGCGGCATTGCGGGTGTGCGGCTGTCCACGACGAACGGCCTGCTCGCGACGACCGACGCGCACGGTCGCTACCACATCACGTGCGCCGCGACGCCGGACGAGGCACGCGGCAGCAACTTCGTGCTGAAGCTCGACGACCGCACGCTGCCGAGCGGCTTCCGCATGTCGACACCGCAGGTGCAGGTCAAACGGGCGACGCGCGGCAAGGCACTCAAGCTCAACTTCGGTGCCTCGATCTACCGCGTCGTGGGTCTCGACCTGGCCGACGACGTCTTCGAGCCGGGCACCACGACGATGCGCATCCAGTGGCGCCCGCGTCTCGAACTGCTGCTGGAAGAACTGCGAAAGGCCCCGGCGGTGCTGCGCCTGTCGTACGTCGCGGACCTCGAAGACGCGGGCCTGGTGGACCAGCGCCTGGCGGCGCTCACGAAGCAGATCACCGACGCCTGGACGGCGATGAACTGCTGCTACGCGCTCACGATCGAGCCGGAAGTGTTCTGGCGCTTGGGCGGGCCGCCCGCGCAGCCCATCGTCCGCGCTCCGGAGGGCAGGTGAACGCCATGACACAGCGCCATCGAACCACGCTGCTGCTGTTGGGGTGCCTGCTGCCGATGCTCGGCGCAGCCGCCACCGCGCCCGTCGCGACGACCGATCTCGGCGAGCCGGTCGAGCGCCAGCTCTCGGGTGACCAGACGTTCCGCGAGTGGGTGCAGGACCCCGAACTGCTCAGGACCGAGCGCGGCGACCGCCTCGAAGTCCGGCAGGTCGACGGCGAGGAACTGCAGACGGTCAAGCTCCGCAATTTCATTCCGGCGGTCCGCTTCGAGTCGGGTGTCGCACGCATTCCGCAGAGTTACGTCGACAAGCTGGCCGAGGTCCTCGAGGGCCTGCGCGACCGCAGCAACGTGCGCGTGCACTTCGTCGGCCACGCGGATACGCAGGCGCTGTCGGACACGCTTGCGCGCGTTTATCAGGACAACGCCGGTCTCTCGCGCGAGCGCGCGGGCGAGGTGGCCGAGCATTTCAAGAACGCCCTCGGCCTGCCGCCGGAAGCGATCGCCTACGACTGGGCGGGCGACACGCGGCCGGTCGCGTCGAACGCGACACCCGAGGGGCGCGCCCTCAACCGGCGCGTCGAGGTCGAGGTGTGGTACGACGAGCCGCGCAAGACGGTGCGCGAACAGGAAGTGTTCGTCGCCGAGGAGATCAAGCGAGTCAAGGTCTGCCGCATGGAGACCGTCTGCAAGTTGAGTTACCAGGAGGGACACGCACGACGTGCGCGCGTGCGCAACCTGGTGCAGCCGCTGCGCTATGACGACGAGTCGACCGCGGTCAGCGTCGAGTTCACCGAGCAGGTGCGCAAGGCGGTGGCAAACCTCGCCGACAAGCGGCACGTCGTCGTGCGCTTCATCGGGCACGCGGACAACGTGCCATTGAGCGGGCGCAACGAGCGCATCTACGGCGATCACCTCGCACTGTCGAAGGCGCGGGCCCGGCGCGTCGCGCTGGAGATCCAGGAGCGGCTCGGGTTGCCGACCGCGGCGATCGACAGCGACGGCCGTGGTGCAGCGTACCCGGTCGCATCGAACGACACGACGCAGGGCCGCGCGCTCAATCGTCGCGTCGAGGTGGAGTTCTGGTACGACGACCCGTTGCAGCAGCTGCCGGACGAGCCGCAGATGTGCCCGGGCGTCGGCGACGACGAGATGGTGACGAAGGTCTTCGATCCGCCCTGGGGTCGCATCGAGCCACTCGCACTGGAGCACGGCAAGCCGATCGTCCCGCCCGGCTACGCCGCCAACCTGCGACGCGCGCTCGACGCGGTGGCGACGCGCACCAACGCACGCCTGCGGTTCGTCGGCTACACGCGCAACGAGCGGCTCGACCGTCGCACGGCCGCGGTGTACGGCGACGATGTCGGCCTGTCCGCCGCCCGCGCGCGTCGCGCGCTCGAGGCCTTGCGCCAGGACCCCGCGCTGGCCGGCGCCCGGGCCGAGCACGAAGGCCGCGGCTACGTGCAGTCCGACGACGTGGTCAACGCGGGCTTCGTCCAGGGCGCGGAGTCGTTCGTGCGCGTGCAGGTCGTCTACGACGAGCCCGCGCCGCTCGACGACCTCGAGGGCGTCGACATCACGCGCATCACGCGCGAGCTGACGCCGAAGAGCCCCTATGCGCTGAACCTGATGCGGATCACCGTCGACGGCAAGCCGATCGACGACCCGAACCGCAGCTCGTCCGACGTGCAGCGCTGCACCGACGTGGCGCTCGACGACGCACAGATCCAGTTCCGCTTCGACAACCTTGCCTCGCAGCCGCGACTGAGCGTGACGGCGCGGCCGAATGCGGTGGCCGTGACCGATTTCGGCGACGGCCAGGTGGCCGAGCCAGTGCGGTTCCGCATGTACACGAACTACCGGAGCTTCATCGAGCGTGCGGAAGTGCGGGTGTTCGCCGCCGGGCAGTCGCTGCGAGCGACGCCGTTCGCGGTCGTGCCGGTGGACGCCGCTGGCGAAGCCGAGTGGCAGCCGGCCGGCGACGAGCTCGCAGACGCGGGCGAGCTGAAGTTCGTGCTGCGGGCGTACGACCCGCGCGGCAACTTCGACGAAACCGCGGCCCAGCCGTTGTGGGTCAATCACGAGGCCTGGGACGCTGCCACTGCCGCCGAGGCGGCCCCGGCGCCGGTCGGCGGCGGCGACGGCGTCCCGACCGACGAGCCCGTCGACGAGGTCGATGCAGCGCGGCAACTTGCCGAGCCCGCGCCGGAACTGCTCGGCGCCTACGGCGAGGACACGCTCGCATTGCACAACATCCGGTTGGGCAGCGGCACGGTCAAGGTGCAGGGCGCCGGCGTGCCGCCGCATCACACGGTGTGGGTCGCGGGTCGACCGGTGCCGGTCGACCGCGACGGCAACTTCGTCGCCGAGGAGATCCTGCCGGACGGCGCACACACGGTCGAAGTGGCCGTGCTCGACGAGGCGGGCAACGGCTCCCTGTACCTGCGCGACCTCGAGTTCAAGCGCGACGACTGGTTCTACGTCGCCATGGCCGACGTCACGCTCGCCGAGACGCGCACCAACGGGCCGGCCGAGGCGTTGCAGGGCAACAATGCGCCCAGCGACTTCGACTCGCCGGCGAACGGGCGCCTGGCGTTTTTCATGAATGGCAAGTTGCGCGACGACTGGAAGGTCACCGCGAGCGCCGACACACGCGAAGGCCCGCTGGAGGACCTCTTCAGCAACTTCCTCGACAAGTCGCCCGAATCGCTGTTCCGGCGCATCGACCCGGACAATCATTACCCAACGTTCGGCGACGACGGCGTGGTCGA
>DATMIB010000131.1:0-1637 GCA_035554635.1 Steroidobacteraceae bacterium | reverse complement strand
ACAGCACCGGCATGGTCAGCGTGTAGGTGAACGGCACGCCGATCGTGGCCGTCGTCTGGCCCGCGGGGTTCTTCTTGTCGATCTTTTCGACCGGGATCAGGTAGTTCTGGCAGTTGTCGTGGATGCCGGTCGACGAGCCGTTGACGAACCAGATCCGGTGCTCGTGCACCGCGTCGCAGGCCATCTGGCCCGTGTGCACAACGTTGTCGAAGATCACGAGCCAGCGCTGGTCGGTCTGTCCCGGCTGCGTATAGAACGAGAAGTTCGTCGACATGCCGCCCGGGTAGTTCCGGATCGTGCAGTTGCGGTTGATGTTGAGGTTCGAGGGCGCGGGCGTGCCCGTCGCGCCGTCGAGCACGCCACCGGGGTAATCGGAGCAGTCCTCGGCGCGCGCGACGGCGGCGCCGCCCAGCAACAGCACGAAGGCAAGCAGCCGGACCCAGGCTCCGCCGCCGCGCTTGCTTCTGCCGATGTCGTGTCTCGAACTCATGTGCTCCCTCGTTCCACTCGCCGCGCGATCGACTGGCAAAAGGGGACCGAGGCAGCCCGGGCTGCGGACTGGATTTCGGCGGTCCCGCTGTCGTGGGGCCTGTCGGGGCCCGGTAGACCGGTGACTTTGCGTCGCCACCTTTCGGTGGCTTTGCCCTTGTCAAAATCGCGTCGTGTTCAAATCGTCAGCGGTGGAGTTCTCCTCATTCGTGGTCGCCGCGGGCTCAGGTCAGGCCGCCGGCAGGAAGTCGATCGGATAGACGATCGTGATCGCGTCGACGTCCTTCGCGCCGAAGTTGATCGCACGCACGCGGTCGACGACCTGCGCCGAGAGCTCCGGCGCGTTCATGTCGGACGACTGCAGCACGCACATCGAGACGCCGCCGTCCGGCTCGATCGTGAGACGCAGCACCATCTGCCCGCGCAGCGCCGGGTCCTTGCGCAATTCACGGTTGTAGAGCCGGTACAGCGAGGCCTTGTAGCGGTCGAAGACGATCTGGATTTCCTCGTCGGTGCGCGTCGGGCGTCCGCCGCTGGCTTGCGGCCGGTCACCACCGGCACTGGCACCGGCACCACCGCCACCGCCGATGGCGCTCGAAGCGCGCGTGACCTGCACGCCCGCCATCCCGCCCCCGCCGTTGCCCTTGCCGCCGCCGAGGCCGCGACTCAGCGATCCGAGCGCGATGCCACCGCTCGACCCCGGTGCGTTGGTGGTCAGCATCGCGCGCTGCGGCGGGCCGCTCGACTCGTCCGCGTTGTTCAGGCGCGCCTGCAGGCCGAGTTGCGAAGACACCTGTGTGTTCTTGAGCGACGCCAGCTTTTCGCGGAAGGCCAGAATGCCCTTCTCCGGCTTCGCCACCTCGGTCGGCGGTTGCGGCGTCGTCTCCGGCGGCTGCTGTCGCGTCGGCTTGGGGGCTCGCTCCGGCGCCTTCTGTTCGGCCACGCGTTCCTCCGGCACCGGGCGCGTGTCGGTCCGCGGCGTCGGCGCGGGCGGGCGCTTCTTTTCCATCATCATGCGGACCACGCGCTCGGGCACCTGCGTGGCCTGCGTCGGGTCCGGCAGCGGAATGTCGACGAACAGCGCGAGCAGTCCGAGCAGCAGGCAGACCAGCAGCGAACCCATGAGCGACTTGCGGTAGCGGCGATCG
>DATMIB010000130.1:0-9677 GCA_035554635.1 Steroidobacteraceae bacterium | reverse complement strand
GTCGGGCCGCGTCGGCAAGGCGTTCGCGGACGCGCTGTCGGAACGATCGCGTGCCGGCGTGCGCGTGCACGTGCTGATCGACTGGGTCGGCAGCCAGGCCATGGACGAAGACCTGATCCGCCAGATGCAGGAGGCCGGTGTCGAACTGCACCGCTACCACCCGCTGCACTGGTACAACCTGACGCGCATGAACAACCGCACGCACCGCAAGCTGCTGGTGGTCGACGGCCAGGTCGGCTTCACGGGTGGCGTGGGCATCAGCGACGAATGGGACGGCGACGCACGCGACCCCGGGCACTGGCGCGATTCGCACTACCGCATCGAGGGGCCGGCGGTCGCGCAGATGCAGGCCGCGTTCATGGACAACTGGATCAAGACGACCGGCGCGGTGCTGCAGGGGCCCGAGTACTTTCCCGCGCTGGCCGCGGCCGGCACGTCACCGGCCCAGGTGTTCACCAGTTCGCCGTCGGGCGGTGGCGACAGCATGCAGTTGATGTACCTGCTCTCGATCACGGCGGCCGAGCAGACGATCGACCTCGCGGCGGCCTATTTCGTGCCCGACGAGCTCACGCGCAAGGCGATCCTCGCGGCACTCGCGCGCGGCGTCCGGGTCCGCATCCTCGTGCCGGGCGAGTACATCGACTCGCAGGTCACGCGCCGCGCGTCGCGCGCGAACTGGGGCGAACTGCTGCGGGCCGGCGCGAAGCTCTACGAGTTCCAGCCCGCGATGTTCCACTGCAAGGCGCTGATCGTCGACTCGCGGCTCGTCTCGGTGGGCTCGACCAATTTCGACAACCGGTCGTTCCGGCTCAACGACGAGGCCAACCTCAACGTCTACGACGCCGAGTTCGCCGCGCGCGTCGGGCAGGTGTTCGAAAGTGACCTCGGGCGCTCGCGCGAGGTGACGCTGCAAGCCTGGGCGCGACGGCCCTGGCACGAGAAGCTCGTCGAAAAGCTCACGCTGCCGTTCGAGTCGCAGTTGTGAGGTTGCAGTCGTCGTCCCACTCAGGCCTGCAGCCGCGCCGCCATCAGCGGGATCAGCGCCTGGATCGCCTTGAACGGCCGCACCATGACCTTGAAGCGGTCGATGCGCTGCTCGGCATTCCAGTGGATCATGTCGACGCCGTTCAGTTCGACGTCTCCGAGACGCGTCTGGAACTCCAGCACGACGGAGTCCGGCCCGCGCCATTCACCGACGTAACGGAACGCGTCGTTCAGCAGCACGTCGCACGCCACCTGCAGGTACTTGCGCGTGACGGCCTTTCCGACCTGGGGCGTATGCACGGCAGGTGATTCGAACACGACGTCGTCGGCCAGCAGGTCGTCGAGGTCGGCGGTGTCGCGTGAGGCGACGATGCCGTGCCAGCGGGCCACGGCAGTCTGCTTGGACTTCGCCCGCACGACACAGAAGCGCTGGCCCGTCGGCGCCTCCATGACCCACCAGGTCTGGATCTGCGCCACGCGCTTCGCACCCAGCGACTCCAGGCGCGCGGCTTCCGCTTCGACGTCGTCACTCTCGATGTCGAGGTGCACGCGACTCGGGTGTTCGACCTTCTGTACCTCGATGTGCAGCCGCCCGTCGGGATCGACGAGGCGCATGTACTTGTCGCCTTCTTCGGCCGGCCATCGCTGCACGTCCATGTGCAAGGCCCGACCCCAGAACTCCGCGGCACGCGCGAGGTCGGGCGTTTTGCAGTCGATGATGAACCCGGCGAGCTGGCTGTGGTGCGTCATGCGGCCTCCGTGTGGGCGCGACCCGGACCGGATCGCGCGACGCAAGGATCGGAGCCGCTATGGTCGGTGAGTTGCCGTTGCAATACAAACGGTCGTCACCGACGCCCGCGCCGGCTCAGGCGGCGAAATAGCTCCAGCCGATGTACACGGCGAACCCGAGCAGCACCGCGAAGAAAACCCGGCGCGGCAGTGCCTGGGCCCGCTCGTTGCGCGACTCGATATCGTCCCAGTTCAGTCGGGATTTGCTACGGGCGCCCTGCAGGCTGACGTTCATGATCGAACTCCGTGGGCAGTGTTCTTATGTTACCGACGAGCCCGAACTTACCGCCGATCGCCCGCCCGCGCTGTACGTAGGAATCGGTAGATCCAGGTCACGAAACACTGATTTTTCGCGTATGACAGCGCGCCGGGTCACCGCGCCGCCGTGCGCTCGAGCGCACGTGCCTCGGCCACGCAATCCGCCTCCACCGGCTTTCCGGCAGCGCGTGCCGCCGCCACCTCGCGCTTGGCCGCGTCGAGCTGCGCCGTGAACTCCGCGTTGGCATGCAACCGCGCCACGGCGGCCGCTGCGATGGTGCGCCCGGTGTCGACGTCGCTCTGCCAGTGCACGCCGCAGACCACGCGGCTTTCGCCAAATTCGTAGCCACGTCGCAGGACCTGTGTTGCGCGCTCGGGCGCGACCTCGGCCATGATCAGTGCCCACGCCCAACCCGCCGCCGCGTGGCCCGATGGATACGACGCCGCCGTGCGCAGCGAGGCTTCGTCGGCGGGCACGCAGGTCGTCTCGTCGTAGACCACGAACGGTCGTCGACGCTGGTAGCGATCCTTCGTGCTCGCCGTGGATTGACCGGCGTCGACCATGGCGCGCTGCATCAGCACGTAGAGGCTCGGCGTGTCGGCCGGTGTGATGGCGACGCCGAGCGCGCAGGAAAACTGTCGCGCCGCGTGCGGAAAGCTCACGTCGGCGTCGGCGGCGGCCAGCTGCCAGCGCGGCGTGCCGCGCAGGTCGCGCATCGCGCGGTGGATGTCCACGTCGAGCGCAAAGCGACTCGAACCTTCGGCCGGGGGCGCCGGCAACAGCGCCAGGCCGTCGGGACGCTCGTGCGGTTGCAGGTAGCCGGGCAGACGTTTCGCGGCCGGCGTCGCCGCCGCATCGCCGCGTGCGTGAACGTTCGAGCCGGGCGACTGCACGCAGCCGCCGGCGACCGAAAGCACGAGGAGCGCGACCGCCAGGGCGCCGCGCGGACGGCTGCGGACTGTCAGGTGAAGCATGCCGGATTGTAGCGCGGCCCCGTCGGCAAGCCCGGTGGCCTGTCAGCCACGCGGCCACGCCACCTCGGGCACTTTTCTTCTGCACCCGGCCGGGCCGTGCAGCCTAAAAGACCCGGGGAGGCCTGCGCGATGAGATCCATCCTCTATCTCCTACCGGTGTGGTTGTGGCTTACGGCCTGCGGCGGCCCGTCCTCGTTGCCCGGCCACACCGTGACCGCAGAGCCGGCCGTGGTCGCCACCACACCCATCGTCAGCGTGCCGGTCGATTCGAGTCCCGCGGGTCCGCTCGCGGCGCTCGACGTGCACGTCGACGCGTTTCACTTCTTCAACGGCGACCTCGACTCCCAGGTCGAGGCACACCACTACTGCTCCGTCGTCGACGCCGACGTTCGCCAGTGCGTCATCTTCGACGGCAGCGGCCGTGGCGCAAGACTGCTCGGCGTCGAGTACATCGTCAGCCGTCATGCGTTCGAACGATTGCCGCCTGAGGAACGCAAGCTCTGGCACAGTCACGCCTACGACGTGACGAGTGGCACGCTCGTCGCACCGGAATTGTCCGCGCGCCAGGAGCACGGGTTCATGGCCGAGTTCGTCGGCACGTACGGCAAGGCCTGGCACACGTGGCACGACGAACGACAGGGCAACGTGCCACTCGGCCACCCGATGCTGATGGCCGCGTTCACGGGCGACGGCCAGGCCGACGCAGCGTTGCTGAGTGCGCGGGACGAACGCCTGCGGGACTCGACCGCGGAGCGACGCGCGGCGCGCGCGGACATCGCCGCCCCGGTCGCAGTCGACGGCGCCGACGCCTGGCTGTACGGCGACGTCCTGCAACTGACCTTGCGCCAGACCGTGGCGAAATCGGAGCCACCCGGCGTGCGGGCGCCACCCGGTCGTGACGATGCGGACCCCGCGACCACACCGACGCGTCGCATCCGTTCGCAGCGCCTGCCCCAGATGTACGCGTCGTTGCCGCCTGTCGATACCGACTGATCGAGGCGAGCGCCGCGTCAACGCGCACGTGATTACGACGCCGTGAATCTGCGCGTTGCCTGCGAATAATCGCGTTCAGTTCGCGACTTCCCTGCGCGACCTTTCCGTCACGCGCACGACCGTGTGCGCGTGCAACGAGGGAAGTGACGATGCGCACACCAGCAGGAAGGTTCGAGTTCGCCGCACGCGCCCACCCCGCGGCCACCGCCCTCGTGTCGGCTGCACTCACGTTCGGTGCCGCGTTCGGCCAGGTCTCCGTGGCCGCCGATCCCACCGCAGGCGCGAGTCCCGCCCTCGACGCGCCCTACGCCTACGATGCGACGACGGGTACCGCGGTTACATTGGCCGCGGGGCGCACGCCCGGTCAGTTCGGCGTGACCAACTCCGGTGCGGCGACCTACCGCATTCCGCTGTGGACGCCGCCCGGCGTCGGCGACGCCGAACTCGAACTCGCGCTCGTCTACAACAGCCGCGCCGGCAACGGGGCGCTCGGGCACGGCTGGTCGCTCGAGGGCCTCTCGGCCATCTCGCGCTGCAACCGCACGGTCGCGCAGGACGGCGTGGCGGGCGGCGTGACGCTCACGTTCGCCGATCGCTTTTGTCTCGACGGCCAGCAGCTGAAGCTCGTCAGTGGCAGTCACGGCGCGCCCGGCGCCGTGTACGCGACGGAGATCGAGTCGTTTTCGCGCATCGTCGCCAACGGCGTGGCCGGCAACGGGCCGCTGTCGTTCACCGTGACGACTAAGAACGGTCTCGTCTACGAATACGGCGGCACGAGCGACTCGCGCATCCAGGCCGGCGCCACGGAAACCGTGCGCACCTGGGCTTTGTCGCGGCTGCGCGACCGGGCGCGCGGCACGCAGGGCAACGCCGTTCTATACGCGTACCAGAACGACGCCGCCGCGGGCGCCTACGGCAATGGCAGCTATCGCATCGCCAGCATTTCGTATCCGGTCACTGCGGCGGGTGCCGGTCCGTTCTACCAGGTGACCTTCCAGTACTCCGCGCGACCCGTCGTCGACGTGCCGACCGGCTATCTCGCGGGCGCCGCGATCCGCGAGCCAAACCAGCTCGACGCCATCGTCGTGCAGGAAACCGGAAGTGCCAGCGCGATCAAGACGTACAACCTCGGCTACGCGACGGCACCCGTCACCGGCCGGCTGCGGCTGACGAGCGTGCAGGAGTGCGCTCCCGCGAGTTGCTTGCGGCCCACCACCATCACCTACCAGAACGGCACCGCCGGCTGGCAGGCGACGCAGGAAGTCGGTGTCGCCGCGTCCGCGAGCAAACCGCCGATGCCGCTCGACCTCAATGGCGACGGCCTGACCGACCTGCTTTATCCCGTCGACGTCGGCGGTGGCAACCTGGGGTGGCGCATCCTGCTCGCGACACTGACAGGCTACGCCGCGCCTTTCGACACGGGGCTCACGACGGGCACCTCGACGATCATTCCGGGCGAGTTCATCGGCAACGGTCGCACGCAGTTTCTCCTGCAGCAATCCGGCACCTGGTACATCGCCGGGTACGGCAGCAACGGCTTCACGGCAACCAGCACCGGGCTCGCCACGGGTGGGGAGTACGCCGCTGCGGACCTCGACGGCGACGGCCTCGCCGACCTCATTTCAAAGAGCCCCAGCTTTACCCCCACGATCTCGGTCCGTCGCAACATGACCGTGCCGAACGGTGCCGTCGCCGCGCAATTTGCGCCGTCCAAGCAGGACGTCTGGACGGTGCCCACGAATCGCCAGTCCATGCCGTGGGACAACCTGCGGGTCGCCGACATGAATGGCGACGGTCGGGCCGACATCGTGGTGCTGACATTCATCGAATCGGAGCGCAGGCCCCGCTTCTTTGCCACGCCGCTGCTGTCGAATGGCTTTGGCAACGCGTTCACGATCAACGCGGAAACGGAGCTCGCCCAGACGTCGATGGTTGCCATGGGCGACTGGAATGCGGACGGCTGCTCTGACATCGTCCAGCTGCAGACGGTCTATGTGTCCGATTGCGCGGGCCGGTTCGTTGAGGTTCCGACCCGGCCGGGTCCCGCAACCGGGTCCGAGCTCTACACTGTGGTGGCCGCGGATTGGAACGGCGACGGTCGCACCGACCTGCTCTACGTCGACGCCAGCTCGAAACGCTGGATGGCCATCCCATCGACCGGCAGTGGCGCGGGCGCCATCGTTGCTACCGGCATAGACGCACCCGACGCCTCCGCCTGGTTCGTCCACGACGCGAATGGCGACGGTCTCGTCGACCTGGGGTACCGCGACGGCAACAACGGCAACAAGCTGCGGTCGCGGCTGCACGCGGGGCCGAGCGCCGCCCCCGACCTCGCGACGAGCTTCGAGGACGGCTTCGGCATGCACCAGCGCCCGACGTACGTGTCGCTCGCGCGTGCCAACCACACGCCGCGTTCCGACGCAGTCTTTCCCGAGGTCGACTTTCGCGGTCCCCTGTACTTGGTCAGCGAATTCACCGCCACCGACGGCACCGGCGGTATGTACCAGAACCGGCTGCAGTACGTCGGAGCGCGTCGTCACCTGCAGGGCCGCGGGTTCGAGGGCTTCGAATACCAGCGCATCGAGGACACCCGCACCGGGCTGCTGACGTACGACTACGTGGCGCGCGCGTTCCCGTTCACGGGCTTGGCGCTGCAGCGGACGATTCGCGCTGGCGACGGATCGACCGTCATTTCGTCGCGTTCCACGACGCCGTCGCGGACCGTGCTCGGCGACTCCGCTTCCGAACAACGCGCGTTCGTGCACGTCACGACGGTGCAGGAACTGCAGTACGAACACGGCGGTGCACTCAACGGATCGCTGACGCGCCAAGCCGTGACCACATATGCCTACGAGGACGGCAACGGCAACCCGACGAGGGTGGAAACCAGCATCGTCGACAAGGATCCGAGTTCGCCGTTCACCGGCTCCGAGTGGAAGAACTCCGCGGTGTACACCTACCGCAACGACACCTCGGACAACTGGTGCCTCGGGCTGCCACTGACGAGTGCCACCACGTGGACCGCACCGGGCCAGGCCGCCGTGACCCGTAACGTCAAATACACGGTCGACAGCCAGGCGTGTCGTCTCACCCAACAGGTCCTCCAGCCGTACACACCGGCGCTCAAGCTCGCCACGAACTATGGCTACGACGATTGCGGCAACCTCAATTCGCTCAGCGTCGTGGGTGCGCTGCCCGACGGCACGGCGATGCCGGCACGTACCACGACATTCAGCTATGGGTCACGCTGCCAGTTGCCGGAAACAGTCACCAACGCACTGGGGCAGGCGCGGACGTTCGGCTACCGCTACGACTTCGGCGTTCCGACGCGTGCGACCGATCCGAACGGCCTCTCCACGACGTGGATACACGACGAGTTCGGCCGCCGCACACGGGAGACGCGGCCGGACCAGACCGCGACCGCGTGGGCGTACGAATCCTGTGGCAACGGCCCGTGCTCTGGCGACAGCGACCTGCGCTTCGTCGTGTACGAAAGCGAGATCGAAAGCAGCGGCCGCGCGTACCGCATGGGCGAGCGCCACTACGACGGCTTCGAGCGCCTTCGCCATGTAACCTATGAGCGCACCTTAGGTGCGTTGGCGTACGTCAAGTACACGTATGACGCTGCAGGCCGTCAGGTGTCGGAGCATCGGCCGTATTCCGCGGGCAGCAATGGCTGGACGTCGCGGAGCTTCGATGCCGTCGGCCGGCTCACCGCACAGCGTGTCCACAACGGCGCTGGCGCCGTGCTCAGCACGCACCTCGTGGGCTACTCGGGACGCACGACGACGGTCACTGATCCACTCGGGCGCACGCGTTCCGTGGTGCACGACGTCACCGGTCGACTTCGTCGCGTCGTCGACCCGTCACCCGGTGGGACGACGCGATACGACTACGACTCGACCGGCAACCTGGTTCGCCTGCAGGACCCGATCGGTGCCGTCTCCACTGGCCAGTACAACGCGCGCGGGTTCCGCAAGCGGTGGACGGACGTCGACGCCGGCACCTGGATGTACGTCGGCAACTCCTTCAATGAACTGACGGAATGGACCGACGCCAATGGCCGCACATTTTCCGCCACGTACGACGCGCTCGGTCGACTGGTCTCGCGCACGGAACCGGAGGGTGTCAGTGCGTGGACCTGGGGCAACGACGCCGGCGCGCGCAACATCGGCCGCCTGAAATCGGTGGTCGGCCTTGGCTACGGCGAAGAGTACTTCTACGACGAACTCGGGCGACTCAGCGCACGCGAGATCGTGTCCGACCAGACCTATCGCTACGACTACACCTACAACAAATACGGCAAGCTCGACACGCTGCAGTATCCGGCAAGCCCGGTACCGCCCGGCCAGAGCGGTGACCGCTTCAAGCTGCAGTTCTCCTACTCCCGAGGCAACCTCTTCCACATCGACGACGCGACTGGCGGCTTGCGACGCGTGCTCTGGATGTACGGGGCCGACAATGAAGAACTCGTTCCAATCGCCGAGTCGTTCGCCAACGCCACGATCTCCAGGACTTCCACCTTCGACCCGTCTACCGGCCGATTGCTCGCGACACAGGTCGGCAACGGTGGCAACCCCTCCAATCTTCAGAACCTGACGTATCAGTGGGATGCGGCAGGCAACCTGACTCAGCGCAGGGACGTCAACCAGAACCTGACCGAATCATTCGGTATCGATGCACTCGACCGCGTGACCAGTGCGAGCCTCAACGGCGTCGCCAACCTGTCCGTAGCCTATGACGCCTCCGGCAACGTCACCTCAAAATCCGACGTCGGCGCGTACACGTATGGCCATCCCACGAAGCTTCACGCCGTCACCGCTGCCGGCACCGAGAAGTTCGTCTACGACGCGAACGGCAACGTGGTCACCCGCAACAACCTGGCGCAGGAGTGGGCCTCGTTCAACCTGCCGACGCTGCTGCGCAAAGCCGGTCAGCAGAGCCAGTTCAGCTACGGCCCGTACCATCAGCGCTGGCGCCAGGTCGCCACGTATCAGAACGGCACTGAAACCACGCACTACGTCGGCGGGCTTCTCGAGAAAGTGGAGACGACGTCCACCGGCGTGACGTACTGGCGCCACTACGTTCCGACACCGGGCGGATCGACCGTCGTCGTGTCCCGCAACTCCGACGGCAGCGCGCCCACCAGGTATCTGCTGCCCGACCACCTGGGGAGCACCGACACCGTGCTCGCCTTCAATGGTTCGCTGGTGGCCCGGATGAGCTACGACGCATTCGGCATGCGCCGTGGCAACAACTGGTCAGCGTCGACGGCCCCGCAGTGGAATGCCATCGCGAACACGAGTCGTCAGGGTTACACCGGCCACGACATGCTGGACAACACCGGGCTCGTGCACATGGGTGGACGGGTCTATGACCCTAAGGTCGGGCGCTTCGCCTCGGCCGACCCCATCATCGGCGACCTCCAGGACTCGCAGTTCGTCAACCCGTTTGCCTACGTCGGCAATCGGCCACTGCGTGACATCGACCCGTCCGGGCTCGATCCGGCGGGCGGGGGCTCCTTTGCCATAGCAGTGGCGATCATGAGGACAGCAGCAAACTTCCTCGGGGTGGGGCAGCCGATCCTGCCGCCGGCGACGGCCATCCCGGGCCAGTCGGCGCAGAACGGCGTCGGCATCTGCGGTCCGGGCACGTTCTCACCGACCTGCGGCGGCAAC
>DATMIB010000129.1:0-17339 GCA_035554635.1 Steroidobacteraceae bacterium | reverse complement strand
ATCGAAGCTGCGATGTGGCACGACGTGCAGCGGCATCGACGCGATGGCCAGTGCCGGCACGTGCGACATGTGGTGTGCACCGGTACCACAGAATGCGCAGTGTCGTTGATGCGCCTGTCGCGTCGCCTCCCCGGGCGCATCCGCTGCCACGACGCCATGCGGGCCGACAGCGTGATGCGTGGTGACGGACCGCATGGGCAACTCCGGCAAGCCGTCGTCACACGGGGCCGACGCGGCAATGCCGCCCACGACGAGATGGCTCGCCATCAGGAACAGTCCGAAAAGCGCTGAGCGTGCCCGCCGTCGCATGGGGCACATTTAGAGTCGATCCCGCGTGCGCGACCATTCGTGGAAGATGCATATCCGATGCCTGGTCGGCCGTTGCGCCGCCAGTTCGTATCGCTAAGACGCTACGTCCCTGCGTGCCGCACCATTGCCCGCGCCGCTCGCTTCGCCTGTACGCAACACTGTCGCCACGCGCTGCAGCGCCGCGGACCGCGCTCCCGCGGCCCGGCGAAATCGACGACAATCGCGTCCGTGGGAAAGCGGCCAAAAGACGTCACGACGAGCGGTGCCGAACAAGGCTCGCGCTGGCGCATCGTCCGCGACGTCGTGGTGTTCCAGGTCAAGTGCGGCATGGAGGCGCTGCTCGACGTGACGCTGATCCCGTTGTCGCTGGCGGCGGCGGGGTTGGACCTGCTGCTAGGCAACTGGCGCCGGCCGCGCTGCTTTCACGCCGTGCTGAGGTTTGGCGAGCGTTGCGAAGACTGGATCAACTTGTGGGGCGTCGCCGCGACCGACCCGAGCAGCGACGCGCAACATCGGCGCGGCGCCGATTCGGTCATGCACGACATCGAAGCCTTGATCCGCAATCCGCGCACGGGCCCGGACGCCGTGCGAACACTGCGGCTCTGGGCCGCGACGAAGCTCGCGGGCGACGACCGCGCTGCCACGCAAAGTCGGGGCGGCGATCGCGACGGCACGCCGTAGACCGATCGTCAGGCCACGGCGAGCAGGTCGCTCTTCAGTGCCCGCGCGGCCAGCGCCGCGGCCAGGTTCGACTCGAGGTGTGCGACCCGGGACGTGCCCGGGATCGGCAGCATCACCGGCGACTTCACCATGAGCCACGCGAGGGCCGCCTGGTGCAGCGAAAGGCCGTGCGCCGTCGCCCAGTTCTCGAGCGCGACGCGTTGCGGCGCTTCCCTGTCGCGCTGGCCCTGGCTGAGTGGCGACCACGGCATGAACGGAATCCCTTCGCGTTCGCAGTAGTCGAGCACGTCCTGCGAGGTGCGGTCGGCGACGTTGTAACGGTTCTGCACCGAAACGACCTTGACGACGCGGCGCGCGCGCTCCAGTTGCGGCACCGTCACGGTCGTGACGCCGATGTGGCGGATCTTGCCTTCCTTCTGCAACCGGGCGAGTTCGCCGAGCGAATCCTCGAGCGGCACCTTCGGGTCCACGCGGTGCAACTGGTAGAGGTCGATGCGCTCCAGGCGCAGGCGTCGCAGGCTGGCCTCGCAGGCCGCGCGCAGGTGCTCGGGCCGACCGTCTTCGGGCCAGCTCGCCGCATCGGGCCGCACGAGGCCGCCCTTGGTGGCGATCACCACGTCGCGGGGATAAGGATAGAGTGCCTCGGCGATCAGGCGTTCGCTGACTTCCGGTCCGTAGGCATCGGCCGTGTCGATGAACCGGATGCCCAGTTCGACCAGGCGTCGCAACAGTTGCTTTGCCTCGGCCGGATCGCGCGGCTCGCCCCAGATGCCGTCGCCCGTGATGCGCATGGCACCGAAGCCGAGACGGGGCACCGTGATGTCGCCGATCGTGATGTCGCCGATCATCCGGCGTGTCAGCTCGCGGTTCGCGTCGGGCATCGCGTCCTCCTTCCTTGCAGTCCGTGGATCATGCATACGCTTCGATCGCCTGCGCGCGCAACCCATCGCGACAGTTCCACGGGTCGTCGCGTTGGTCCGCATCGGCAGCGCAGCAGCGGCGCCCCGGCGGGCACGTCCACCTGCCGATCCCGAGATGCAGACCCCGTGAAATCCGCATACCCGCCGCGCCTGCAACCCCTGTACCTTCGCGACCTTGTGGACCAGGTCCGGGAAATTGCCGTGTCGTCGATCGAGCGTACTGCACGTCCGTTGCTTCCGTCGTTGATCGGCCCCCTCGGGCGTGCGATCGCGACCCGGGCCTGTGCACTGGTGTTGCTCGTGGCCCCGGTCGTGACGATGGCGGTCGGTACACAGTCGCCCGCCGTCGCGCCGCCGCCGCCCGTGGCCGTGGCCGTGGGCAGCATGCTGCCCGACGCGGTCCTCGCCGGCCTGAACGGCCCGCACCGCAAGATCTCGAGTTATCGCGGCCGCCCGCTGATCATCAACGTCTGGGCCAGCTGGTGCGGGCCGTGTCGCGCGGAAGCGGCGTCGCTCGAGCGCCTCGCGTGGAGCTCGGTCGGCAGCAAGTACGACGTCATCGGCATCTCGACCGACGACGACCGCAACGAGGCGCTGCGCTGGCTCAAGCACTCCAATGCCACGTTGAGCCACTACATCGA
Organism: Steroidobacteraceae bacterium; assembly: GCA_035554635.1. Lineage (GTDB taxonomy): Bacteria > Pseudomonadota > Gammaproteobacteria > Steroidobacterales > Steroidobacteraceae > RPQJ01. The sequence goes on along the minus strand of DATMIB010000129.1, from coordinate 14,788 downwards.
CTCGCCGCCCTGGAAGCTCGAGAAGATGCTCGGCGCGTCGAGCATCCCGGTGACGGTGCTGGTCGATGCGAACGGGCGCGTCGTCGCCCGGTTCCGCGGCGCGCGGGAGTGGGACACCGTAGAATCGATCCGCCTGATCGAGCAGTCCTACTCAGGGACCGGCGTGGGCCGCTCGACACCGGCGCGCTGAGGCGCCCCCAATCGGGTCAGCCGTTCGGCTCCGACGCGCTGGGCATGCGTCGTCGATCGAAGGTGACCGCGCGGCACTGGCCGACCTGGCCGGCCGCGTCGCGCCACTTGCGGCTCAGCGCTTCCTGCCTGCCTTCGCGCGCTTCTTCCTGGCCGCGCCGCCCTCCGGCACGAACGCGCGCGCGGGCGGTGGCATGACCGCAAGGGAGCGCAGGCTCTTCTGCACCGCGGAGCAGGCCTCGCCGTCCTCGTGGATCAACCGCTCGAGGTCACGGAACGGCAGCAGGAACTCGCCGGAGAGGCCCCAGTCGTCGCCCCACGAATTGCTGCAGCGAGCGAGCGCGCGCCGCGTGTTCACGCCGCGCAGGAGGTACGCGTGACCGCCAACGATCGAGGCGTTTGCGGTGATGCGCGCGATGCCCTCGGTGTCGGGCCGAGACATGCTCGAGTACCAGTTGGTGCCGAGCACTACAGGGCCCTGAGTCAGCACCCACTCGACTGCCGGTTGCAGCGAAAACGCCCAGACGTAGGACTTCAAGTGGCCGAGGCTGGTCACGGCCTCCGCGCCAGCGCGCACCGACGTGCCGAAATCGAGCCCCGGGTCGCCATCCGGCAGGCCGGCCTCGTCGTCGTTGCCGCTCCAGGAATCCTCGAGCACCGCGGCGCGGTAGATATCGAACGCGGAGGGGCCGCCGACTTCCGTCTGGATCGGTGCGCAACGCAGGAAGTTGCGCCACGCGTGACCGACGCAGGTGCCGGTGGCGCCCTGGTTCAGCGCGGTGGCGTTGATGCGCCAGGTCTTGCGTGTCGGCAGTTCGAGAGTGCGCGCGTCCGGCAGCATGCGTCGCATCAGGAAGTTGCGATCGCGCTCGTCCTGATCGAAACGTCGCCCGAAGCTCGGCATCGGCGTCTCCCTCTCGTTCGTTCCTTCGATCGGAGTTCGTCGCGCGGTTCAGGATACGCCCGTCACCACGACCGTCAACTCGCGGATCTCTGCCGGCGTGCTTTCCCAGTGTCGCGCCAGTTGCATCGCCAGCGTGCCCGACCCCGGGCGCGTCGCACGAAACTCGAACTCCTGCACCGATGGCGCACCGAGTGCAGAACGCGTCGGACCGATTCGTTCATCGCGCAGCACGAGCAGGTCGGGCATCGTCGCGATGCTCCAGGTGAACCCGGCGGTTGCGAGGGCGCGCAGTTCCAGCACGAACGAGTCACCGACTGCGACGGTGACCTCCGTGGCGTCCTCGTCATAGCGATGCATCGACTTCATGTGACATCTCCACATGCATGCGGTCTGCGATGCCCGGTCGTTCGCGAATTTGCGCGGAGTTGCGTGTGACGCGCGCCCACGGGGTCGACCGGGTCGAAGAGCGGGCGCCCCAAACCGCGATGCACATTGCCAGCGGCTCCGGTTCGTTCCAAGCTGCGACCTGTCCATCGCGTGGGCGGCCATTTCCCGGAGGCATCGTGAGACAAGTCGTCGCAGGACTGCTGGGACTGGTCGTCGCGGCCTGCGCGCCGGCGGTGCCGCTGCCGACACCGAAAGGCCCGGCCTACACGACGGCCGAGGACGTCGTGGCCGCGGCCGTGACGCCGCGCGAGGGGGCGGGCGTCATCTATGTTGCGCGAGTCAAGGTCCTGCACGACCAGGGCTGCGTCTACGACATCCAGCTCGACGGCCAGAACGTGGCCGCCTTGCGTCGCGGCGAGCAGGTGACGTTGTACGCCGACCCGGGCCGGCGGCTGGTCGGCGTCAGCATCCGCGACACCAAGGGCTGCGAGCCTGCGCTCGCGCACGTCCCGGTCGAGGTCGTTGCGCACGCCACGACCCAGATCCTGGTCAGCGCGACGAACTCATACGATCTCAAGATCGAAGCGACGACGCGGTGAGCGAGTTCAGCGACCCGACGGCGGCTCGTCGCCTTTCGAGTCCTTCTCGCCGGGTGCCGGGGCCCGCGACGGCAGCGCGGACGACGGGTCGCCATAGAACGGCATCAGCGCCTCGACCACGACCTGCGGCGGCAGCGACGAACCGGCGGAACACAGCGTGCCGCTGCGATTGACCACGCGCACGTCGATCTGCGGCAGCAGCATCGACGTGAGCTGCTCGAGCAGTTCGCACTCCTCGGCTTCGATGCCGATCGTATCGCGCGAGAGCGTCACCCGCTGCCGCTGCGCCGCGAACAGGATGGGGTCGTTGAACCTGGCCGCGGCGTTGCCGGTCACGCGTGCGACCAGTTCGCGGCGTGACTTGTCCTTCTCGAGTTCGGCGTAGACCTCGTCGCTGACCTCGGTCGGCAGCATCGCGGTGATGTAGATGGTGGCGAGCTGCCGTGTGTTCAGCGCGGAACCCTGGGAACGGTAGCGATCGTACGCCGGGTTCATGGTCGCGGTCGTGCGGCTGCCGACGGACGGGTTCATGCGCGGGTCGGAAGACGGGGAGTGGCTGCACCCGTTGACCCTGACCTTGACGTCGTCGCGCGCGCCCACCGCGCGCATCACGCTCGCGACGCGATCTTCCATTGCGTTGCATTCATAAACAGTCGACGCGCTGCCGTAATTGAACGAGAGCCGGCGCTCTTTCCAGACCGCCGTGATGCGCGACGGCGGCGGCGCTGCTTCAGCCGGTGCTGCGGGTTCGGTGGCTTCCCCCGGACGCGCGGGCTGGGTCGTGACCGGAGACTGCACAGGCCCCTCGGCTGGTGCCGGTGACTGTGCCGGCTGCGAGGCGCCGTTCGATGTCTGTGCCGGTTGTGCCGCGCCGGCCGGCAACTCCTGCGCGTCCGCGCCCAGGCCGAGTGTTCCGAGCCCAACGAGCAGCAGGAGCGACACCGCGGGCCCTCGCCGCGCGCCGCCTGCGCCGCCCCGCCGCGCCACGATCGTCGTCCATGTCGCGCCACTCATGGCGCCGATTCTGCCCTCCCGCGCGCAGAACGCAATCGGCGGCTGTGAGCGGCGTCGGCGCGCCGCCCAGGTTCGCTGCGCCGCCGCAAGCGCGAAGCGACCGTCGTCCGACTTCGCCCGCATCGTGCTGGCTACGTCGACAGCACCACCTTTTCGCAGCCATCCTGCTTGTTCAGGAAGATGTCGTAGCCGCGCGGCGCGTCGGACAGCTTCATCCGGTGCGTGATGACGACGGTCGGGTCGATGTCGCCATTCTCGATGTGCTCGAGCAGCGGGCGCATGTAGCGATGGACGTGGCACTGCCCGCTCTTGATGGTCAGCGAGCGGTTCATGACCGTGCCCATCGGCAGCGCGTCCACGAGCCCGCCGTAGACGCCGATGACCGACACCGTGCCGCCGTTGCGACAGGCCGTGATGGCCTGGCGCAGCGCGATCGGGCGGTCGTTCTCGATCTTGAGCGCCTGCTTCGCCTTGTCGACGGCGTACTCGAGACCATCGCCGTGCGCCTCGAGGCCCACTGCATCGATGCAGGAGTCGGGACCGCGACCGGCCGTCAGCTCGATGACGGCATCGCTCACGCTGTCGACGGTTTCGTAATTGAGCGTCTCCGCTCCGCACTGCCGCGCCATCTCGAGCCGGTACTCGAAGCGATCGATGGCGATGACACGCTCGGCCCCGAGCAGGCGCGCGCTCATGATCGCGAACAGCCCGACCGGGCCGCAGCCCCACACCGCGACGGTGTCGCCGGGCCGGATGTCGCACATCTCCGCGCCCATGTAGCCGGTCGGCAGGATGTCCGAGAGAAACAGCACCTGTTCGTCGGAAAAGCCATTCTCGATCTTGAGCGGACCGACGTCGGCGAACGGCACGCGCGCGTACTCGGCCTGGCCGCCGGCAAAGCCGCCGGTCAGGTGCGAGTAGCCAAAGCCGGCCGAGCCGGAATGGCCAAGCATCTTCTCGGCGAGCGCGACGTTGGGGTTCGAGTTCTCGCACAGCGACCAGTTCTGGTGCCGGCACTGCCAGCAGGCGCCGCAGGCAATCGTGAACGGCACGACCACGCGGTCGCCGACCTTGAGCGTGCGCACACCCGAGCCGACCTCGACGACCTCGCCCATGAACTCGTGGCCGAGGATGTCGCCCTTCTTCATCGGTTTGACGTAGCCGTTGTACAGGTGCAGGTCGGAGCCGCAGATCGCCGTGGACGTGATCCGCACGATCGCATCGCCGCTGTTGAGGATCTGCGGATCGGGCACGTCCCGCACCTCGACCTTCTGTTTGCCCATCCAGCAGTTGGCCTTCATCGCTGCATCTCCCGCGGCTGCGGCGGTTGCGCGGGACGTTCCTTGAACGGGCCTTCGCCAACGCCTTCGAGGCTGCCCTCGGAGAGCACGACCTCGCCGATCTCCATGACTTGCTTGAATCGGCGCAGGTCGTCGCGAACCTGCTGCGATGGCTCCTCGCCGAACAGCTTTGCCACCTTGCTGCCGATCACCCCCGCTGGCGGGTCGTAGCGCAGCTCCACGCGGATCTCCGTGCCGCGATCGCCGGGTGCGTCGCGGAACTGCACGGAACCTTCGTGCTCGACGTCGCTGCCCGGCGCAGACCGCCAGGCCAGGCGCTCGTTCGGCCGTTCGTCGACGAGCTCGGCGTCCCATTCGACTTCCTGCCCGGCCGGCGCCTTGACCACCCAATGCGACAGTCCGTTGCCGGCGCTCGTGACCGACTGCAGGTGCTGCATGAACCGCGGGAGGTTCTCGAAGTCGCGCCAGAATTCATAAGCCGCCTCACGCGGGCAGTTGACGGTGATGCTCCTGCTCACTTGCAACATCGGAACCTCCGGGCACGGGTGTCGGGTCGAAACCCCCGAACGCCGGTTCGGGGGTTTCGTGCGCCGATCGACGTTGGTCAATCAGTCGCGATTGCGCCAGCCACGGCGCGCCGCTTCGGCGTGACCGCGCGAATCGCCGAACCAGCCGCCACGCGAGCGGCCACCACGATCGTCGTCATCGTCGTCGTCACGACCACGGCTCGAGCGGGAGGAGCCGCGATCGTCGTCGCGGTTCTCCCAGCCGCGCCGCGAAGCCTCGGCATGACCGCGCGAGTCGCCGAACCAGCCGCCACGCGAGCGTCCGCCACGATCGTCGTCATCGTCGTCGCTGCGGCCGCGGCTCGAACGGGAGGAGCCGCGATCGTCGTCGCGGTTTTCCCAGCCACGGCGTGAGGCTTCCGCATGCCCTTGCGGATCGCCGTGCCAGCCGCGACCCTCGTCGCGACCGCGCGAGGAACGACGGTCGTCATCGTCCTCGCTGCGGCCGCGGCTCGATCGCGAAGAGCCGCGATCGTCGTCGCGATTCTCCCAGCCGCGCCGCGACGCTTCCGCGTGACCGCGTGGATCGCCATGCCAGCCGCGGCCTTCGTCGCGACCGCGCGAGGACCGGCGATCGTCGTCATCGTCATCGCGGCCACGACCGCCCGAACTCGAGTACCGGCGGCCATTGCCGCGATCGTCGTCGTCCGACATGAAGCGACCGCGCTCGTCGCGGTCGCGGTCACTGGAGCTCGAGGAGCGACGGCCATTGCCGCGGTCGTCGTCGTCGGAGCTGAAGCGACCGCGCTCGTCGCGGTCCCGACCACCGGAACTCGAGTAGCGGCGGCCGTTGCCACGGTCGTCATCGTCGTCCGACATGAAGCGGCCGCGCTCGTCGCGGTCCCGGCCACCGGAGCTCGAGTAGCGACGGCCGTTGCCCCGGTCGTCGTCGCGGTCATCGTCACTGCTGAAGCGGCCGCGTTCGTCCCTGTCTCGATCGTATCGTCCTTCCATGGACTGTCTCTCCTGCATGTAGTTGCCGGCATCACTGCCGAATTCGAGCGAACGGGGTTGCGGCGGATCGAGGCCCGCCGATTCGGCCTCGGCCAGCAACTCCTGCTTGCGCGCCTGGAGCCGCGCGCCCAGTGACTTCATGTCGACCTGGGCCGCCTTGGCCTTGGCGAAGATCCCGTCGCCGGTCTTTTCCTCTTCGCCGACATGGTGCTTGATGTACTCGCTGAGGACCGTGACCTTCGCGTCGAAGAACGGTTCCCCGGGCGACTGACCCATCAGGTCGGCGATCAGGACCTTTGCGGTGTCGTGCTCGACCTGCGCCTCGTCGAGCAGGTCGTCCTCGACGTTTTTCTCGCGACACGCGGGGTAGAAGATCTCTTCCTCGAGCCGCGAATGGACGACCAGCTCGGTGCACACCTGCTGCACGATCGTTTGCTTCGCCTCGGCCGAGTTCGCGGACTCGAAGTTCCTGAAGAGCTGTTCCACCTTGCGGTGGTCCGCCTTCAGCAGCGATTCCGCGTCCGCGTTTGCGTTGGCGATCGCGGTACTCGCGTTCGCCGGGCTTGCGTTCGTCCCGGCGCCCTGCGGGGCTTTCGCCGTCGGCACGGCTTTCGCCGCCGACGCATCACCGCTCTTGGACGTTTCGCTGCCCTTCGTCTTGTCGGCACTCTGTGGTTTGCTTGCCATGCATCTTCCTCGGTGGGTTTGGCCGAACGGGCACGTCGTCGAGGCGATGTGGGTGCATGCGTGGTGGGCGCATGTACTCCGGGATCGTCTCGAGCTGCGGTCTCGGGCGTGCGCGTCGGGGAGCGACGTCGGGCCCGCAGTCGCGAGTGACGCGTCGCGATCGGCGGTACTCTGGAGCTTCGATGACAGCGTTTCACAGCGTGTCCACGCGAACCATCCGAACGATCGCGCGAATGCCTGTGATTCTTCACCTACAAGCGAACGATGATGGCCGCACTGCGAACGAACGCCGTCCGCGTCCTCACGACGCGCGCTGCGCCGTCTGCAATCCACGGACTCGCTGCACGGATTCGCTCGATGTCGCGCGCTCCGTTGCGCGCACATGGTCATGCACGCTTCCGCAGCGGTCCGCACGCGCAGCGCAGCGCCCGCATTTAGAGGGCATAGCTGTCGCCGTACTGGCTCCGGGTCGTTCGGCGGGCGGCTGCAAGGCAATGCGGGGCGGCGTCCGCGTCAACCTCAACCTCATGCTCGAACTGAAGCTCACGCAGGAAGAGAAGCCGAGGCTCGTGAGTTGCATGCTCGCGTTGTAACGCGGTTGTCCCTTCAAGCCCGACTGCGAAGCCACGACAGGTCGCAAGCCGGCCCGCGTTGCTTTCGCAGGCTGCCCGGAGTAGCGTCGTCCGCGCGCGCAAGAACGCAGGGACACGCAGGCGCGCGTGCTGGGAGGGGAACATGGAACAGTTGCCCGACGGACCGTCGCTCGACGCTCTCGTGGAAGCGATCATGCTGCGACTGCTGCAGCGCGGCCCGGCCGGTGGGCCGGTCCCGCAGCTTCCGCCGACACAGCGCTGGCCGCAGCTTCCGCAGTTGCCGCCCAACCTCGAGGACTTTCCGGGGGTGAAGCTGACCTCGCGTCTGGCCATCGATGGCCTCGAGTTCACGCAGGCGATCCAGCATTACGGGACAGGTTACGGCGTCGACAATTCCGTGCCGCTGGTTGCGTTGAAGCCGATGGTCGTGCGCGTCTACCCGGTCGTCGAACACGGCCTGCTCGGTGGGGACACGCTCTCCGGCGAACGCGTCACCGGTGAGCTCGTACTGAGCCAGTGGGGGCGAGAGGTTTACCGCACCGGCCCGACGCGTGTGGAAGGCGCGCGCGTCGGGGCCCGGCGCGACCTTCGGCGCGAGCGCTGGGACAGCGAAGACGAAGGTTTCTTCTTTGGCGGCACGACGGGGCCGGGCGGCGTGTCGATGGCCGCCGGGCCGCTGGCACGGTTCACGCACAACGCGCCGCTCAACTTTCGCGTGCCCGCCTGGTACCTGCGCTCAGGCCGGGCGACCGTGACCGTGCGACTGCACAGCGCCTCCGGTGTCGGTGCCGCGCACAGCGAAGACATCACGCTGCTCGACGTCCCCGCACCCAAGGTGTGCGTCGTGCGCGTGAACTGGGTCGACGCGGCGGGCACCACCGTCTCGCCCTCCGACGCCGACATGCTCGGCACCATGCGGCTGGCGGAGCGCATGCTGCCGTTCCCCTATTTCGTGAGCACGATCCTCGCCACCCCCGAGCAGCGCAGCGGCGACTTCTCGGTCAAGGGCCCGGACGGCAAATGCAACGAAGCCTGGAACAAGCTGCTCGCATCGCTGGCCGTGACGCGGATATTCACGGCGCTGTTCAACCTCGGTGACATCGTGTTCGCGTTCGTGCCGACAGACGCGATCCTCTCTGTCGGCACGATCAACACCGGTTGTGGCGGTGCGGAGAAAGGGACCGGCGCGTGCTTCGTCGGGCGCGAGGGCACGTTCGCGCACGAGATCGGCCACATCTACGGTCGAGAACACGTTGCCGTCGCGACGGACCCCGACAGCGACCCCGACTACCCGAACTACGGCGGTGACATGCGTTCGATCGGTGAGGTCGGCATCGACCTCGGCACTTCGCCACCCACCGTCCATGCACCGCGTGACGCCGACGACATCATGAGTTACGGCGCCGAGCGCTGGATTTCGCCTTACACGTACCGAGCGCTTCTCGACGCGCGCTACCTGCGCCAGAGCGCGCCGGCCGATCCTCGACGCGTGCGTCCGCTGCTGATCCTCGCATTCCGCGTCAACCGGCTCGTCGCGGGTGGCCGCGAACTCGAGGTGAGGTCCGCGTACCGCATCGATGCGGCCGGCACGGCGGGCGGCGTCGGCGCGCGACGGCGTACAGGTGGCATCACGATCGACTTCGTCGATGCCAACGACCGCATCATCGCCGTACATCATGCGTACGCCTCGCGGAACCAGGCCGGTTGCACGTGTTGCGGCGGCCACGGCGGCCGCAATTCCCGCGACTGGCGGCGCGAGCCCTGGCTCGATTACGAGGAAGTGCTCGAGTGGCCGACGGGCGTCGACGTCGCCCGGCTCGTGATCCACGACGGCAGCGAGCGGCCCATCGGCGAGATCCCGGTCCAGCGGGCGCCCGCCGTGCGCATCGAGGGTCCGCGACCGGTGCAGGACGGTCTCGAACTGCGTGTGCACGCGGCTGCCGAGCGCGACGCGGCGATGTCGGCGGTGCTGCTGTTCAGCCGCGACGACGGCGACACCTGGCTGCCCGTGCGCGTCGACGCACCGGTCGACGAGGCGTTCGTGGTCGACTCGGCCCGGCTCGACGGCGGCGAGCGCTGCCGTTTCCGCGCCGTGGTCACCGCCGGCCTGCAGGCCGCGCAGGCCGACACCGAGCCGTTCGAGCTGGCGGCCGCGTCCCGGGCTCTGCACCTGCGGCTCGACGCGAATCCCTGCCACCGCAATTCGGTGCGGCTGAGTGCGTTCGTCGACGCGCGCGGTCTCGGTGGCGTGCAGCCACACGAGGTTGTCTGGACGTCGGACCGCGACGGCGAACTGGGTCGTGGCTTCGACCTCGACGTGACGTTGAGCGACGGCCGCCACGCGATCACCGCCCGCATCCCGGACGGTCGTGGCGCGACGCTCGCCGAGCGCGGCATCATCGTCGTCGGCGGCCGGCCGGTGGGGTTGCAGGAAGGCTGAGCCTCACGCCGGTCGCTTGCCGTTTGCGACGGTCGCGGTGAGGTTCGCTGGTATCGGACTGTGCTGCCAGGCCGCGCGTGGTTCGGCAACCACGCGCCGGCGCCGAGGTCGCCTCACCAGCGGCCGTGGTCGCCACGCGTCGGTGACGGTTCGTGCTCCGGCGGCACGCCGAGCGGTTGCGAGCCCGGCGGACGCACGACGAGCCGACGCACGTGGCCGTGCTCGCCCACGACCAGTCGCACGAGACGCTCGCGCACGGCCTGGTCCGATTGCGTCGGGCGCGTGCGCCAGCGCAGGTAGTCGAGCCAGGTCGGGCACTCGAAGCGCTCTACCCAGAGGTCGACCGCGTCGATGTCCTGGCTGATCGACCAGGCGCGCGCACCGTCGCGACGCCTGATCCGGCCGACCTCGTTGATCACGGCCGCGAACTCCACGGCGTTCGTCGGCGGAACGCGGTACTCGATCGTGACGATGATGGGCCCGGAGGTGGGGTGCATCTCGACGCTCGGCTGCGTCAGCTCGACCCGCGCCCGCGGGTCGAGCGAACCGAGTTGCTCGATCGCGATCGGCAACCAGCGCGCCGCAATCAGCGAAACGAGTGACGCGAACCCCGCGACCGTCAGCGCCTCGCGCACCCCGGCGACGGTGGCGAAGTGCCCCCACGCCCAGCTGCCCAGCGCCATGCTCGCGAACGCGACGGTCTGGTACATCGCCAGCATCCGCGCAGTGACCCACCGCGGCGACGACAACTGCACGGCGATGTTGAAGTTCGCGAACGCGAGCGTCCACACCGAGCCGGACATGACGGTTGCGAGCAATGTCAGCGTGGCCCAGCGGCTTTGCGCGATGCCGACGACCGCCACACAGGCGAGAGCGGACAGCAGCTGCAACAGGGCGTCGCTCGTGAACCGCTGACGCAGGGTCGTGCTCGACAGCGCACCGAGCATCGCGCCGATGCCGAACCCGCCGAGCAGCACGCCGTAGGTGGTGGCGCCGCCGTCAAGCAGGTCGCGCGCGACAATCGGCAGCAGCGACGGCACCGCGACGATCGGGACGGTGTACAGCGAACAGCGCAGCAGGATCGCGACCAGGTGCGGCGACAGCCCGACGTAGCGCAGCCCGCCTGCCAGCGCCGTGCCGATGGGTTCGGGCGGAAGCTCGCTGCGCGGACGCTGCGGCCGCCACCAGACCAGCGTGGCGATGATGCCGAGATACGACACGGCGTTGACGACGAACGCGATCGCCGCGCCGACCGCCGCGACGATGATGCCGCCGAGCGCCGGACCGAGGCTGCGCGCCATGTTGAACCCGACCGCATTCGCCGTGACCGCGGCGGGAATCAGCGTGCGCGGCACCTGGTCGCCGATGGAGGCTTGCCAGGCCGGTGCGAACACGGCGGCGCCACAACCGATCAGGAACGTGAGTCCGAGCAGCAGCGAAGGCGTGACCGCATCGAGCAGCACGACCACGGCCAGCGCCGCGGACGCGAGCAGGGCCAGCACTTGCGCGGCCAGCATGATCGAGCGGCGATCGCGCGTGTCGGCGTATGCACCGGCAAGCAGGGACAGGAAAAAGAACGGCAGCGCGTTTGCGGTCTGCACCAGCGCCACCATGTCGGGCGAAGGCGCGATCGTGGTCATCAACCACGAAGCGCCGACCGTCTGGATCATCGCGCCGAAGGACGAGACGAGCGAAGCCCACCAGAAGAGCGAGAACGCGCGATGTTGGAACGGTTCGAGCGTCGCGCGTCGCCAACGTGAAAACGGTGTGTCGGGGCGTGTGGCGTCAGTGGCCATGCGTCAATCTAGCATTGCGGCGCCCATCCGTTGCTCTGGCGCGACACCTCGCTGCCGCTTTCGCTTTGCGAGATCGGCCTGCGGCAAACCCGGCGGAGTGAACCGCGGGGGCAATTGTCCAACTGGGCAAGGAAGTCGTCACCAGAGATGCAGCAGAGCACTCATTCGCTGTTCACGCGCACGGGCCGATCCCGGCGACGGACCGTGGCTTCGCCATGGTCCCGGCGGGCGAGAATGGCGGCGCGGCGGCGTGTCGCCGTGCTGTTGATGGCACTGGCGCTCGTGGGCCAGCTGTTCCTGGGGCCGCTTGCGCAAGCCCTGCCGTGCATCGGTGGCATGCCCGACTGCGGCGATTGCCCGCACGCGCAGACGATCGCACACACGAACGTGCCGACGTCGGGGCACTTGACCGATTGCACCATGCACCAGGCGGGCGCCTGTTCGGGGCTGCACATCACCGCGAGCACTTCCGCGGTCACATTCGTCGCGCCGCCCGCTGGCGCGACCCTCCAGGCACGGGAACCGTCCGTGCCGCCGCTCGAAGGCCCGCCGTTCGAACTCCTGCGGCCACCGCAACGCTGACGTCTCCCATGCTGTCCGGTTGGCTGACTAGCCACGGCACGGGGCCCCGCGGGTCCCGCCTGCCGACGGATACAGCCGTTGCAGGTACCCCATTCGACGTGCCGCGCAGGCACACCAAGGAGATCCACATGAAACGCTTTGCATCACTGCTGGGCGCCAGCGTCCTCGCCATTGCCATGACCGGCGCCGCCGTAGCCGGCGAACCCGTCGTGACGGACGAGCAGATCGTCTCGGCCCAGACGCCGGCCGAGCACGAAGCCATCGCCACGGCGTATGACCAGGAAGCCGCGGCGCTGGAGGCCAAGGCCAAGGAGCACGAGAAAATGGCGCAATCGTACCGGTCGATGAAGGCCGGCGCGAAAGGCGCGAGCGCCGCGGCGATGTCGGCGCATTGCCTGAAGCTGTCGTCGCAGTACGCGGCGGCGGCCAAGGAGAATCGTGAGCTCGCGAAGGAGCACCGCGCGATGCAGGGCCATCGGCCCATGTAACCAGCGACGCGCTGCGATGTCCGGGCCCGGGTGTCGCGACACCCGGGCCTTTTTTGACGAACGAAGGCTGGCTGCCCGTCGAGCGCGGCCGCCGCGCAGCCGGATGTCTCGTCCCACGGCTTCGATACCCCGCGCCGACGATGTCGACAACTTGCGCGCGTGTTCGCCGTGGACCGCGTCCGGTTCGCGTTCGCCCGCGTGTGCGTCGAAATCACGGCGCCGGGTGTTAGGACACGCCATTGGCCGCGCGTAAGAGAACAGATACGGAGTCGAGGCGGGACCCGCTGACATCACGCCCGCCACAACACAGGCCATCTGTCGTCACAGACAGCGCGAAGCGCGTCAGTGCCTCGCGTCGTCGGCACGAATGCCGAATCTGGCGACGTCGTGTCGGCGAGGTGCGGCGATCTGCGTTGTCCCAGCGAGGGTGTCGCTGGTACGCCGTCGTCGTGTCGCAACGTTGAAACCCAGCCCACGGTCCGCAGTCGAATGGAGTGTCGGGACGCCTAAGCAGGCGGCGCCAGGTGTGACAGTGGCCAGGTGTGACAGTGGATCGTCGCCCGGAGGATCGCTCGATGAATGAACGTGACGACAGGGTGGCTGCCGGCAGCGCGGCAGGATTCGTTGCGTCGCTGGGCGTCTACAGCCGCCAGCATCGCGCGCAGAACTGGTCCGGCACCCTCGAGGACTTCCTGCGCGACATCCTGCCGCGGTCGCCGCGCGCGATCGCCCGGACCAGCCACGAATACCTGTGGGACATGCTGGCCTGGCACGGTCGCCAGGACCTGCGCGGCGAGTCCGGTCCCGACGCGCTCTTCAGGCGCGAGTTGTACGGCATCGATGCCGCGCTCGGTCGCGTGGTCGACTACTTCAAGGCCGCGGCCGCCGGTTCGGACGTCGGGCGGCGGCTGTTGCTGCTGCTCGGCCCCCCGTCGGGCGGCAAGTCGACGATGGCGATCCTGCTCAAGCGCGGTCTCGAGGAATACAGCCGCACCGACGAGGGCGCCGTCTACGCCTTGCAGGGCTCGCCGATGCACGAGTCGCCACTCAACATCGTGCCGCCCACGCTGCGCGCGGACTTCCGCGAGGCCTACGGCGTCGAGGTCCAGGGCGAGCCGAGTCCCTGGGCACGCGACCGGCTCGAGCGGGAGTTCGAGGGCGACTACCTGAAGATGCCGGTCGAACGCGTGTTCCTCGCGGAGTCGCTGCGGGTCGGCGTCGGCACTTACGCGCCGCACGATCCGACCACGGCCGACATCGCCGACCTCGTCGGCTCCGTCGACCTTTCCAAGGTCGCGCAGTTCGGCGACGAGGGCGATCCGCGCGCCTGGTCCTGGACCGGCGCCGTCTATGCCGCGAGTCGCGGCGTGCTCGAGATGATCGAGATCCTCAAGGTCAAGCGCGAGTTCCTCTACCTGCTGCTCACGCTGACGCAGGAGAAGAACGTCAAGGTGTCGCGTTTCCCGCTGATCCACCTCGACGAGACGATCGTCGCGCACACGAACCTGGCCGAATTCCACAAGTTCCTGCAGGAAAAAGAGAACGAGGCGCTGCTCGACCGCATGGTCATCGTCAAGGTGCCGTACACGCTGTCCTACCCCGAGGAAGGCCGCATATACGCCAAGCTCGTGGCGGCGGCGCTCGCGTTCCGCGACGTCCATCTCGACCCGCACGCGCTGCGCATCGCGGCCGTGTTTGCCGTGCTGACGCGACTGGTCAAGCCCGAGCGCGAGGGGCTCGACCTCGGCAAGAAGGCGCGCATCTTCGCCGGCGAGAGCGTCGAGGGCTTCGCGGACGCCGAGGTGGAGCGATTGCGGCTCGAGGCGCCCGACGAGGGCCTCACGGGCGTGAGCCCCCGATTCGTGATCAACGCGATCTCCAACGCAATCACGCGCAGCGACACGCGCAGCTTGACGAGCATGGAAGTGCTGCTCGCGCTCAAGGACTCGATCGAACACGACGCGCGCATGGACGCCAAGGTCAAGAAAGCCTGGATCGACCACCTCGTGCTGGCGCGCAAGGAGTTCTACAACCGCTGGGTCAAGGAGGATGTCCACCGCGCGCTGTTCGCGTCGTTCGAGGCCGAGGCACAGGAACTGCTCGACAAGTACCTCGACGAGGTCGAGGCTGCGCTCGACCAGCGCGAGGTCAAGGACCCGATCACGGGCGAGTCGCGGCCCGCCGACGAGCGCTTCCTGCGTTCGGTCGAGGACAAGATCAAGGTGTCCGAGTCGGGCAAGCTCACGTTCCGCCAGGAGATCGTGCGCAAGGCGATGGTCGCGTACAAG
>DATMIB010000128.1:0-2197 GCA_035554635.1 Steroidobacteraceae bacterium | reverse complement strand
GCTGGCCATGGCCGACGACGTAATCCGCAACACCGGCCGGGTCGAGGAGCTCGAGGCGCAGGTGGCCGCGCTGCACGAGCAATACCTCGGACTCGCCGCGGCACGACGGCCGGGCACGCAGCCTCAATGATTTCGCACGCTTATGGCTCGGCACGCAGCCCCGCGATCGCTCGCATGGCGCGACACGGGCGCGCGAACGGCTCGGCACGTCGATCCCCCACCCGATCCGGGTTGTGCCCTCAAACGGCCATAACGCACAATAGCCGACCATGAATGCAAACGAGGCCGTGGTCCCGGCGGTCGACGCCGCAGCGCGCGTCATCGCCTACGAGCAGCCGCTCAACGAGCGGATGCGCAATTTCCTGCGGCTCGACTTCGTCTACCAGCAGGCCGTGCATCACCACACGCGGCCGGACCCGTGGTCGACCCGTGCCGCGGTCGCCTCGCTGCTCGAGATCCTCGCAATCACGCAACGCGGCGACATCCGCAGCGAAGTGCTGAAGGAACTCGAGCGGCAGACCAGCCAGCTCGCTGCGTTCGCCTCGCGCCCCGGCGTCGACGCCACCCGGCTGCGCGTGCTGCTCACCAAGCTGAACCGGATGCGCGACGAGCTCGGCTCCGTCGGCGCGCTGTTCATGCAGAAGCTGCGCGACTCGGAGTTCCTCAACGCGATCAAGCACCGCAGCACGATTCCGGGCGGCACCTGCGAGTTCGACCTGCCCGACTACACGCACTGGCTCAATCAGCCCGACGAAGTGCGCGGCGCCGATTTCGCCCACTGGCTCGCCGTGATCCGCCCGCTCGGCGACGCGATTTCCGAACTGCTCTGGATGACGCGTGAGCAGGCCAAGTCGCGGCGCGAAGTCGCGCAGAACGGCGTCTACCACATCACGCTCGACCGCGACGTGCCGGTGCAGCTGATCCGCATCGCGCTGCCCGCCGGCACCGAGATCTATCCCGAGATCAGCGGCAGCCACTACCGCGTCAGTGTCCGCTTCCTCGCCTGGCAGGACGCCAACACGCACCCGGTGCAGATGACCAGCGACGTGCCGTTCACGCTGTCGCTCTGCACCTGATTTGTTCTTCACCTCTCCCGGTCGCGGGAGAGGTCGCCGCACAGCGGCGGGTGAGGGCTCCGCTTTCCGCTTCTCCCGTCTGCGGGAGAGGTCAGCCAGAGGCGGGGTGAGGGCTCCGGAACCATCACCACCCATTTGCGCCGCCTGCGAAATCCCGACACCATCGCCGCCATGCCGACCCTGCCCTGCCCCACCTGCCAGAAGCCCGTCGAGTGGTCGCCCGCCGCGAAGTGGCGGCCGTTCTGCAGCGAGCGCTGCCGGCTCATCGACCTCGGCGCCTGGATGAGCGAGCAGCGATCCATTCCGGGCGAAGGCGCGCCGGACTCTGACGAGTCTGTCGGCGGCGGGTCGGGCGAGGGCAATGCGGACGAGGCGCAGTTGCGGCGCCACTAGGCGTCGGGGTCACCTCACGCATGGAAGCCGATTTCTGGCACGCACGCTGGCGCACGGGGCAGATCGGCTTTCACCAGTCGAGCCCGCACCCGTTCCTCGAGCGATGGTGGACCTCGATCGGCGTCGCAGCCGGCGCGCGCGTGTACGTGCCGCTGTGTGGCAAGAGCCTCGACATGGTGTGGCTGGGCGTACGCGGCTACAGCGTCGTCGGCACGGAATTGAGCGGCATCGCGGCCCGTGAGTTCTTCGGCGAGCAGCAATTGCACCCGCCGCGCGACGACGCGCTCCGTGTCGACACGCACGGGCCGTTCACGCGACACCGATCCGGCCGCTACGAGATCCTCGAGGGCGACGCGTTTTCGCTTACGCCCGAACTGCTCGGGCCGGTCCAGGCCGGCTACGACCGTGCGGCCCTGGTGGCGCTGCCGCCCGAGACGCGACCGACCTACGCCGAGCGGTTTGCCGCTTTGATGCCACCGGGTTCGCACACGCTGCTCGTCGCCTTCGAGTACGACGAGCGGCTCAAGCCGGGGCCGCCCTTTTCGGTGACGGCGGCGGAGGTTGAGCGGCTCTACGCGCCGCACTTCGTGGTCGAACCGCTCGAGCGCGTCGACATTCTCGCGGAGAGCCCCAAGTTCGCCGCGGCCGGCGTCCGTTCGCTGCACGAGGTCGCCTGGGCGCTTACGCGCCGCTGACGGCTCTGGCAGACGAGCGTGGCCGATGCCGGC
>DATMIB010000127.1:0-3744 GCA_035554635.1 Steroidobacteraceae bacterium | reverse complement strand
CGACGCCATGCGCTGCACGCGCGAACTCGCGCGCCAGGAAGGCATATTCGTCGGCACCTCGTCCGGTGCCACGTTTGCGGGCGCCTTGCAGGTGGCCGCGCGTGCCGCCCCCGGCAGCACGCTGCTGTGCATGCTGCCCGACACCGGCGAGCGGTACATGTCGACGCCGCTGTTCGCCGACGTGCCGGAGGACATGACCGAGGAGGAACAGGCGATCTCGCGCTCGACCGCGGGCTTCCGGTTCGACGTCCGGACCGCACCGGCACCGGCCCCGGCGGCGCAGGACGAGCCGGTCGACCCCGCGGTGCGGGGGGAGATGCAGGCGCTGATCGACGACCGCGAGCAGCCGATCGTAATGTTCGCGCTCGAGTGGTGCGAGTTCTGCTGGTCGGTGCGCAAGCTGTTCGACCGCTACCGGATTCCGTACCGGTGCATCAACCTCGACTCCGTCGAATACCAGCGTGACAATCGCGGCGGTGCTTTCCGTGCCGCGCTCAAGGAGCGAACCGGCTGGGTCACGCTGCCGCAACTGTTCATCGGCGGCGAGTTCGTCGGCGGCGCCACCGACGCGTTCGACGAAAGCCTGCAGGGGCGGCTGCAACAGCGCCTGCAGGCACTCGGCATCGCGCTCGAGGAGGAGATCGTCAACCCGTACGGCTTCCTGCCGAACTGGCTGCAGAAGCGCAGGGCGTAGCCGCCTGAGCGGAGCAGGCACAGCGCGCAGCCGCGCTGAAGCGGCAGAACGTCGCCGCCGCAGCTAGCCGACTCGGCGCGAGCGGATCGTCGCCGCCGCAATCAGCGCGCTCAACGCGGCCAGCACTGCGGCGGCCACCATGGCGCGCGCATACGCGCTCGCCAGGGCCGAGCCGTCGGCCTCCGTTGCCGGTGCCGCCGTGAAGCTCAGGCCGAGTGCGGCGATCGCCACGAGCGTGCCGGCACGGGCCGCGGCATTGTTGATGCCGGAAGCAATGCCGCTCATCGCGTCGGGCGCGGAGTCGAACACCGTCGTCGTCAACGGTGCGATCGCGATGGTCATGCCGATGCCGACGACGACCAGTCCGGGCAGGAACCCGACGACGTAGTTCGAATGGTCGCCACCGATGCTCAGCAGAAAGAACCCCGCGGCGGCCACCGACGGCCCGACGACGAGCGGTGCACGTGGCCCCATCCGCGCGATCAATCCGCCGGCCGCACGCGATCCGAGCCCGAGAATGACCGCGAACGGCAGCAGCGCAGCGCCGGCGGCGGTCGCCGTATAGCCGTGCGCCTGGATCAGCACGAGCGGCAGCAGGAAGAACGCGCCGCCCAACGCCGCGTAGAGCAGCACCGTGAGCGCATTGGCACCACTGAAGCTCCGGTCGTGGAACAGCGTCAACGGCATCATCGGTGCCGGTGCGCGCGCCTCGTGCCGGACGAACAGCCACGCCGCCGGCACTGCGCAGCCCAGGGCGATGAGTCCCCGGCCCAGCGCGTGCTGGCCGAGTGCGATCAGGCCGAACGTGAGCAAGCCGAGCGCCAGCGTCGCCAGCACGCCGCCGCGATAGTCGAGCGGTATCGACCGGTCCATCGTTCCGTCCGGCGGCAACCGGAGTGCGAACAGCAGCGCGACGGCGCCGATGGGCACATTGATGTAGAAAATCGAACGCCAGCCGACGGTGTCGACGAGCCAGCCGCCGAGCGGCGGTCCGAGCGCGGTCATCAGCGCGCCGGCTGCGGCCCAGGTGCCGATCGCAGGCCCGCGCGCGTCGCCGCCGTAGGCCGCACTGACGATCGCGAGGCTCGCCGGCGTCAGCAGCGCGGCACCGATGCCCTGGGCGAATCGCGCGCCGACCAGGAATACCGATGAAGGTGCGAGCGCGCAGGCAACCGATGCCACGACGAACAGGCACAGGCCGGCAATGAAAACGCGCCGACGCCCGATGCGGTCGCCGGCGGCGCCGCCCAGCAGGATCAGGCTGGCCAGCGCCAGCAGGTAGCCGTTCATGACCCACTGCAACGTGCCGAAGTCGGTGGCGAAGTCGCTCTGCATGGCCGGCAGCGCCACGTTGACGACCGAGCCGTCGATGAAGCTCATGCTCGAGCCGAGGATCGTGGCCGGCAGGACCCAGCGCGTGCGCGTCGCCGCGGTGTCGCGAGGCCGTTCGCCGGCGTCGCGGGATTCGCGGAACATTCGGTGTGGTCGGGCCATGTAGACGCAGCGTCCGCGGGCCGCCCGTACTTTGTCCAGAGCCATGTCGGGGCAAGGCTCGCGCGATGTCGCGCGAATCTCGTGTCGCTCGCTGATCCGAGCTTGCTGCCGTGCGCAGCGGCCTGCGCCGGAATATCAGCCCAATCCGACATACACAGCCGGTGCGGCCGGGCTATACAAAAGGCAAATCACGATGGTGGGAATGGCGATTACGGACGACGGGCCCACTGACGCAGGGAGGCGTTATGAGCGAGAACGAGCGCGGCCACGGCAAGCGCGGCGACGACTGTTGCCACATCGACATCCGGATCAAGAGCCGGGGCGACGTCAACATCTACAACTGCACGCAGCCGCCCGCGGAAAGCCCGCCATCGCCGCCCCGTGACGACAAATGCCCGCCGCGCGCCGAGGGCGCGTGCGTGCCGCTGGGCCTCGGGTGCAAGCCGAAGCAGAGTCGCCGGCGCAAGCTCGAAAAACTCGCGAGCCGCAAGGTGCCGAGCGCCATCGGCGCCGCGTTCTTCCAGACGGCCCGGCGCTTTCTGCGCGGCAGTGCCCCTGCCAACGAGTTCGAAAGCGAGGCCTTCGGTCGTTTCGCGGCGATGTCGCCGGAACTGCGCGGCATCCTCCAATGCGCGGTCGACAGTTTCGGCTCGACGCCGCCCGAGCTGCGTAATGCGGGGTTGGCGCCGTCGCTCACGGCCGACCCCGACAAGCCGCTCGATCGCGCGACGCTGGCAGCCGCCATCGTCGAAGAGATCAAGCAGCGTGCAGCCGACACGGTGTTCGGCAATCCGCAGGCGCTCGAGGAGGAACGGCCCGGCCGCAATCGCTTCTTCGACCCGGGCAGCGGCGAGATCTTTTTCTCGCAGCTGCAGATCTGCCGCGTCGACGACCTGCGCACCTCGACCTTCCGGCCGCAACTGACTATCGGCGACTACCTGCCGGCCGAAATCCAGCAGCATTGCGAACTGGTGCTCGGCGACGACCAGCAGATCACGCAGAACTGCAGCGTGCAGACGACCAACTGCCCCGGCAACCTGCTGGTCGGCAACGTCTGCGCACGCGTGGTCGACGTGGCGAACGGCGACGCGGTCGTGCTGACCGGTGTCAACTTCATGAACGTCGACATGAAGGTGCGGCTGCGCCAGCGCGCAGGCAGCGCACAGGCCGAAGTCGACACGCACGTGTTTGGCGACCTCGAGACCCAGCTCACCGAGGAGATCAACGGCACGACCGCGTTCGTCCAGGACTGCCGCGTGAAGGACCGCGCGACCTTCGTCGTTCCCGACGACCTGCCGCCCGGCATCTACGAGCTGCAGCTCGCGCTGCCGAACACCACCGGCATCCCCTCGCTCGGTCCGATCATCCTGTCGAACATCGAGTTCATCAACGTCCTGCCGCCGTCGACGGCGCGGTTCCAGATCGTCGCGGAACGCTTGCACGCACGCGAAGAGACCTCGCCGGCCTCGTTCGGTTCGGACGAGGTCGCGCTGACGATCCTGGCGGCCGCGCTGCTGCCGGATGGCACGACCGGGCCGATCCAGAGGCTCGACCGA
>DATMIB010000126.1:0-2666 GCA_035554635.1 Steroidobacteraceae bacterium | reverse complement strand
AAGGGCGGTCTCGATTTCTGGGCGACGCTGCGCAAAGGCGAGCGCAGCAATTTTGGGAGTGCGGAACTCAATCTTTCGTACCCATTGTCGAAGCTGAGCGGCGGCGACCTGTCAGGCTGGCTGACGCTGCAGTATTTCGGCGGCTACGGCGAGAGCCTGGTCCACTATCGCGAGAAGCTCGACTCGCAGCTGAGATTGGGAATCGCGATCGCGCTCTGACTGAGGCGTGTCTCGGGGCGATCGTCCAACTGTTCGAAAAGCGACCCGGACCTTTGAGACGTCGACGGTCCGACGCTGCGTCTCGCTTACGCGCCCCTCTCGCTGTCGTTCGGCACGGTCGCCGTCGGCACGCCGAGCGTGACCAAGGCGGTGACCGTCAGCAACACCGGCACGGTGGCCGTGGAAGCGCTCGCGTTCGCGATGGCGGGCGCCAACCCAGGTCAGTTCACCCGAACGACGAATTGCCCCGCACGCATGGCCGTCGGCGCATCGTGCACGGTCAGCGTGAAGTTCAAACCCACGTCGAGTGGCGCCAAGTCGGCGAGCCTGCAGGTGTCGGCAACCGGCGGCGCACCCGCGAAATCGGTCGCGCTCTCCGGCACGGGGCGGTGAGTCGACGCGACACTGGTCAGTTGCCTGGCGCCAGCCAGGCGCCGGCGGCGTCGACCATCGCTTCGACCCCGACGCGCAGCGTGGGTTCGATCACGGGCGCGAACTCGGGCGAATGATTGGAGGGGATCTCGTTCTTGCGGCCGGCCTTCACTGCCGCCGCGTATGTCCGCGGGTCGATGCCTCCCACGGTCCAGTACACGGAGGGCACCTGCCAGGCGCGAGCGAACACGCTGAAATCCTCGCTCGCCGACGCGGGCTGGATTTCCCGGACCTGTCGGTCGGAGCGACGACCGTCGAGGGCAGCGACCACCTTGCGTGTCGCCGCTTCGTCGTTGATGGTGAGCGGAAAGCGGCCTTGCTCGACGTACGCAGGCGGCTTGGGCGCGCCGGACGCCTCCGCCTCGGCGTCAATGATTCGCCTGATCGAGGCCAGCACGCGTTCGCGCACCTGTTCGTCGAACGTCCGCACGTTGAGCCGCAGCAGTGACTCGTCCGGGATGATGTTGCCGCTGCTGCCGGCCTGCAGTGCGCCGACGGTGACGACGGCGCCGTCCGTCATGGCCAGCTCGCGCGAAACGATGGTCTGCAGGCGCATGACCGCGGCGGCCGCCATGACCACCGGATCGACTGTCGACTGAGGTGACGACCCGTGCCCGCCGCGTCCGAACAGCGTCACTTCCAGACTGTCCGACATCGACAGGAGTATCCCGGGTCGGGTGCCGACCTGGCCTGCGGACATGGGCATCACATGCTGGCCGAGCACGATGTCCGGTTTCGGAAAGCGCTTGACCATCCCGTCGGCGACCATGGCGCGCGCGCCTTCGCCAGTTTCCTCCGCGGGCTGGAACACGGCGAGGACGGTCCCGCGCCACTTGTCCCTGTTCGCGGCCAGGATCCGCGCCGCTCCCATCAACCACGCGACGTGCATGTCGTGACCGCACGAATGCGCGACCGGTGTGTCCTGGCCCGAGGCATCCTTGACGACCTTCCTGCTCGCGTAGGGCAAGCCGGTGTTTTCCTTCATGGGCAAGGCGTCCATGTCCGCTCGCAGCAGCACGGTCGCCCCCTCGCCGTTGCGCAATACTCCGACGACCCCGGTGCCGCCGATTTTTTCCGTGACCTCGTATCCGTGCTTGCGCAGCCAGGCAGCGGCGATGCCTGCGGTCCGGTGTTCCTGCATCGCCAGTTCGGGATTGGCGTGGATGTCCTTGTACGCGTTCGCGAGCTGCGCGAGCAGGTCCTCGGACGGGCCCGGAAGGGCGACCTTCAGTCGAGACGTCGTCTGCTCCTGTCGCGCGCCTTGCGCGGCCGCGGACGGCATCGCGCAAACCAGCGACAGACCGAACGTGAACGCGACCGACGGCCACGAGGCAACGCGACGGCGTGGGTGGAAAGGCAGCATCGTTGCGTTCCTCGAGCGAAGCATCCTTCGGAGTTTTCGAGCGACGTCGGACCTGAGGCTTGCGTCAGCAATGCGACCGACTGCGAAACGTGTCGACACCCGGCGGTAGCGCGAACCCTGCGCTACTTGCACGCGACTGATACAACGGCTCCGTGGCGCGGCGATGTCAGCGGCCGGCCCGACAATGGTCGGCGTGGTTTTGCATCAGAGCCCGCTTCGCCGTAGCGGTCGCTGCTGCAGGCGCCTCCAGGCCTACGGGTGGATGGCTTCGCGGTGGCGCCCCATCTCGACTTCGATCTGCGCAAACAAGGTTCGAAACTCAGGCCGCCGCTGGCAAGCCCGTCGTCGCGCGCGTTGCGCGACGCCTCAGAGCAGCAGCAAGGCGACCAGGAACCAGAACGGCAAAGCGAACAGCACGCCGTAGAACACGCCCCGCAAGAGCCGCGGATGTTCGATCGACCTTCCTGCGCGGTGGCGGCGCGACACGACCGATCGCCTGGCCACCGTGGGTGTTGTTCGCACAAGACTTTTCGTCGCCGCTGCCGCCAGACGATTGGCGTTCCGACGTGCAGGCATGAACGACCCAAAACCCGGCGCCGCGGGTGTTTGGTGGTCGAGCCTTGTCATCGTCTTCCTTGCTTCGTTGAAGCAG
>DATMIB010000125.1:0-2032 GCA_035554635.1 Steroidobacteraceae bacterium | reverse complement strand
CTCGGCGAGCCCCGGGTGCGGCACGGTGATCGTCTCCTCGGCCAGCCGCGTGCTGCCGTGCACGAGCAGGTCGAGGTCGATCAGGCGCGGCCCCCAGCGCACGATCGGCGCAGCCCGGCCCAGCCGCGTCTCGAGAGCCTTCAACTCGCGCAGCAACCCGCGCGCGTCGAGTTGCGTGAGCAGCCCCGCCGCGGCATTGACGAAATCCGGTTGCGCCACCGGTCCCATCGGGCGTGCGCGATAAAGCGCGGATCGCGCGATCAAACGCGTGAGCGGGAGTGCCGTCGTCAAGGCGTCGAACGCCCGCCCGACCTGGCGGACGGGATCGTCGAGGTTGCTGCCCAGCGCGACGTACGCGGGCACCCAGCGCGCGGTGTCGACGACACCCGGGCGCGCGGGGGGCTGGGCGGCCGTCACTGGGCCGGAGCCGAACCGGGGGGACGACCGCCGCTCTTGCGACGCGGCCGACGACGACGCCGGCGACGCGGCGCGTCACCGTCGCTGCCCCCCTTGCCGCCGGCGCCACGTTCACCGCCGGTGGCCGGTCGCTGCTCGACCATCTCGACGCGGCTGGCCGGCGAGGAGTCCTGGATCTCGGTCCACCACTGCGCGAGCTCGGGGGCGACTTCGCCGGCCTCGGCGCGCAACAACAGGAAATCGTAAGCGGCGCGGAAGCGCGGATGTTCGAGCAGTCGCAGCGCGCGACGCCCCTGGCGCCGCTCGAAGCGCGTCTGCAGCATGATCAGCTCGCGCATCGGCAGCGAAAAGCGCTTCGGCACGGCGATGCGCTTGAACTGCCGCCCGGCCACCTTGTCGAGCGCGTCGAGCAGCACTTGCGGATCGTCGGGCAGCGGGCCGTCCGGCGCACGCAACTCGCGCAGGATCGCAGGCCACAACAGCACCGCGAACAGGAACGTGGGCGTGACCGACTTGTCGGCGTGCACGCGATCGTCGGTGCCGACGAGGCCCAGCTGCAGCAGGCGCGCACCGGTCGACTCGGGCGCCGCTTCGAGCGCCGCCGCCACGTCCGGCATCAGGTGACGCAGCAGGTCGAGCCGCGCGAGCCATTCGAACGACGCTTCGGCATGGCCCGACAGCATCAGCTTCATCGACTCGTCGAACAACCGCGCCGGTGGCATGCGGTCGAGCATGTACGCGAGCTCGCCGATGGGCGCCTCGGTGCCCGGGTGCAGCGTGAAGTCGAGCTTGGCCGCAAAGCGCGCGGCCCGCAGCATGCGCACCGGGTCTTCGCGATAACGCGTCGCCGGGTCGCCGATCAGGCGCAGCACGCGGTTGCGAGCGTCCTCGACACCGCCGACGTAGTCCCAGATCGAGAAGTCCTCGATGTTGTAGTAGAGCGCGTTGGCGGTGAAGTCGCGACGCCAGACGTCCTCTTCGATCGTGCCGTAGAGGTTGTCGCGCAGGATGCGGCCGTGCTCGTCGATCGCGCGGTGCTCGACCTCGTCGACGCCGTGATCCTCGTCGACCTCGGTGTGCGCGGCGCGGAAGGTGGCGACCTCGATGATCTCGGGTCCGAAACGCACGTGCGCGAGGTGGAAGCGGCGTCCGATCAGGCGGCAGTTGCGGAAGATGCGGCGCACCTCTTCCGGGTGTGCGTCGGTGGCGACGTCGAAATCCTTGGGCTGCAGCCCCAGCAGCAGGTCGCGGACGGCGCCGCCGACCAGGAAGGCCTGGTAGCCCGACTCACGGAGCCGGTACAGCACCTTGAGCGCGGCCGGGGAAATGTTGGCGCGCGAAATCGTGTGGTCGGCCCGCGCGACGATGATCGGCTGGGGCGGGCCCGCCGGTTCCGCGGGGGCCGGCTTGTCAGCTGAGCGGGATCGGAAGAGTTTCGAGAAGGAGAACAATTATTATGACTTCCGCTGGACCGGTAAAAGCGGCTGAGTATAATACGCGGCCTCCTCGGGGCCCGGTAAGTCCAACCGGCCCGGACACGCTCCCATCGTCTAGAGGCCCAGGACACAGCCCTCTCAAGGCTGGTACGAGGGTTCGAATCCCTCTGGGAGCGCCA
>DATMIB010000124.1:0-14137 GCA_035554635.1 Steroidobacteraceae bacterium | reverse complement strand
ACCTTCCGCGACATGGACGTCGCGGAAGGAGCCTCCAGGGACGGATTCACGGCGTTCCCGGCCGGCATTCCGGAATCACGGGCAGCCTCGCGTGGGTCGAGCCGAAAGTACGGCCCGCGCGGCGTGGGCCGTCCGCAGCGCGCGCGCCGCAGCCGCTACAATGCGCCGATGAGCGAATTCAAGGGCATCCCGGTCGCGGCCGAAGCGCCGCCGGCCACGCGCACGAGCGGCCAGAAATACGTGACGCCGCAAGGGTTTACGGCGATCCGTGACGGCATCAAGTCGACCAGCGCGCCCGGCGCCGCGGCGCTGACGCCGGTCGGGCGCAAGCCGTCGTGGCTGCGTGCCCCGATGCCGGGCGGGGCGGGCTTCGACACGGTCCGCCAGACGGTCCGTGAGCACCGACTCGCGACGGTCTGCGAGGAAGCGAAGTGCCCGAACATCGGCGAGTGCTGGAACGCAGGCACGGCGACCATCATGCTGATGGGCGAGGTCTGCACGCGCGCATGCCGCTTCTGCGCCGTCGACACGGGCAACCCGCGCGGCTGGCTCGACCACGAGGAGCCGGCGAACTCGGCGCGGACCGTGCAGTTGATGCGGCTCAAGTACGTCGTGCTCACCTCGGTGAACCGCGACGACCTGGCCGACGGCGGCGCCGCGCACTTCGCCGCCTGCATCCGCGAGATCAAGCGGCTCAACCCCGGCACCGCCGTCGAGGCGCTCACGCCGGACTTCCAGGGCGTGCTGCGCGACGTCGAGACCGTCGTCGACAGCGGCCTCGATGTCTTTGCGCAGAACGTCGAAACCGTGCGCCGCCTGACGCATCCGGTGCGTGACGCCCGCGCGTCCTATGACCAGACGCTGGCCGTGCTCGCGCACGCCAAGCAGCACCGTCGCGCCCAGGGCGACGTGCTCGTGAAGACGAGCCTGATGCTCGGGCTCGGCGAAAGCGACGAGGAGATCGTCACGACGCTGCGCGACCTGCGTGCCGCGGGCGTCGATCTGCTCACGCTCGGCCAGTACCTGCGCCCGACCGTGAACCACTTGGCGGTCGAGCGTTTCGTGCGACCGGAAGAGTTCGAACGGTATCGCGCGATCGCGCTCGACCTCGGCTTTCTCGAATGCGTCGCAGGACCGCTCGTGCGTTCGAGCTATCGCGCGGAGCAGGCGCTCGCGCGCAACAACGCGGGGCTGGGCGAGGGTGGCATCGCTCAGCGCGCGCGCGACCATGCCTGAGCCCTCACCCGGCCTGCGGCCGACCTCTCCCGCACAGGCGGGAGAGGTGACGGAGCCCTCACCCGCACTGGGTGCGACCTCTCCCGCGCAAGCGGGCGAGGTGAAGGCGCCCGCGCTGCGGTGGCTCGGGCGTGTCGACTACGAACCGACCTGGCGCGCGATGCAGCGCCGCACCGACGACGCGACCGACGCCACGCCCGACGAGATCTGGTTCCTCGAGCACCCGCCCGTCTTCACGATGGGCATGAACGCGAAGGCCGAGCACCTGCTCGCGGTGGGCGACATCCCGGTCGTCGACATCGATCGCGGCGGCCAGGTGACCTACCACGGCCCTGGCCAGCTGGTCGTCTATCCGCTGCTCGACCTGCCGCGGCGGGGTCTCGGAGTGCGCGCGCTGGTCGTGGCGATCGAACAGGCAATCGTCGCGACCCTGGCGCACTGGAGTATCGAGGCGTACGGCAAACGCGATGCGCCCGGCGTCTATGTGCAGGAGCGCAAGATCGCGAGCGTGGGGCTGCGCATCCGCCGCGGGCGCTCGTACCACGGCCTCGCGCTCAACGTCGCGATGGACCTCGAGCCGTTCGCGCGCATCAACCCGTGCGGGTATGCGGGCCTGCAGATGACGCAGGTCGCGACACTCGGCGGCCCTGCCGACGTGCGCACCGTCGGCGAGGCGCTCGCGCCGCACCTGCTGCGCGAGCTCGGCTTCGAGCGCGCCACGGCGATCGCTCAGAGCGCGACGAGCACCTGGCTGCAGGACGTGAGCTCGAGGTAGAGCGCGTCGAGCTCGGCCTTGCTGTTCGCGTGGACCGTGCACGTGAGCGAGAGGTATTTGCCGTTCGCGCTCGGGCGCTCCTCGATCCGGTGGGGTTCCAGCGGCCCGAAGTGCCGCGTGACGATGCCGAGCACGAGGCTGCGGAAATCGTCCGAGGCCCGGCCCATGATCTTCACCGGAAAATCGGTCGGGAACTCGAACAGCGTTTCCTCGCCCGTGCGCGGCGTCGCACCGTCGCCCGGGGGCGTGGTGCCGTCACTGTCGTGGCTCATGCGGCCTCCAGCGCAGGCGTGCCTGCAATGTCGTCGAGATGTTGCTGCCACCGCGCATGCATGGCGCGCCACATCGGTCCTGGCTTGCCCGAGCCGACCGGCCGGTGATCGATCGAAGTCACCGGCAGCACGCCGCGTCCGGCGGATGCAATCCAGACCTCCGTCGCCGCGCACAATTCGGCCACGGTGAAATCGCGCACCTCGACCGGCAGCCAGCCGGCCGCGAGATCGAGCACGGCGTCGCGGGAAGTCCCGGGCAGGATGTCGTGGCCGTTCGGCGGCGTGACGAGCCGGCCGTCGCCGTCGACGATGAACACCGTGCTCGAGGAACCTTCGGTGACCCGCCCGTCGCAATGCAGGAGCGCCTCGGCGCCGCCGCGGTCCTGCGCCTCCTGCCGCAGCAGCACGTTGGCGAGCAGCGCGACGGACTTCACGTCGCAGCGTGCCCAGCGCGTGTCCTCGAGCAACGTCGTGGCGAGGCCCTGCTCGAGCGTCGCAGGCGATGGCACCGGGTACGGACTCGCGAATGCAAACCCGGTCGGGGCAATGTCGGCCGGCGGGAACAGGTGATTGCGCCCGTACTCGACGCCGCGGGTTACCTGCAGGTAGACCAGCACCTCCGGTGCGCCGGCGGCGGCGACGAGCCGCTCCGTGACCTCCACCCAGCCGGGGCGCGCGAGCGGACTGCGCATGCGCAACTCGGCGAGGCTGCGTTCGAGCCGCGCGAGGTGCTGGCGCAATCGAAACGGCCGCCCGCGATGGACCGGCACGACTTCGTAGACGCCGTCCGCGAACAGGAAGCCGCGATCGAGCGGCGACACACGCGCTTCGGCGAGCGGCAGGTAGGCGCCGTCGAGCCAGCAGGTCGGGAACGGTTCGGCCATCGTGCGCCTCAGTGGAACATCAGACGCAGGCTGTCCCAGGCGCGGCCGAAGAAGCCCGCTTCGGCGACGTCCTTCGCCGGGTACAACTCGTACGACGCGACCGGCTTGCCGTCGACGACGATCTGCGTCTTGCCGACGGACTTGTTCGCGGCCAGCGGTGCGACCAGGGTCTCCGGCAGCTCGAAGTCCGCCTTGACGTTGCTGGCCCCGCCGCGCTGGCTCGTGACGTAGAGGTCGCGGTGCAGCGCGAGGCCGACCTGCTCGTCCTCACCCTTCCAGACGCGCGCCTGCGTGAGCGGCTGGCCGGCCGCGTAGATGCGCTTGGTTTCGAAGAAGTTGAAGCCGTAGTTGAGCAGCGCCGCGCTGGCATCCTCGCGTGCGCGCATCGAATCCGTGCCGAGCACGACGCTCACGAGCCGCATGCCGTCGCGCTTGGCCGAGGCGATCAGGCAGTAGCCCGCGGTTTCGGTGTGGCCGGTCTTGACGCCGTCGACGGTGGGGTCGCGGAACAGCAGGCCGTTGCGGTTCATCTGCGTGATGCCGTTCCAGACGAATTCACGCTGCGCGTAGAACTTGTAGTACTCGGGGAACTCGTGGATCAGCGCGCTCGCGAGCGTCGCGGCGTCGCGCGCCGTCATGTAGTGCTCGGGGCCCGGCATGCCCGGCGAGTTCGTGAAATGCGAGCTCGTCATGCCGAGCTGCTTGGCGTAGGTGTTCATCATCTGCACGAAGGTTTCTTCGGTGCCGCCGACCTTCTCGGCGAGCGCCACCGTCGCGTCGTTGCCCGACTGCACGATCATGCCCTGCAGCAGGTCGTTAACCGAAACCTGCTTGCCCACCTCGACGAACATGCGCGAGCCCTCCTGGCGCCAGGCGCGCTCGCTGATCGTGACCATGTCGGTGAGCTGCAGCCGGCCTTCCTTGAGTGCCTTGAACACGCCGTAAGCCGTCATGAGCTTGGTGAGGCTCGCCGGCTCCTGCTTCGAGTCGGGTTCGAGCGCGGCGAGCACGCGGCCGCTGTCGTGGTCGATCACGATGAAGCTGCGCGCCTGCAACTGCGGCGGCGGCGGCACTGCCGTCGGTGTCGTCGGGGCGGCCGTGGCCGGCGCGGCCGCGGTCGCGGCGTCCGTCGCAGCGGCAGCGTCCGCGTTCTTGTCGTTCGAGCCACAGCCCGAGAGTGCGAGACCGAAGGTGGCGGCCAATGCCGCGGCGAGCAGTGCAGGCTTGAGGTTCATTTCGTGTCGGTGTTCCGTCAGGAGGGTGGATACGGGTTCAGGGGTTCGGAGCCGGTGGCGTCTGCGACGACGCACGCGCGGCGCGTGTGGCGCCGATCGCGTCGGCGAGGTCGCTGACCGCGCTGGCATACATGTGGCTGCGGTTATACCGCGTGATCGCGTGGAAGTTGGCGAAACCGACGCGGTATTCCGTGCCGGCGGCGACCGTGAGCGCCACGAGCGTCGCCGGTGTCGCGGCGGACAGGTTCGTCTCGAACTTCACGCCGCGCTTGCGCAGCGAGCCCACGGTCTCGGGCAGCCCGACCTTGCCGAATTCGAGACCGTCGAGGTTCGCACCGGTCGCGTCGGCCGGCAGCATCACCGGCTGCCCGGCACGCCAGCCGTGCACTTCGAGGTAGTGGCCGACGCTCGCGAACACGTCGGCCCAGTCGTTCCAGAGGTCGCGCTTGCCGTCGCCGTCGCCGTCGACGGCCCAGGTGCGGAAGCTCGTCGGCATGAACTGCGGAATGCCCATCGCGCCAGCATAGGAGCCGAGTGGCGCGAGCGGGTCGAGGCCTTCCTCGCGCGTCATCAGCAGGAACTGCTCGAGTTCGCCGCGGAAAAAGGGCGCACGTGGCGGATAGTCGAACGCGAGCGTCGCGAGTGCGTCGACGACACGGAACTTGCCGGTGTTCTCGCCGTAGGACGTCTCGACACCGACGATCGCGAGCACGATCTCCGGCGGCACGCCGGTCGTCTTCGCGGCACGCTCGAGCTCTGCGCGGCGTTCGTCGTAGACCTGGGTGCCGCGCTGGATGCGCCGTTCGACCAGGAAGCGGGCACGGTATTCGTCCCAGGTGAGCGTGCGCTCGGCAGGCTTTGCGATCGCCTGCAGGATCGAGGGGCGCGACTCCGCCTGCGCCAGCAGCGCGGCGAGCGGGCCCGGCTCGAAGTGATGGCGATGCGCGAGGTCGGCGATGAACTCGGCGACTTCGGGACGGCCCGGGTCGAACGCCTGTGCGCTCGCGGGCGCGAGCGTCGCGCACGCGACGAGTGCGAAGACTGAGGCCAAAAAGCGGCGCTGGGACGGGCGCCTCGAGGGCGTCCGTCGCGGGGGACTGTTCCTTGTCACGTCGAAACCAGTTTGCGGCGGGAATGGACCGACATGAGGATACCGAAGCCTGCCATGAGGGTCACGAGCGAGGTGCCGCCGTAACTCACGAGCGGCAACGGCACGCCCACGACGGGCAGCAGCCCCGCGACCATGCCGCTGTTGACGAACATGTAGACCGAGAAGGTCAGCGTGAGGCTGCCGGCGATCAGCCGGGAAAACGTGTCCTGGCCCTGCGTCGCGATGAACAGGCCGCGACCGATCACGAACAGGTACAGCAGCATCAGCACGAAGCAGCCCACGAGCCCCCATTCCTCGCCGATCACGGCGAAGATGAAGTCGGTCGAGCGTTCGGGCAGGAACTCGAGCTGGGCCTGGCTGCCGTTCATGTAGCCCTTGCCGAACACGCCGCCCGACCCGATCGCGATCTGCGACTGGATCGTGTGGTAGCCGGCGCCGAGCGGATCGGTCTGCGGGTTGAGGAACGTGAGCACGCGCTGCTTCTGGTAGCCGTGCAGCAGGAACATCCAGACGACCGGCACTGCGGCGGCCAGCACGCCGGCCAGCCCGAGGATGTAGCGCAGTTGCAGGCCGGCGAGCAGGATCACGAGCCCGCCGCCCGAGGCGACCAGCAACGCGGTGCCGAGGTCCGGCTGCTCCGCGATCAGCAGCGTCGGCACCAGCACGATCAGCACGACCGTGACGAGCGTGGTGAAGTCGGGCGGCAGCGGCCGCTCGTGCAGGTACCACGCGCAGCACAGCGGCACGGCGATCTTCATGAGTTCGGACGGCTGGAAGCGCACGAACCCGAGGTCGAGCCAGCGTTGCGCGCCCATCGCGACGTCGCCGACGAGTGCCACCGCGACCAGCAGCGCCACGCCGATGCCGTACAGCACCGGTGCACCGATGCGCATCAGCCGCGGCGGGATCTGCGCGACGAACGCCAGCACGAGGAGACCGAGCCCCATGCGCGCGGCCTGGCCCACCGCGATGTGCACGTCCTCGCCCGCGGCGCTGAACAGCACGACCAGTCCGGCGACGCACACGCCGATCACGCTCAGCAGCAGCGGCCCGTCGAGATGCAGCGCGTCGAGCACGCGTCCCGTCAGCGTGAACGTGCGTTGTGCGCGGCTCGAGTAGCCGGGGCCTGCGATTTCCTTCCTCACTGCCTCATTCCTCGCCTCCCGCCGGTGGCGGCGTCGCGGCCTCCGGCGCGGCAGCGCCCGCGGTCACGGACTGCGGGTTAAGGTAGGCGTCGAACACCTTGCGCGCGATCGGTGCGGCCGTGCCGCTGCCGCTGCGACCGTTTTCGACCAGCACGGCGACCGCAAGTTTCGGTGCGTCGGCGGGCGCGAACGCGATGAACAGCGCGTGGTCGCGCAGGCGCTCGGAGATCTGCGACTCGTTGTACTTCTCGTTCTGCCCGACCGTGAACACCTGCGCCGTGCCGGTCTTGCCGGCGATCTGGAACGGCGCGCCCACCTGCGAGCGATACGCCGTGCCGCCGGGGCTCATCACGCCGACCATGCCGTTGATGATCACGTCCCAGTCCCTCGGCTCGCGGACCTCGACGTCGGGCAGCGTTCGCGGCGGCAGTTCACGCACTTCGCCGGTCACCGAGTTGCGCACGCCCTTGACGAGCCGCGGCGCGAAACGCTTGCCGCGCATGCCGACCGTCGCCGCGACGTGTGCGAGCTGCAGCGGCGTGGCCAGCATGTACCCCTGCCCGATGCCCGCGATCACGGTTTCGCCCGGGAACCAGACCTGCAGAGACTTGCTCTTGAACGCCTTCTTTTTCCAGGCGCGTGATGGCACGAGGCCGTCACGTTCGCCGAGGATGTCGATGCCGGTCTTGTCGCCCAGGCCGAACTGCACCAGGAAGTCGTGCATCCGGTCGATACCGATCTGGTCGGAGATCGCGTAGAAGTAGGTGTCGCACGACTGCGCGATCGCACGGGTCATGTCGACCGTGCCGTGGCCACCTTTTTTCCAGTCGCGATAACGGTGGCTCGAGTTCGGGAACTGCCAGACGCCCTTGCAGAAGCGCGTGTTGCCGGGCTCCGTGACGCCGTACTGCAGTGCCGCGAGCGCCACGAGCGGCTTGATCGTCGAGCCGGGCGGGTAGACGCCGCGCAGCGCGCGGTCGTAGAGCGGGCGGTCGAGATCGTCTTCGAGCGCACGGTACTCGGCGACGGTGAGGCCGCGAGCGAAACCATTGGGGTCGAAGGTCGGCGTGCTCACAAACGCGAGCACGTCGCCATTGGCCGGGTCGATCGCGACCACCGCCGCGCGATAGTCGCCGAGCGCGGCCTCGACGACTTCCTGGAGCTGCGCGTCGATCGAGAGGATCAGGTCGTCGCCGGCGATCGGCTCCTTGCGTTCGAGCTCCGGCGCCGAGATGCCGACGCGGTCGACGCGGCGCCCCTGCGCGTTGACGAGCAGCTGCTGGTAGCCGGTGTCGCCGTGCAGCACTTCCTCGTAGGTGCGCTCGACGCCGAGCTTGCCGATCAGCGTCGTGCCGGCGTAGGCGGCCTCGTCGATGCGCTCCTGGTCCTTTTCGCTGATCGCGCCGACGTAGCCGACCGCGTGCACGCCGACGCCGCCGTGCGGATAGTGGCGCGTCAGCCGCGGCCGGATTTCCACGCCGGGGAAGTCGGGGCGGTGGACCGCGAACCGCGCCAGTTCCTCCTCCGACAGCTGCAGCCGCACCGGCACGGCGTCGAACGCACGTCGCGCCATGATCGTGCGCTTGACGCGGCCGAGGTCCTCCGGGTCGATCAGCTGCAGCGCGACCAGACGCGCGAGCGTGTCGTCGAGGTCGGGAGTCTGCTCGCGCGTGAGCTCGAGCTGGAACGCGGGGCGGTTGAGCGCGAGCGGCTCGCCGTGGCGGTCGAGGATCAGCCCGCGCGGCGGCGGGATCGGGTCGATGCGGATCCGGTTGCCCTGCGACAGCGCGGTGAAGTACTCGTAGCGGACGATCTGAAGCCAGAACAGGCGCGCGAACAGCACGCCCAGCAGCATGAAGATGACGAGCGAGGCGGCCACCACGCGCCGGCCGAACAGCCGTTGTTCGGCGTTGTGGTCCTTGAGCCGCGAGTGACGTGCCATGGCCCGCGCGCGTTCAGGAGGAACGACGCGTGAGCGAGTCGCCCACGGCGACGACGAGCGGCCACAGCAGCGCGCCGGAGAGCACCGGCAGCCAGCGGATCCACGCGGTGTAACCGTGGCCCGTGAGGCCGTCGATCCAGAAGATCACGAAGTGGTAGACCGCGAGCAGCAGCAGCACGATCGCGGCTTGTTGCAGGATCGGGAACATGCGCATGCGCAGCTGCAGCTTGTGCGTGACGTAACCCACCAGCAGGAAGCCGAGCGCGTGCTGGCCGAGCACCATGCCGCGCAGCACGTCGAGGAACAGTCCCGACAGCCAGGCGTAGCCCAGTCCGGCGATGCGCGGGCTGGTCAGGATGAAGTAGATCATCGCGAGCAGGGCGAGGTCCGGCCGCACCGGGTCGAGCCAGGTCGGCAACGGTACGATCGCGAGCACGAGGCCGGCGGCCATGCTGGTCCAGTAGAGCAGGCGACGCACGAACGTGCTCTGCTGGCGCATCACTCGCCCCCTGCCGGCGCCGGCTCGGCGGTGCGCGC
Organism: Steroidobacteraceae bacterium; assembly: GCA_035554635.1. Taxonomy (GTDB): domain Bacteria; phylum Pseudomonadota; class Gammaproteobacteria; order Steroidobacterales; family Steroidobacteraceae; genus RPQJ01. The sequence goes on along the minus strand of DATMIB010000124.1, from coordinate 5,000 downwards.
GGGTGCTGCAGGCGTAGGCGCAGGGCGCGATGCCGGGGTCGCGCCGGGGGCAGCAGGCGTTGCCGCAGGGCGCGACGCCGGGGTTGCGCCGGGAGCAGCAGGCGTTGCTGCAGGGCGCGACGCGGGGCCCGCGCCGGGTGTCGTGCTCGCGGCGGGCGAGGTTGCGGCCGGCTTGCCGTCGACGGTGCCGTCCGGCGCGACCGCAGTCGCCGGTTCGCTCGGCGGCGGCGGTGTGAACCACACGAGCAACACGTCGCGCGCGCGGTCGAGCCCGGCGGTCGGGCGCGCCTCGACGGTCGCAAACGTGCTGCCCGAACGCTTGACCTTCGTGACCTGCGCCACGGGATAACCCGCCGGGAACACGCCGCCCATGCCGCTCGAGAGCAGCAGGTCGCCGGATTCGAGGTCCGATTCGACGGTGACGAACGGCAGCGAGAGCTTGTTCAGGTCGCCGGTGCCGACCGCGATCGTGCGCACGCCGCTGCGGTTGGACTGCACCGGGATCGCGTGCTCGACGTCGGTGATCAGGATGACTTCGCTGGTCGCGGCATTGACCTTGGTGACCTGGCCGAAGATGCCCTCGCCGTCGAGCACGGCCTGGCCGCGGAACACGCCGTCGACGGCACCCTTGTCGAGCAGCACGCGATGGCGGAACGGGTCGAGGTCGACGTTGAGGATCGTCGCGACCAGCACCTTCTCGGCGATGCCGACCGTCTTGGCGCGCATGTCGCGCAGGCGCAGGTTTTCTTCCTCGAGCGCGGCGAAGCGCTGCAGCTGCAGGTTCGCGAGCCGCAGCCGCGCCGTCAGTTCGAGGTTCTGCTGTCGCAGCCGGCCGCGATCGGCAAACGAGCTCGTCACCCAGTGGGTGGCGCGGAACGGGAAATCGACCGCGCGCTGCACCGGGTGCACGACCGCGCTCAGCCAGGCCCGCACCTGGTCGATCTGGTGATAGCGCTGGTCCGCGACCATCAGGCCGATCGAGCTCGCCGCGAGCGCGAGGAAATACGCAGTGAGCGGCGGACCCCGGCCGATGATCGGGCGCGAGTCGTGGGACAGCTCGACCACAGCCTGCGGAGGGTGCGGGTGCGGCGATCAGTCCAGGCCGAAAAGGCCCGGACCGTGCTCGTCGATCAGCTCCAGCATCTTGCCGCCGCCACGGGCGACGCAGGTCAGCGGGTCTTCGGCGACCACGACCGGCAGGCCCGTCTCTTCCATGAGCAGCTTGTCGATGTCGCGCAGCAGCGCACCGCCCCCGGTGAGGACGATGCCGCGTTCGGCCACGTCCGAGCCGAGCTCCGGCGGCGTCTGCTCGAGCGCCGCCTTGACGGCGCCGACGATGCCCTGCAGCGGTTCCTGCAGCGCCTCGAGGATCTCGTTCGAATTGAGCGTGAAGCTGCGCGGCACGCCTTCGGACAGGTTGCGACCCTTGACCGAGATTTCCTTGACCTGCTGGCCGGGGTAGGCCGAGCCGATCTCGATCTTGATGCGTTCCGCGGTCGCTTCGCCGATCAGGATGCCGTAGTTGCGACGCACGTAGTTGATGATCGCCTCGTCGAAGCGGTCGCCGCCGATGCGGACCGAGGCCGCGTAGACGATGCCGTTCAGCGAGATCACCGCGACTTCCGAGGTGCCGCCGCCGATGTCGAGCACCATCGAGCCGCGCGCCTCGTGCACCGGCATGCCGGCGCCGACCGCAGCGGCCATCGGTTCCTCGATCAGCCGCACCCAGCGCGCGCCGGCGCCTTCGGCCGACTCCTGGATCGCGCGGCGTTCGACCTGCGTCGAGCCGTAGGGCACGCACACCAGCACGCGCGGGCTCGGCCGGATCATGCGGTTGCCGTGCACCTTCTCGATGAAGAACTGCAGCATCTTCTCGGTGACGGTGAAGTCGGCGATGACGCCGTCCTTCATGGGCCGGATCGCGGTGATGTTGCCGGGCGTGCGCCCGAGCATGTTCTTCGCTTCCGTGCCGACGGCCTCGATCTTCTTGCCGCCCCGCGAAGGTTCCTCGCGGATCGCGACGACCGACGGCTCGTTGAGCACGATGCCCTTGCCGCGGACGTAGATCAGCGTGTTGGCGGTGCCAAGGTCGATCGAGAGGTCGTTGGAGAAATAGCCCCGAAGTTTTTTGAACATTAGAAAATTCGGACCGAAGGAGGGGAGCGCTGCCGTGCGCTAAACCGCCGCAATTTAACCACAGTCACGACTTTCGGCAAGGCGGCGTGTATGATCTGCGACCGGCTTTTTTCCAGCCTGATCGAGCTTTCCAGATGAGCCTGACCCGCAACCAGGTCGAGGGAATCGCCCACCTTGCCCGCCTCGAGATCACCGAGGCGCAGATGCCTGTCTACGTCGACAGCCTGTCGCGCATCATCGACTTCGTCGAGCAGCTGGCGGCTGCCGACACCGCCGGCGTCGAGCCGATGGCCCATCCGCTGGCGGACCAGGTGCAACGGCTGCGACCCGACGCAGCGACCGAGACCGATCAGCGCGACAAGTTCCAGCACAACGCACCCAGCGTCGCGGCAGGACTGTATCTCGTGCCCAAGGTCATCGAGTAAAGATGCATCCGTAAAGGTGACGTCGCGCACGATTGCGCGTCGCAGCCGGCTTCGCTGGCATTCCCTGGATTTCCGCCCGGACCCACCATGCACACACTGACCGTATCGGAACTCGCCGCCGGCCTGCGCGCCCGCCAGTTCTCGAGCCTCGAGCTCACGCAGCACTTCCTCGGCCGCATCGAGCGGCTCGGGCCCGAGTTGAACGCGTTCGTGACCGTCACCTACGAGCGGGCGCTCGCCGACGCGCGTGCGGCCGATGCGAAGCTCGCCCGCGGCGAGGGTGGCCCGCTCACGGGCGTGCCGGTCGCGCACAAGGACATCTTCTGCACCGACGGCATCCGCACGACCTGCTCGTCGAAGATGCTGTCGAACTTCGTCGCGCCGTACGACGCCACGGTCGTGAAGAACTGGCACGACGCCGGCACGGTGCTGCTCGGCAAGACCAACATGGACGAGTTCGCGATGGGCTCGTCGAACGAAACCTCGTTCTTCGGCCCCGTGAAGAACCCGTGGGACCACGCGCGCGTGCCCGGCGGGTCGTCGGGCGGTTCCGCCGCCGCGGTCGCGGCGTGCCTCGCGCCGGCCGCGAGCGGCACCGACACGGGTGGCTCGATCCGGCAGCCCGCGGCGCTCACGAACCTCACCGGCGTCAAGCCGACCTACGGCCGCGTCTCGCGCTACGGCATGATCGCGTTCGCGTCGAGCCTCGACCAGGCGGGCGTGCTGACGCGCTCGGCCGAGGACGCCGCGCTGCTGCTCAGCGCGATGAGCGGGTTCGACCCGCGCGACTCGACCAGCGTCGACCGCCCCGTGCCGGACTACGCCGCGGAACTTGGCCAGCCGCTCAAGGGCCTGCGCATCGGACTGATCAAGGAATTCTTCGGCGAAGGGCTCGACCCGGCGGTCGAGCGATGTGTGCGTGCGGCGATCGAGCTGCTGCAGCGCGAAGGCGCCGTGGTCAAGGAACTGAGCCTGCCGTCGCTGCCGTTGTCGGTGCCGACGTACTACGTGGTGGCGCCGGCGGAATGCTCGTCGAACCTGTCGCGCTTCGACGGCGTGCGCTTCGGCCACCGCTGCGAACAGCCGAAGGACCTGCTCGACCTCTACCGCCGCTCGCGCGGCGAAGGGTTCGGCGCCGAGGTCAAGCGCCGCATCATGACCGGCACCTACGTGCTTTCGGCCGGCTACTACGACGCCTATTACCTCAAGGCGCAGAAGTGCCGCGCGCTGATCGCGCAGGACTTCGCGCGCGCCTTCGAGGACGTCGACGTCGTCCTGAGCCCGACGGCGCCGACGGCGGCGTTCAAGCTCGGCGCCAAGACCAGCGACCCGATCGCGATGTACCTCAACGACATCTATTCGATCGCGGCCAACCTCGCCGGGCTGCCGGGGCTTTCGATCCCGTGCGGTTTCGTCGCGGAGGACGGCACCGAATTGCCGGTCGGCCTGCAGCTGGTCGGCCCGCACTTCGGCGAGTCGCGACTGCTGTCGGTGGCGCACCAGTACCAGTTGCGCACCGAGTGGCACAAGCGCGTGCCAGCGGGTTACGCGTGACCTGGTCCGACCAACCACCAGCCACTAACCACTAGCTACTAACCACCAGACTCTTCCTCGTATGAACTGGGAAACCGTCATCGGCCTCGAGATCCACGCGCAGCTCGCCACGAGCAGCAAGATCTTCTCGGCCTCCCCGACCGCGTTCGGCGCCGAGCCGAACACGCAGGCCAACCTGGTCGACCTGGGCTACCCGGGCGTGCTGCCGGTGCTCAATGGCGAGGCCGTGCGCATGGCGATCCGCTTCGGCCTTGCGACCGGAGCGACGATCTCGCCGCGCTCGATCTTCGCGCGCAAGAACTACTTCTACCCGGACCTGCCCAAGGGCTACCAGATCAGCCAGTACGAGATCCCGGTGGTGCAGGGCGGCGTCGTCGAGTTCTACCTCGGCGAAGAAAGGAAATCCGTGCGGCTGGTGCGCGCCCACCTCGAGGAGGATGCCGGCAAGTCGCTGCACGAGGACTTCATCGGCCAGTCCGGCATCGACCTCAACCGCGCCGGCACGCCCCTGCTGGAGATCGTCACCGAACCCGACATGCGCTCGTCCGACGAGGCCGTGGCGTACGCGAAGGAACTGCACAAGATCGTCACCTGGATCGGCATCTGCGACGGCAACATGCAGGAAGGCAGTTTCCGCTGCGACGCCAACGTGTCGGTGCGCAAGCCGGGCCAGCCGCTGGGCACGCGGCGCGAGATCAAGAACCTGAACTCCTTCCGCTTCATGAAGGAAGCGATCGACTTCGAGGTGCGCTGGCAGATCGAGGAGCTGGAGGACGGCCGTGCGATCCAGCAGGCCACCGTGCTGTTCGATCCGGACACCGGCGAGACGCGCGCCATGCGCACCAAGGAAGACGCGGCCGACTACCGCTACTTCCCCGATCCGGA
>DATMIB010000123.1:0-6951 GCA_035554635.1 Steroidobacteraceae bacterium | reverse complement strand
GTCAACGCCGCCGTCAGCGTCGTCTTGCCATGGTCAACGTGACCAATCGTGCCCACGTTCACGTGCGGCTTCGTGCGTGCGAATTTTTCCTTAGCCACGGCGGAGTACCTCTGGATGCGGCAGCTTCAATTTAAAGAGCGTTGGTTTGTTCGGAACGAAAAGGTCGGTGCCGGACGCCCGGTGCGGCTTGCGCGTGACGCGCGCCGCACCGGCGTTCGACCGCCGGCCGAAAGGATCAACTGGCCTTCTTCATCACCGCTTCGGCGACGTTGTTCGGCACTTCCATGTACTTGGCGAACTCCATCGTGAAGGTGGCGCGGCCCTGGCTCATCGAGCGGACCGACGTCGCGTAGCCGAACATCTCGGCCAGCGGCACCTCGGCCGTGACGACCTTGCCGGACACGGAGTCTTCCATGCCCTGGATCTGGCCGCGGCGGCGGTTCAGGTCGCCGATCACGTCGCCGGAGTAGTCCTCGGGCGTCACGACCTCGACCTTCATGATCGGCTCGAGCAGCACGGGCTTCGCCTTGCGGACGCCGTCCTTGAACGCCATCGAGCCGGCGATCTTGAACGCCATTTCGTTCGAGTCGACGTCGTGGTACGAGCCGTCGAAGATCGTGACCTTGACGTCGACGACCGGGTAGCCCGCGATCACGCCGCCCTCGAGCGCTTCCTTGACGCCCTTGTCGACGGCCGGGATGTACTCGCGCGGCACGACGCCGCCGACGATCCCGTTGACGAACTCGTAGCCCTTGCCTTCTTCCTGCGGCTCGATCTTGAGCCACACGTGGCCGTACTGGCCGCGGCCGCCCGACTGGCGGACGAACTTGCCTTCCTGCTCGACCTTGGCGCGGATCGTTTCACGGTAGGCGACCTGCGGCTTGCCGACGTTCGCCTCGACCTTGAACTCGCGCTTCATGCGGTCGACGATGATGTCGAGGTGCAGCTCGCCCATGCCCGCGATGATCGTCTGGCCCGACTCCTGGTCGGTCGAGACGCGGAACGACGGGTCTTCCTTCGCGAGTCGCTGCAGCGCGAGGCCCATCTTCTCCTGGTCGGACTTGGTCTTCGGCTCGACGGCGACCGAGATGACGGGTTCCGGGAACTCCATCTTCTCGAGCGTGATGACGCTGTCGACGTCACAGAGCGTGTCGCCGGTCGTCACGTCCTTGAGGCCCACGGCCGCGGCGATGTCGCCGGCGCGGACTTCCTTGATTTCCTGGCGCTCGTTCGCGTGCATCTGCAGCAGGCGGCCGATGCGCTCCTTCTTCGACTTGCCCGGCACGTAGACCTGGTCGCCCGAGTTCAGCACGCCCGAGTAGGCGCGGAAGAACGTCAGGTTGCCGACGAACGGGTCGTTGAGGATCTTGAACGCGAGCGCGGAGAACTTCGCGTCGTCCGACGCGTCGCGCGTGGCCTCGGCGCCGTTGTCGTCGACGCCCTTGACCGCCGGCACGTCGATCGGCGACGGCAGGTATTCGATCACGGCGTCGAGCATCGCCTGGACGCCCTTGTTCTTGAACGCGGTGCCGCAGAGCATCACGCAGATCTCGGTGCGGATCGTGCGCTCGCGCAGGCCCTTCTTGATCTCTGCGATCGTGAGCTCGCCGGTCTCGAGGTACTTGTGCATGAGCTCGTCGTTGGCCTCGGCCGCGGCCTCGACCAGCTTCTCGCGCCATTCCTTGCACTGCTCGACCATCGCGGCGGGGATGTCGCGGTACTCGAACTTCATGCCCTCGGTCGCGTCGTCCCAGTAGATCGACTTCATCTGGATGAGGTCGACGACGCCCTCGAACTTGTCCTCGGCGCCGATCGGCAGCTGCAGCGGCACGGGGTTGCCGCGCAGGCGCGTCTTGATCTGCTCGACGCAGCGCAGGAAGTTCGCGCCCGCGCGGTCCATCTTGTTGACGAACGCGAGGCGCGGCACGACGTACTTGTTCATCTGCCGCCACACCGTCTCCGACTGCGGCTGCACGCCGGAGACCGCGCAGAAGACCGCGCAGGCGCCGTCGAGCACGCGCAGCGAGCGCTCGACTTCGATCGTGAAGTCGACGTGTCCCGGGGTGTCGATGATGTTGAAGCGGTGCTCGGGGAGGTTGTTGTCCATCCCCTTCCAGAACGCGGTCGTCGCGGCCGCGGTGATCGTGATGCCGCGCTCCTGCTCCTGCTCCATGTAGTCCATGACGGCAGCGCCGTCGTGGACTTCACCGATCTTGTGCGAGACGCCGGTGTAGAAAAGGATGCGCTCGGTCGTCGTCGTCTTGCCGGCGTCGATGTGCGCCGAGATACCGAAGTTACGGTAGCGCTCGATCGGAGTGGTGCGTGGCACGGTGGGAATCCTTCAGTCGTCGTGTGGCGAGCCCGCGCGGGGCTTACCAGCGGTAATGCGCGAAAGCCTTGTTGGCGTCGGCCATGCGGTGCGTGTCTTCACGCTTGCGCACGGCGGCACCGCGGTTTTCCGAAGCCTCGAGCAGCTCGGACGCGAGGCGCTGCGACATGGACTTCTCGCTGCGCGCCGAGGCGGCGTCGATGACCCAGCGCATCGCAAGCGTGTTGCGGCGCGTGGAGCGGACTTCGACCGGCACCTGGTAGGTGGCGCCGCCGACGCGACGCGACTTCACCTCGACCATCGGCTTGACGTTGTCGAGCGCCTGCGTCAGCAGCTCGAGCGTCGCCTCGGCCGGGCGCCCAGTCTTCTCGGCCATCCGGTCGATGGCGCCGTAGACGATGCGTTCGGCGACGGACTTCTTGCCGCGCTCCATGACCATGTTCATGAACTTGGCCAGCAGGACGCTGTTGAACTTCGGGTCCGGCAGGATCGTGCGCGTGGGCGCTTGTGAACGACGAGACATTGTGTGTACCGGGTTGCTAGTGACTAGTGGTTAGTGACTAGTGATTAGTAGGAACGGATCAGCCCTTCGGCCGCTTGGCGCCGTACTTCGAACGGCTCTGGCGACGCTCGCCGACGCCGGCGCAGTCGAGCGTGCCGCGCACCGTGTGGTAGCGCACGCCCGGGAGGTCCTTGACGCGGCCACCGCGGATCAGCACCACCGAGTGCTCCTGCAGGTTGTGGCCTTCGCCGCCGATGTAGCTGATCACTTCGTGGCCGTTGGTCAGGCGCACCTTGGCGACCTTGCGCAGCGCCGAGTTCGGCTTCTTCGGCGTCGTGGTGTAGACGCGCGTGCACACGCCGCGCTTCTGCGGCGAGTTGCCGAGCGCGGGAACCTTGCTCTTCGACGTGTCGAGACGCCGCGGAGAACGGATCAGCTGATTGACGGTAGACATTTTAGGACCGACTCCAGTAGGCGGGCACCCTCTGCGCCCGCCGCATTGCATCTAGCAAGAAACACCGGGCCGCCCAACGGCGGCCCGAAATGGTTCGACGGGCAGCGGCGCGGGTAGATCGCCGGCCGCTGCCCAAACAAGGGGCCGAAATTCTAGGGAGCGGGCGCCGGCCTGTCAAATTGCCGCCGGAAAACCCGTACTCCCCTTGCATCCCGGTCAGCCCGCCGGCGTCTCGGACTCGTCGGCCGTCGCGGAGCCGAAATCGGCCGCCGCGCCACCCGCCGAGACCCCGCCGAACCCGCCGGCGCCCTGGCCTTCCTCGGCCTGGCGACGGCGCGTCTGGTGGTAGAACGAGCCCGTGCCCGCCGGGATCAGGCGGCCCACGATCACGTTCTCCTTGAGGCCGCGCAGGTCGTCACGCATGCCGCGGACCGAGGCTTCGGTCAGCACGCGCGTGGTTTCCTGGAACGACGCCGCCGAGATGAACGACTCGGTCGCGAGCGAGGCCTTGGTGATGCCGAGCAGGATCGGGTCGGCGATGGCCGGGAGCTTCCCGTCCTTCGTGACGCGGTCGTTGGCATCGAGCACGCGCGAGCGGTCCATCTGCTCGCCGCGCAGGAACGCGGTCTCGCCCGGCTCGACGATCTCGACCTTGCGCAGCATCTGGCGAATGATCACCTCGATGTGCTTGTCGTTGATCTTCACGCCCTGCAGGCGATAGACGTCCTGGATCTCGCGCACGAGGTAGTTGGCGAGCGGCTCGACACCCTGCAGGCGCAGGATGTCGTGCGGGTTCGGCTCGCCGTCCGCGATCGTCTCGCCACGCTCGACGTGTTCGCCTTCGAACACCGTCAGGTGGCGCCACTTCGGGATCAGCTCCTCGTGCTTCTCGCCCTGCTCGTCCGTGATGATCAGGCGGCGCTTGCCCTTGGTTTCCTTGCCGAAGCTGACCGTGCCCGAGTACTCCGCGAGGATCGCCGAGTCCTTCGGCTTGCGGGCCTCGAACAGGTCCGCGACGCGCGGCAGGCCGCCGGTGATGTCGCGGGTCTTCGACGATTCCTGCGGGATGCGCGCGATGACGTCGCCGACCGACACCTGGGCGCCGTCGATGAGGTTGACGAGCGCACCCGGGGGCAGCGCGTAGCTGGCCGGGATGTCGGTGTTGGCGAAGCAGACTTCCTTGCCCTTCGCGTTCAGCAGCTTGATGACCGGACGCAGGTCCTTGCCGGCGGAGCCGCGCTCCTTCGGGTTCAGCACCACGATGCTGGAGAGGCCGGTGATCTCGTCGACCTGGCTCTGCACGGTCACGCCGTCGATGAAGTCCTGGAAGCGGATGAAGCCCGCCACTTCCGTGACGACCGGGTGGGTGTGCGGGTCCCAGATCGCGACGACGCGGCCGGGCTCGACCGCCTTGCCCTCGTCGATGTTGATCACGGCGCCGTACGGCACGCGGTAGCGCTCGCGCTCGCGGCCGAAGTCGTCGATGACGCCGACCTCGCCCGAGCGCGACACGGCGACCAGGTGGCCCTTGTCGTGACGCACGGACTTGAGGTTGTGGAAGCGCAGCGTGCCGCGGCTCTTGACCTCGATGTTGGTCTGCGCGGCCGCACGCGATGCGGCACCACCGATGTGGAACGTACGCATCGTCAGCTGGGTGCCCGGCTCGCCGATCGACTGGGCCGCGATGACGCCGACCGCTTCGCCGATGTTGATCCGGTGACCGCGCGCCAGGTCGCGGCCGTAGCACTGGGCGCACACGCCGTAGCGCGTCGCGCAGGTGATCGGCGAGCGGACCGAGATCTGGTCGACGCCGGCCTGCTCGATCGCGCGCACGAGCTTCTCGTCGAGCAGCGTGCCCGCCTCGACCAGCACTTCGTCGCTGCCCGGTCGGTAGACGTCGCTCGCGACCACGCGGCCGAGCACGCGCTCGCCGAGGCCCTCGACGACGTCGCCGCCTTCCACGATCGGCATCATCGAGACGCCGTTGACCGTGCCGCAGTCGATGTCCGTGACCACGAGGTCCTGCGCCACGTCGACGAGGCGACGCGTCAGGTAGCCCGAGTTCGCGGTCTTCAACGCGGTGTCGGCGAGACCCTTGCGGGCGCCGTGCGTCGAGATGAAGTACTGCAGGACGTTGAGGCCTTCACGGAAGTTCGCGGTGATCGGCGTCTCGATGATCGAGCCGTCCGGCTTGGCCATCAGGCCGCGCATGCCCGCGAGCTGGCGGATCTGGGCCGGCGAACCGCGCGCGCCCGAATCCGACATCATGAAGATCGAGTTGAACGACTTCTGGCGCACCTTCTCGCCGCGCGAGTCGGTGACGTCCTCGCCGCCCAGCTTTTCCATCATCGCCTTGGCGACCTGGTCGTTGGTGCGCGACCAGATGTCGACGACCTTGTTGTAGCGCTCGCCGTTGGTGACGAGACCGGAGGCGTACTGCTCCTGGATCTCCTTCACTTCGCGCTCGGCCGAGGCCAGGATGCGGTCCTTCTGATCGGGCACGACCATGTCGTCGACGCCGATCGAGACGCCCGCGCGCGTCGCGTAGGCGAAGCCGGTGTACATCAGCTGGTCCGCGAAGATCACGGTCTCCTTGAGACCGAGCTGGCGGTAGCACTCGTTGATGACGCCCGAGATGGCCTTCTTGGTCATGTCGCGGTTGACGAGGTCGAACGACATGCCCTTCGGCAGGACCTCGGCCAGCAGCGAACGACCCACGGTCGTCTGCACCGTGCGCGTGCGCGGCGTGAACTCGCCCTCGCTGCGCACGTACTCGACGATGCGCACCTTGACGCGGGCCTGCAGGTCCGCGAGGCGGTTCTCGTAGGCGCGGTGCACTTCGGCGACGTCGGAGAAGAACATGCCTTCGCCGGTCGCGTTCACGCGCTCGCGCGTCATGTAGTACAGGCCGAGCACGACGTCCTGCGACGGCACGATGATCGGGTCACCGTTGGCCGGCGAGAGGATGTTGTTCGACGACAGCATCAGCGCGCGCGCCTCGAGCTGCGCTTCGAGCGACAGCGGCACGTGCACGGCCATCTGGTCGCCGTCGAAGTCGGCGTTGAAAGCCGCGCAGACGAGCGGATGCAGCTGGATCGCCTTGCCCTCGATCAGCACGGGCTCGAACGCCTGGATGCCGAGGCGGTGCAGCGTCGGCGCGCGGTTCAGCAGCACGGGGTGCTCGCGGATCACCTCTTCGAGGATGTCCCACACCTCCGGACCTTCGCGCTCGACCAGGCGCTTCGCCGCCTTGATCGTCGAGGCTTCGCCACGGAGCTGCAGCTTCTGGAAGATGAACGGCTTGAAGAGCTCGAGCGCCATCTTCTTCGGCAGACCGCACTGATGCAGGCGCAGCGTCGGACCGACGACGATCACCGAGCGACCGGAGTAGTCCACGCGCTTGCCGAGCAGGTTCTGACGGAACCGGCCCTGCTTGCCCTTCAGCATGTCCGAAAGGCTCTTCAGCGGACGCTTGTTGGGGCCGGTGATGGTCTTGCCGCGGCGCCCGTTGTCGAAGAGGGCGTCGACCGCTTCCTGCAGCATGCGCTTCTCGTTTCTTACAATAATATCGGGCGCGCGAAGCGCAAGCAGCCGGTTTAAGCGGTTGTTGCGGTTGATCACGCGACGATAGAGGTCGTTTAAGTCGCTCGTCGCAAACCGGCCGCC
>DATMIB010000122.1:0-4170 GCA_035554635.1 Steroidobacteraceae bacterium | reverse complement strand
GGACGGTCGAGGTGCGCGATCGCGGCCACGGCATGACGCCCGAAGTGCTCACCAACGCGCTGTTGCCGTTCTACTCCACCAAGCCGTCCGGCAGCGGGCTCGGGCTCACGCTGTGCCGCGAAATCATCGAAGCGCACGGTGGCACGCTCGACGCCGGCAACCGCACCGACGGCAACGGCGTCGTGGTGCGGCTGTGGCTACCGCCGCCCCCGGTCCGGGCTTCCGGCATCGACGAGAGCTACGGGTTGCGCGGGTCCGCCGAGCCGGAGTCGATCCACACGCCGTAGCTGCAGCGCAGGACCTGCGAGCCGCTCGTGACGTAGGTGCCGTGCTCGAATTCCGTGCCGTTGTACCAACACACTGCCGCGCCGGGCAGCTGCTGACGCACGGTGTCCGTGTCCTCGTCTTCTTCGTCGGCAACCGGCGAATTGCGCAGTTCGGGGTCCTGCGCGCCGACCTGCGGCAGAGAGCGATGCTCGTGCAACATGGCCGTTCTCCCGTTCGCGCCGAGATGGCTCCGGCCCGCTGATTTTACCCCTCCTGTCACCTCTCCCGCTCGCGGGAGAGGTCGGCCGCAGGCCGGGTGAGGGCTCATACCTCTCCCGCTCGCGGGAGAGGTCGGCCGCAGGCCGGGTGAGGGCTCTGAATTTCTTCCGACCCTCACCCCCACCCTCTCCCGCTTCACGGGAGAGGGAGCCGGAATCCTCGCCCGCTCTCGCGGGAGAGGGGGAAGAGTTGCGTAGAATGCGTCGATGTCCCGACTCCACGACTTCGGCTTCCTGCGCTCGCAGATCGTCGGCATCGATTCGACGTTCGCGACGCCGTTCGGCTCGCGGCTGATGGTTTATTGCGATTACACGGCCTCGGGCCGCTGTCTCGCGTTCGTCGAGCGCTACCTGCAGAACCTGCAGCGCGTCTACGCCAACACGCACACCGAGGACGACCTGACCGGCCGCAGCATGAGCCGGCTGCTGCACGAGGCCGAGCGCACCATCAAGGCGGCGGTCAATGCCGGGACCCACGGCCGCATCGTCGCCTGCGGCACTGGTGCGACCGGCGCCATCGACAAGCTGCAGCAGATCCTTGGCGTGTCGCTGCCGCCGGCCACGCGCCGGACAGTGGGCGAACACCTGCGGGAGTTCTTCGGCGAAGCGCAGTTCGAATCCTTCCGCCAATATCAGGCCTCCAAACAGCCGGTCGTGTTCGTCGGGCCGTACGAGCACCACAGCAACGAGGTGACCTGGCGCCAGGGGCTCGCGACGGTCGTCGAGGTGAACCTCGCGGCCGACGGTGGCGTCGACCTCGCGCACCTCGAGCACTTGCTGCGTCTGCCCGAGTACCAGGGCCGGCTGCGCATCGGCTCGTTCTCGGCCGCGTCGAACGTGACCGGCATGCGCTCGCCGACGCATGCGATCGCCAAGCTGTTGCACGCCCACGATGCCTGGGCCTGCTTCGACTTCGCCGCGAGCGCACCGTACGTCGAGATCGACATGAACCCGCCGCGCGAGGCCGACGGCGGCGACGCGTCGATCGATGCGATCTTCATTTCGCCGCACAAGTTCCTGGGCGGTCCGGGCTCGAGCGGCGTGCTGGTCTTCAACGAGCGGCTTTATTGCCGCGACCTGCCGCCGAGCGTTGCAGGCGGCGGCACGGTCGACTACGTGAGCCCGGCCGACCAGGACTTCATTGCCGACATCGAGGAACGCGAAAAGGCCGGCACGCCCGGCGTGCTGCAGACGCTCAAGGCCGCGCTCGCGTTCGACCTCAAGCGTCGCATCGGTGCGGAGCGCATCGAGGCGCGCGAACAGGAACTGCTGCAGCGGGCGCTGCAACGCTGGGGCACGAACGAGCGCATCGAGCTGCTCGGCAACCCGGACCCGTCGCGCCGCATCGGCATCGTCTCGTTCAACCTGCGCGACCCGCGCGGGCGCTACCTGCACCCGAAGTTCGTCACGGTGCTGCTGAACGACCTGTTCGGGGTGCAGTCGCGCGCGGGTTGTTCGTGCGCCGGCCCTTATGGACATCGACTGCTCGGCATCGACCTGCCGACCTCCGAGCTGTACCGCGACTGGGTGCGCAAGGGCTTCCAGGGCATCAAGCCCGGCTGGTGCCGCGTCGGCTTCCACTACGCGATGGACGACGCCGAGGCGGAGTTCGTCATCGCGGCGGTCGAGTTCGTCTCGCGGCACGGCCATCGTTTCCTGCCGCTGTATGCGTTCGACGCGGCGACGGGCATGTGGACGCATCGCACGTACGCAGAACGCCACGAGCCGTTTTCGATCGAAACCGCGCTCGAGTGCAGCGGCTGCGAGCAGGCGCCGATGCCGGTTGCGACGCGGCAGTCGCTCTACGCGTCGTCGCTGAGCGAGGCGGAGGCGTGGGCGTCGACGCTCGGCGAGCCGTCGACGGAGGGCGGCACGAAACTCGCGGTGGAGTTCGGCGAGCTGCAGTTCTTCAACGTCGGATAGCGGCGTTCAAAGCGCGAGGACGAGCCGCAGGCCCTCGTCGATGCGGTGGCGCACGGGAGCCGGAAGGGCTTTCACTCGGGAAGTGAGCAAGCTGCGATCGAGCGTGAGGAGTTGCGAAACGTTCACGACCGAAGGTTTGCCGAGCCCAGAATCGCTGCGCTCAAGCCTGACGTTGCCCGGCGCATCCGCGAGCGCGAGGTTTGAAGTCACGACCGCGACGACGGCTGTCCCGATCAAGCTCCGATTGAACGGGTCCGACTGGATGATCACCACTGGTCGACGAAAACCCGGCCCGGACCCTGTGGGCGCGGGCAGTGCGGCCCACCAGACTTCACCACGCTTCATTCGACACAGACTGCACGGACATGCGCAGCAGGACAGGGTCCATTTCTGACGCGCTGGCCGCATAAACGCGATTCAGTTGTGCGGTCACAGCCTCCGCACCGCGCGCGGTCAGGTAACTGGAAAGCGCGTCGGCGTAGAGCTGGCTGCGCGAGATGCCGAGTTGCCGTGCCAGGTGCTCACCGGCCTCGAAGACGGCATCAGGAACGGAGATCGCGATCTTCATACCCAGACGGTATCACTATGGTATGAACGGGGCAACGCCCGCATCGGCTGAGCTGCGTAGTTCGCCTGATGGTGACCGCAGGGGGCGATTCAGCGTTCGCGTGTGATCGCGCCGCCGCCGTGCGCGACGTCGTGCTTCGCGAACTGCGCCGCGAGAAACGCCTCGCCGTGCTCGAGGATGAAATAGCGAAACGCTTCCGCCGCCGGTGACAGCGTCTTCGAGTGGTTCTGCACGACGTGCCAGCGGCGCATCACCGGCAGGCCTTCGACCTCCGGCACCGCGATCAGCCCGTGGTCGAGCTCGAGCCCGAGCGTGTGCAGCGACAGCAGCGCCACGCCCATGCCGGCCATCACGGCCTGCTTGATCGACTCGTTGCTGGTCATCTGCATCGCGCGACGCGTCGCGAGGTGATGTGCGTGCAGGTACTCGTCGAGCGCGGCGCGCGTGCCGGAGCCTGCCTCGCGCACGATGAACGGCTCCTCCTGCAGTGCCCGCGCCGGCACGCGTTCCATGTGCGCGAACGGGTGAGTGGGCGCCGTCACGAGCACGTGCGGGTGCATCGCAAACGGCTCGGCGCGTGTCGGCCAGCCCTGGGGCGGACGGCCCATGATCGCGAGCTCGACCGTGCCCTGCTGCAGCAGCGCGA
This sequence comes from Steroidobacteraceae bacterium, assembly GCA_035554635.1. Lineage (GTDB taxonomy): Bacteria > Pseudomonadota > Gammaproteobacteria > Steroidobacterales > Steroidobacteraceae > RPQJ01. Next base: position 488 of record DATMIB010000122.1, on the reverse strand, counting down.
CGACCTCGTCGCGGTTGTTGCAGACCTGCAGGTGCACCTCGATGCCCGGGTGCTCGTCGCGGAACTGCGCGAGCAGCCGCGGCACGAAGTACTTCGCGGTGCTGACCATGCCGACGTCGAGCACGCCGGTCTTGAGGCCGCGGAAGCGCGCGACCATGTCCTCGGCGTCGCGCATCGCGGCGAGCACCTTGCGCGTGTACGAGAGCAGGTACTCGCCGACCGTCGTCAGGCTCACCTTGCGGCTCGTACGGTCGAACAGCGGCAGCCCGATTTCCGCCTCCAACTCCTTGATCTGCATCGACACCGCGGGCGGCGACAGGCTCAGCTCCTCGGCGGCGCGCACGAAGCTCGAATGCCGCGCGACGGCGGCAAAGATCCGGAGCTGGCGCAATGAAACGTTCTTCACGTTGATCGTTCAGGAATGCTTAATGCTTGGCTCAGAATATATGACTTCAGCTAAACGATCCACGCTCCTACAGTCCGCTGCA
>DATMIB010000121.1:0-13775 GCA_035554635.1 Steroidobacteraceae bacterium | reverse complement strand
TGGCGAACGAGCAGACCCAGGTCTGGAAATCGGTCAGGCCCTGGAAATTGCTCGCGGGCCCGACGACGCCGAGACCCGGACCCGCGTTGTTGATCATGCCGATGATGGCCGAGAAGCCGCTGACGAAGTCCATGCCGCTCGCGAGCAGCAGCAGGGTCAGCGTGACGGTCGCGCCGAAGTACAGCACGACGAACGCGAGCACGGCGAAGACGATGTGGTTGGCGACGACCTGGTGGCGGATCTTCACGGGCGTCACGGCCTGGGGGTGCACCAGCAGCCAGAGCGCCCGGCTCGCCTGCTTGATCAGCACGAGCGTGCGGAACATCTTGATGCCGCCGCCCGTCGAGCCGGTGCTGCAGGTGCAGCAGGAAAGCATGAGCACGACCATGGGCGCGAACATCGGCCAGGCGGCGTAATCCTGCGTCACGTAGCCGCAGGTGGTGGCCAGCGAAATCAGGTTGAACGCGACGTGGCGCAGCGCATCGGGGAAGCTCGGGTAGACGTCGTGCGCCCAGACGTATACCGAGATGCCGAGGACCGACACGACCAGCAGCCGCACCATGGCGATGGCCTCGACGTCGCGCAGGTACGTGCGCAGGCTCTTCTGCTGCCAGGCCATGAAGTGGCGCGAGAAGTTGAGCGCGGAGACGACCATGAAGGTCGCCAGCACGACTTCGATCGTCACCGAATCGAACCGGCCGATGCTCGCGTCGTAGTTCGAGAAGCCGCCGAGCGAGACCGTCGAGAACGCGTGGAAGATCGCGTCGAACCAGCTCAGCCCGGCCAGCTTGAGCGCCACCGCGCAGGCTAACGTCACGAGCGTGTACACGAGCCAGAGTGCCTTCGCCGTGTGCGTGATGCGCGGGGTCAGCTTCTCGTTCTTGGCTGCCCCGGGCATCTCGGCCTTGTAGAGCTGCATGCCGCCGACGCCGAGCAGCGGCAGGATCGCGATCGCCAGCACGATGATGCCCATGCCGCCGAACCAGTGCAGCGTGGCGCGCCACATGTTGATCGACGGCGCCATCGTGTCGAGACCCGTCAGCACCGTCGAGCCGGTGGTGGTGATGCCGGACATGGCTTCGTAGAACGCGTCCGTGAAGCTCAGCCCCGGCAGGCCGAGCATCAGCGGCACGGTGGCGACGGTGGCCATGAAGGCCCAGGCCAGCGTCACCAGCAGGAAGCCGTCGCGCGAGCGCAGTTCGCGACGGTGCCCGCGCGTCATGGCGCGGACGACGGTCCCGACGCCGAAGCACAGCGCGGCCCCGTAGGCGAACTCGAGCAGCAACCCGTCCCGGTAGACGGCCGACGCGACCATCGGCAGCAGGTAGGTCACGCTGAACAGCATCAGCATGGACCCGAGGACGTTGAGGACGGCAAGCATGGGGGCGGCGTCGGTTGGGCTACTTGCGCCAGTAGGCCGGTGTCAGCAGCACGAGCACGGAGAAGATCTCCAGTCGGCCGAGCAGCATGGCGAGCGAGCAGACCCAGGTCTGGAAGTCGGTGAGGCCCTGGAAATTGCTGGCCGGACCGACCACGCCGAGACCCGGCCCGGTGTTGTTGATCGTCGCGATGATCGCGGTGAAGGAACTGACCAGGTCGAGTCCGCTCGCGAGCAGCACGAAGGTGAGCGTCACGACCGTGCCGAAATAGAGCACGACGAACGCGAGCACCGCGAAGACCACCTGGTTCGCGACGACCTGGTCGCGGATCTTCACGGGTGTCACGGCCTGCGGATGCACGATCAGCCACAGTTCGCGGACGGCCTGCTGGTACAGCACGAGCGTCCGGAACATCTTGATGCCGCCGCCGGTGCTGCCCGTGTTGCAGGTGTAGCAGGACAGCATCAGGATCACCATGGGCGCGAACACGGGCCAGACAGCGTAGTCCTGCGTCACGTAGCCACAGGTCGTGGCCACCGCGACGAGATTGAACGTCGTGTGCCGCAGCGCGGTGAGGAAGTCCGGATAGACGCCTTCGAGCCAGATGTACAGCGAAACGACGACGATGCCGAGGCCGACCAGCTTCAGCATTGCGACCGCCTCGACGTCGCGGAGGTAGCCGCGCAGGCTCTTCTGCTGCCATGCGATGAAGTGACGCGAAAAGTTCAGCGCCGACACCAGCATGAAGAAGACGAGGACCAGCTCGATCGCGAGCGAATCGAAGTGCGCGATGCTCGCGTCGTAGTTCGAGAAGCCGCCGAGTGAAAGCGTCGAGAAGGCGTGGAACACGGCGTCGTACCAGCCCATGCCCGCGACTCGCAGTGCGACGACGCACGCCGCCGTGATCAGGAAGTAGACCACCCACAGTGCCTTGGCAGTCTGCGTGATGCGGGGCGTGAGCTTCTCGTTCTTGACCGGGCCCGGCGTCTCGGCCTTGTACAGCTGCATGCCGCCGACGCCGAGCAGGGGCAGGATCGCGACGGCCAGCACGATGATGCCCATGCCGCCGTACCAGTGCAGCGAGGCACGCCACATGTTGATCGACGGTGCCATCGTGTCGAGGCCGGTCAGCACGGTCGCGCCGGTCGTGCTGAGGCCTGACATGGTCTCGAAGAACGCATCGGTGAAGCTCAGTCCCGGCAGCGCGAGCAGCAGCGGCACCGTCGAAGTGGCGGACATGGACACCCACGCGAGTGTCACGAGCAGGAAGCCGTCCCGCGAGCGCAGTTCGCGCCGATGCCGGCGCGTCGTGGCGTAGACGAGCGCCCCCGCGCCCGCGCACAGCAGTGCGGCATACACGAACTCGGCCAGCAGGCCGTCGCGGTAGATCAGCGAGGTGGCCATCGGCAGCACGTACGTGACGCTGAACAGCATCAGCATCGACCCGAGGACGTTGACGACGGCGAGCACGGGTTCGGCCTGGGCCGCGGGGTGCGTCAGGCCTGGAACAGGCGCTCGACCTGTTCGACGTGGCGGCGGTCGGACAGGAACAGGATCACGTGGTCGCCGTTCTCGATCACGGTGTCGTGGTGGGCCATGATCACCTGGTCGCCGCGCACGATCGTGACGATCTTGGCGCCCTCCGGCAGCTTGATGTCCTCGATCGGACGGCCGACGACCTTGCCGCCGCGCGCGCCGTGCGCGATCGTCTCCATGGCCTCGGCCGAGCCGCGCCGCAGCGAGTGCACCTGCACGACGTCGCCGCGACGCACGTACGCGAGCAGCGAGCCGATCGTCACGGTCTGCGGCGCGATCGCCACGTCGATTTCGCCCATCGCCGTCAGGTCGGCGTACGCGGGGCGACTGATCAGTGCCATGACGCGACGGGCGCCGAGGCGTTTCGCGAGCATCGCCGAGAGGATGTTCGCCTCCTCCGAATTCGTGAGCGCACAGAACACGTCGACGCTGTCGATGTTCTCCTCGACCAGCAGTTCCTCGTCGGCGGCATCGCCCACGAGCACGACCGCGTTGCGCAGCTGCGCGGCGATCTTGCGCGCCTGCTTCGAGTCGCGCTCGATGACCTTGACCTGGTTTTCCTCGTCGAGCGTCTGCGCGAGCCGGAAGCCGATGTTGCCGCCGCCCGCGATGACGACGCGCTTGACCGGGTCCTCGAGCTTCTGCATTTCCTTCATGACCGCGCGGATGTCCTGGGTCGCCGCGACGAAGAACACCTCGTCGCCGTCGCGGATCTCCGTGTCGCCCTCGGGCTCGATGCTCTCGCCCTTGCGGTAGAGCGCGGCGACGCGAGCCTCGCTGTTGCGCATGTGAGACTTGAGTTCGCGCAGCGGTCGTCCCACCAGCGCGCCGCCGCGAATCGCCTTGAGCCCCACGAGACGCACCTTGCCCTCGGCGAAGTCGACGATCTGCAGCGCGCCCGGATACCGGATCAGCCGCTCGATGTACGAGGTGACGGACTGCTCGGGGCTCAGGTACATGTCGACCGCGAATCCGAGCGGCCCGGTGGCGATGCCGGCCGGCACCGGCTCGACGCCCTCGGGCACGCCGTCGGTCGAGACGAAGAGCTTCTGGTGCTTCGTGTAATCGCGCGAGCGGATGCGCGCGATCTTGGTGCGCGTGCCGAACAGCGTCCACGCGACGTGGCAGGCGACCATGTTGGTTTCGTCGCTGTTGGTCAGCGCGACGATCATGTCGGCGTCGCGCGCGCCGGCCGTTTCGAGCGTGCGCGGGCTCGCGGCGTTGCCCTGCACCGTGCGGATGTCGATGCGGTCCTGCAGGTCGCGCAGCAACCCCTCGTCGAGGTCGACGACGGTGACGTCGTTCGCTTCCTCGCGCGCGAGGTGGTAGGCCGCCGTCCGGCCGACCTGGCCGGCCCCTAGGATGATGATTTTCAAGGTTCTCGGGCCGTCTGGGGCTCGCGCGATTCTAGCGCCTGGCCGAGCTCACACGGCGACCAGATTGGCGTACCCCATCATGAGCCACTTCGTGCCCTGGCGCTCGAAGTTCACCTGGACGCGGGCGTTGGTGCCCTGGCCCTCCAGGCTCAGCACGACGCCGTCGCCGAACTTGGCATGGCGGACGCGCTGGCCGAGCTTGAGGCCGCCCGGGGCGTCGTCCTGGAACCGCTTGCCGCTCATGCTCAGGCTGCCGCCGGGGGGGCGGGGTGCCTGGTAGCTGCCGCCGTGGCGGGTCGGGGGCGAGTAGGCCGGTCGCGTGACCTGGACCTTGGGCCGCACCTCCTCGATCAGCTCGGCCGGGATTTCGGCGATGAACCGCGACGGCGCGCCGAAGCTGTCGATGCCGTGCATGCGGCGCTGTTCGGCGTAGGTCAGGTACAGCTGGCGCATCGCGCGCGTGCAGCCGACGTAACAGAGCCGGCGCTCTTCCTCGAGCCCGTGCACGTCCATGATCGAGCGCTGGTGCGGGAACAGTCCGTCCTCGAGCCCGCCCAGGAACACGACCGGGAACTCGAGGCCCTTGGCCGTGTGCAGCGTCATCATCTGCACGCAGTCTTCCCACTCCTCGGCCTGGCCTTCGCCGGACTCGAGCACCGCGTGCGACAGGAACGCCATCAGCGGCGTCATGTCGTCGTTCTCGGGTTCGAACCCGCGCGCGGCGCTGACGAGTTCGTCGAGGTTCTCGAGCCGCGCCTCGCCCTTGTCCGATTTTTCCTTCTGGTAGTGGCCGACGAGCCCGCTCGCCTGGATCACGTGGTCGACCTGTTCGTGCAGCGGCAGGCCCTGGGTCTCGGCATCGAGCTTTTCGATCAGCGCGAGGAAGGCCTGCAGGCTGGCGACGGCCTTGGCACCGAGTTCCTCGTTGCACTCGAACGAGGACTGCCACATCGACTTCGACTGCGCGCGCGAATGGGCGCGCAGCACTTCGAGCGTGCGTGCGCCGATCCCGCGCGTCGGCAGGTTGACGACGCGCTCGAACGACGCGTCGTCGTCGCGGTTCGAGATCAGCCGCAGATAGGCGAGCGCGTCCTTGATTTCCTGGCGTTCGAAGAATCGCAGGCCGCCATAGACGCGATACGGGATGCGCGCCGACAGCAGGTACTCTTCGAACACGCGCGACTGGGCGTTGGAGCGGTACAGGATCGCGTTGTCGCGCCGGTTGCCGCCGCGCGCGATCCATTCGCGAATCTTGCCGATGACGAACTCGGCCTCGTCACGCTCGTTGTAGGCACGGAACAGCCGGATCGGCGCCCCCTTGCCTTCGCTGGTCCAGAGCTTCTTGCCGATGCGGCCGCTGTTGTTGCCGATGATCGCGTTGGCGGCATCGAGGATGTTGCCGGTCGAGCGGTAGTTCTGCTCGAGCCGGAACAGCTGCACGTCGTCGAAGTCCTTGCGGTACTGCTGCAGGTTCTCCACGCGCGCGCCGCGCCAGCGATAGATCGACTGGTCGTCGTCGCCGACGACGTAGGGCACGCTGACCGCGCCGACCAGCGTCTTCATCCAGGCGTACTGGATCGTGTTCGTGTCCTGGAACTCGTCGACCAGCACGTGCCCGAAGCGCGCGCGGTAATGGTCGCCGAGCCCTGGCACGTCCCTGAGGATCTCGTAGCTGCGCAGCAGCAGCTCGGCGAAGTCGACGACGCCGTTGCGACGACAGGCCTCCTCGTAGGCCTCGTACAGCTTCAGCATCTGGCGCCGCGTCGGCTCGCCGTCGTCCTTGAGGTGCTTCGGCCGCTCGCCCTCGTCCTTGCGCGCGTTGATGAACCCCGCGACCTCGCGCGGCACCCACTTGCTGTCGTCGAGGTTGAGCCCGCGGATGACCTTCTTGACCAGCCGCTGCTGGTCCTCGCCGTCGAGGATCTGGAAACCCTGCGGCAGCCCGGCCTCGCGCCAGTGCATGCGCAGCAGGCGATGGCAGATGCCGTGGAACGTGCCGATCCACAGCGGAGCGGACGGCAGGTTCAGCTGCTGCTCGATGCGGTGACGCATCTCGGCCGCGGCCTTGTTCGTGAAGGTCACGGCGAGGATGCCGTGCGGCGATACGCCCTCGACCTGCACGAGCCACTCGACACGGTGGGTGAGTACGCGTGTCTTGCCGCTGCCGGCGCCCGCGAGGACGAGCGTCGGCTTGAGCGGGGCAGTCACGGCTTGCCGCTGCGCATCGTTGAGCGGCGCGAGAATGTGGGATACGTCCATGGGAAGGGCGCGGATTCTAGCATCGCCGACGGCTCGCGACAGGACTCGTCGGGCTCGTTCGCTCAGCTCCGCGGCATCCAGCGCACCACGATCCAGCCGGCGAGCCCCGCGATCACGAGATCGACCCAGCCGTACGCCGGCGCGGCGGCGCCGAGTTGCAGCAGCGTCAGCAGCAGCACGAACAGGATCGTGATGCCGGCGGCGACGTGCGCGACGACGCCGGCGCCGGCCAGCAGCCAGCCGAGCGAGACGTAGCTGAAGGCCTTGTTCGCAAGCAGCGGCGGCGGCGGCACGTTGCGCAACAGCATTTCGCCGACGTCCGGCAGCGTCGCCACGACCGCACCGGTGCCCGCGAGCAGCGGTCGCACGGCGATCCACGCCAGCCACGACCCGAGCGCCAGCGCGATCAATGTCGAACGCAGGCCGTCTTCGAGCTTGCTCAGCAGCACGAGCGCGGGCAGCAGCAGCGCGATCGCGGCGAGTTCGGCGGCGTCGAGCGTGCTGCCGGCCACGAACACGCGACCGAGCAACACCACCGCAATCACGACCAGGAACACGTCCACCGCGCGCTGGCGCTTGCCGATGTGGAAGACGGCCTGCGCCACGACCAGCCAGCCGACGAAAAAAGCCACGAGTGCGGCCCACTCGACGTGCGGGTTCAGCAGCGGCCGCACGGCGCGCTTGAGCTGGCCGAGGCCCGGGTCCGGCAGCAGCGGCCACAGGCGCTCGAGGAGCCAGAGCACGACGATCGACATCGCGACGAACGCCGAACGCGCACCGGTCGGATTCTCTGGCGAAATCCGGCTCGTGACCGCGTAGAACAGCGTGCCCGTCAGCGCACCGGCGAACGCGCCCGTCACGTTCAGCGTGAGGTCACGCAGGCTCGAGACACGCAGCGGGATCGACGCCTGCCACAGCTCGAGACCGAGCGACAGCGCGGCGCCGAGCAGCACCGCGCCGACGACGCCGCCCGTGCGGCCCCAGCGCGGCTCGAACACGAGCGTCGCGCAGAAGCCGAAAGGCGCGTACAGCAGCAGGTTGTTGAAGATGTCGCCGCGCCCCGCACGCTGCCAGCTGATCGCCTGCAGGGCCTCCAGCAGCGTGGGGCCGTGCGCGGCGAACCGGAACGGATACAGCGAGACGTAGACGATCAGCCCGGTGACGACCGCCAGCAGCAGCGGTGCGGCGAAGTGCGTGCGGCTCGCCATGGAGGCGCGCTCAGGGTCGCAGCGGCAGGTAGTGGTCGACCAGCAGCGCCGCGAACAGCAGCATCAGGTACGTGATCGAGTACCTGAACACCTGCATTGGCAGCTGCTCGGGCGCGTCCGGCCGGCGCAGCGCGATCGCATGCCGGGTGAAGATCGCGCCAAGCACGACGGCCACGACCAGGTACGGCAGGCCGCTCATGCCCGTCAGGTACGGCAGCAGCGTCACGATGAACAGCAGGATCGTGTACAGCAGGATGTGCAGTTGCGTGAACTCGACACCGTACGCGACCGGCAGCATCGGGATGCCCGCGCGTGCGTAGTCGCGGCGACGTGCGATCGCGAGCGCCCAGAAGTGCGGCGGCGTCCAGGCAAAGATGATCAGGAAAAGCAGCAGCGAGTGCGGGTCGGGGGAGCCGGTCACCGCCGTCCAGCCGAGCACGGGTGGTGCAGCGCCCGCCGCGCCGCCGATGACGATGTTCTGCGGCGTCACGTGCTTGAGCCAGACCGTGTAGAGCACGGCGTAGCCGATCAGCGACAGGAACGTGAGCACCGCGGTCAACGGATAGACCAGCGTCCACAGCAGGACCATCGACGTCACGCCCAGCGCGGCCGCGTAGACGAGCGCCTGACGCTCGGTCAGGTGGCCGGTCGGGATCGGCCGGTTCATCGTGCGCGCCATCTTCTCGTCGAAGCGACGGTCGACGACGTGGTTGATCGCCGCGGCGCTCGAGGCCGCGAGCCCGATGCCGAGCGTGCCCCACACGAGCGCGGACCACGGCGGCAGGCCGGGCACGGCGAGGAACATGCCGACGACGGCCGTGAACACGATCAGCGCCACGACCTTGGGCTTGCCGAGCTCGTAGTAGTCACGCCAGGTCGCGGCTGCGCCCGGGGCGGTGTTGGGACCGGCAATGCTCATGGTGGCCGCGATTCTACCTGCCGGCCGCAAGGACGGCGCGGCACGCCGCCCTTCAGCCGTTCAGTAGCTCGCGTGGTGGCGTGGCGGATACAGGAATCGCAGCAGTGCCACCAGCGCCAGCAGCAGCAGCGCGGCGACCGCGTTGTGCGCGGTCGCGAGCGGCAGCGGGAAGGTCTCGAGCACCATGACCGGGCCGAGCACGAGCTGCAGCAGCAGGATCGCACCTAGCGCGCCGCCCGCAACGCGTACACCCCGGGACTGGCCCGTGCGCAGCGCCTTCCACGCGACGAACCCGAGCACGAGCGCCGTCAGGATCGCGCCGAGTCGATGCGTGAAATGGATCGCGACGCGCGCCGGATGGTCGAGCACGCCGCCCTCGTAGTCGATGCCGAGGCCGCGCCAGAGCACGAAGGCGTCGCGGAAGTCCATCTCCGGCCAGAACGAGCGCTGGCAGGTCGGGAAGTCCGGGCAGGCGACGGCCGCATAATTGGTGCTGACCCAGCCGCCGAGCATGATCTGCAGCGCGAGCACGCCCAGCGCGAACACGGCCCAGCCTCGCAGTGATCCCTCGGCCGCGGGACGCGAACGCCGCGTCGTCGTGAGCGACAGCCACCACAGCAGCGCGAGCGTGGTCAGTCCGCCGACGAGGTGGGCGGACACGATCAGCGGCTTGAGCAGCAGCGTCACCGTCCACATGCCGAGCAGGCCCTGGAAGATCACCAGCGCGACCAGCGCATACGGCAACCGCGTCGGTTGCTGGCGGTCGCGGCGGTTGCGCCAGGCCAGTGCCGCGATCACGAGGATCGCGAAGCCGAGCGTGCTCGCGAGGTAACGGTGCAGCATTTCCTTGAGCGCCTTGTGGTACTCGACCGGCCGGTCCGGGAACGCCGCGTTCACGACGGCGTGGTTCTCCGCGGCCGCACCGGCCGTGAAATGCCCGTAACAGCCGGGCCAGTCGGGGCAGCCGAGCCCCGCGTGGTTGAGTCGCACGTAGGCACCGAGCACCACGACACAGAGGGCGAGAACGGTGCCGAGCAGGCACAGCTTGCGGAAAGTGGACACGTGCATGCCTCGAGGGGTACGCCGACGAGCGGTCAGCCGATGTGGGAGAGACGCAGCAGCTTCTTGACGTCGGTCAGCAACGCCTTGTCGGGCGCCTGTGCCGAGTAGCTCAAGACCAGGTTGCCGAGCGGGTCGATCAGGTACAGCCGGCCCGCCGCTGCGGGCGCGACGCCGTCGTAGACCGGAAACGCATCGAGCAGGGACTGCGAATCGACATCCTCGCCGAGCCGCAGCAGCACGACGTCCGGGTGCTCGGACCGGAAGAACGTCTCGTCGCAGCAATGGGCCGTGGCGATGAACACGCGCTGGACGCGGTCCATGTCCTTGTTGAGCGCGATGCGCGACTGCCGCGACAGGTACAGCGCCTTGCGACAGCGTTCGTCACAGGCGCCGTCGCCCAAGTAGGCGATGGTCCACTTGCCGCGCAACGCGTCGGGGCTCGCGGGTGTGCCGTCGGACCCCGCGAGCGCCACGGCCGGCAACGGCACGGCCGGATCGACGAGGTCGCCCTTGTTCGTGCCACCCGTCGGGCGCCAGTCGCCTGGCCCGTAGTACAGCCAGAACGCGACCAGCAGCGGTACGAAGAACAGCGCCGCGAGCAGGACCAGCTGGCGCCGGCCCTGAAGGCGGCGTTGCGTGTCGTCGGGGTGGGGCGTCGATGGCGTCATGGCGGTGTCTGGTCGTCGGGCGTGGCAGGGTTGGAGGGGACCGGGGCGATGGGGTGCAGGCTCAGGGCGACGAACACGACGAAGACCGTCGTGGCGAGCGCGAACCACTGGATCGCATAGCCCAGGTGTCGTTCGGGGCCGAAACCCATCGCGGGGCGCCAAGCGCGTTCGTAACCGTCCGGCGCGGCGGGGTCGAGCAGCAAAATTCGCGCCTCGATCGGCCGGCCGAGCACCTGCTCGAGATCGGCCTGGCGTGGAAAGTTGAGCACGCGGGGCCAACGCTCGTCACCAGTCACGCCGGCCTCGCCGACACGCACCCCGGGTTGCGGCAGCTGGTCGAGCCGGCCGGCCACGTCGCGAGCTTCGGCGCCGACGTCGACCGTCGGCAGCGTCTCGCGTGACGCGCCCAGCGGCACCCAGCCGCGGTCGACGAGCAGCAGTCGCGCCGCCCCGGGCCGCAGCAGTGGCGTGAGTACGCGATACCCGGGCCGGCCCGCCTGCGACGGCATGTTGTCGACGAGGATCTGGTGCGCGACGTCGTAGCGACCGTGCGTCGTGACGTGCTGGTAGCGCGGCAGCCCATCGATCGTCGCGTCATCCTCGAGCACGATGCTCGTCTGTGCGCCGCGCGCGAACGACGCGACCTGGTCCTGCTTTTCACGCGCGCGTCGGAGCTGCCAATCGCCGAGCGAGACGAACCCCGCGAGCGTGACGGCCGTGAGCAGCAACGCCCACACGCGCGGTTCGAACACGCGATTGGCGATGCGCAGCCTCATCTATACTGTGCCCCCGCCACCCGGCCCCCCGCCCTTCGCATGCTGATCAAGTTCCTCATCGTCGCCGTGCTGATCGCGATCGTCCTGAGCCTGGGCTCAGGCCTGTTCTTCCTGGTCAAGGACGAGCGGCATTCGCGGAAGACCGTCAATGCGCTCACGGTCCGGATCGCATTGTCCGTCGCGTTGTTCATTCTACTTTTCATTGCCTGGCAGCAGGGCATGATCGAACCGCACCACGTGCGATGAGATCGACTCGCGGGCCAGCGCCTCGAGTCCGCACGCGCCGGTCGTCGACTTTCGTCTTCCGCAAGAGAAGAAGGCCGGCATTGCCGGCCTTCTTTGCTTCCGCGTGAGCAGGCGGTGGGCTCCGCCTGGCCACTAACCACTAACCACTAACCACTAACCACTGGCCACTGGCCACTGGCTACTTCTTCGTCACAGCCAGTAGACGAAGATGAACAGGCCGAGCCAGACCACGTCGACGAAGTGCCAGTACCACGCCACGGCCTCGAACGCGAAGTGGTGCTGCGGCGAGAAGTGACCTTTCATGACGCGCAACCAGATCACCACCAGCATGATCGCGCCGAGCGTCACGTGCAGGCCGTGGAAGCCCGTCAGCATGAAGAATGTCGAGCCGTACACGCCGCTGCCGAGCGTCAGGTTCAGCTCGGAGTAGGCATGCATGTATTCCTCGGCCTGGAGGCCGACGAACAGGAAACCCAGCAGGAAGGTGAGCGCCAGGAAGATCTTGAGCACGGCCCGGTTGCCGGCCCTGAGCGCGTGGTGCGCGATCGTGATCGTGACGCCCGAGGTCAGCAGGATTGCGGTGTTGATCGCGGGCAGGCCGAACGCAGGGATCGTCTCGAACGCGCCGCCGACCGACTGCGGGCCGTTGGTCGGCCAGGCCGGCTCGTAGTCCTTCCACAGGAACAGGTTGGTCAGGAACTTGCTGCCTTCGCCGCCGAGCCAGGGCACCGACAGCTCGCGTGCGTAGTAGAGGGCGCCGAAGAACGCGCCGAAGAACATGACCTCGGAGAAGATGAACCACATCATTCCCATGCGGAACGACTTGTCCACGCCTTCGTTGTAGAGGCCGGCCTGGTTCTCGCCGATGACGGTGCCGAACCAGCCATAGAACATGTAGAGCACGGCGGCAAAGCCGATCCAGAAGATGAACGGCGCAATGTTGACGCCGTTCAGCAGCGCCGCGGCACCGAGCATCATCGTGAACAGCGAGACCGAGCCGACGATCGGCCACTTGCTGCCGTGCGGGATGTAGTACTTCCCCGCGTCCTGCGCGCCGTGGGGTGCGTGTGCTGCGTGAGCCATGGGCGAAAGCCTCTTTATCCGTTCGTAGTTCTAGCCAACGAGTGGCCAGTGGTTGGTGGCCAGTGGTTAGCAGGAAGGCGGCGGTGCCGCGCTCCGACTGACCACTAGTCACTGACCACTAGCCACTTCCCACCGTGTACATCGAATACGCGAGCGTCATGCGGTCCACCTGTCGCGGCAGGTCGGGCGCCACGATGAAGCGGACCGTGAACTCGCGCTCCTCCGACGCCGCGAACTGCTGCGGCGTGAAGCAGAAGCACTCGGTCTTCTGCAGGTACTTCGACGTCGTCGCCGGCGCGACGCTCGGCACCGCCTGCGCCACGACCGGTGCGGTCGCGAGGTTGCGGATGCGGAACTTCGCCTCGTAGAGCTTGCCCGGCTGCAGCTTGAGCTGGCGCGTCTCCGGCGTCAGCTCGAAGCCGCTGCCGGCGGGCACGATCGACATGAACTCGAGGGTCACCTCGCGCCCGACGCCGTCGTCCGTCGCCCGTGCCGCCGACGGCGTCGCGTTGACGCGGATGCCCGCGGCCTCGCAGATCACGTCGTAGAGCGGCACGAGCGCGAACCCGAACGCGAAGCTGCCCGCAGCCATCAGGACGAGGCTGCGGGTCAGCGTGCGGTCGGGCCGGGCCGGCGACGTTTCGCTCATGCGCTTCAGGGCTGCGCCTTCAGCACGCCCGAGGCGATGAACGTGACGTAGATCGACAGCGCCACGAGCGCCAGCAGGATCGTGGTCCTGCGGATCCGACGACGCTGCTGCTGCAACTCGTCGTCCGTCATGGCGACGGCCTGGTCACCGCGGGATTCCGGTCTGTCGTGTCGCATGTCACTTCACCAGCGGCGCTTCGTCGAACGTGTGGTACGGCGCCGGCGACGGCACGGTCCACTCGAGGCCCTGCGGGTTGGCGCCGGTCCAGACTTCCGCGGTCGCCGGTGCGCCGCCGCGTACCGTCTTCCAGATGATGTAGACGAACAGCAGCTGCGACAGGCCGAAGCCGAAGGCGCCGATCGAGGACACCATGTTCCAGTCGGCGAACTGCGTCGAGTAGTCCGGGATGCGGCGCGGCATGCCGGCGAGGCCGAGGAAGTGCTGCACGAAGAAGATCATGTTGAAGAAGATCAGCGTGAGCCAGAAGTGGATCTGGGCGAGCCGCTCGTCGTACATCTTTCCGGTCCACTTCGGCAGCCAGAAGTACACCGCGGCGTATGCCGCGAACAACGCGCCCGCGACCATGATGTAGTGGAAGTGCGCGACGACGTAGT
>DATMIB010000120.1:0-12024 GCA_035554635.1 Steroidobacteraceae bacterium | reverse complement strand
CGTCAGCAGCGGTGCCTTGGCCACGTCGACGCGCGGCGAGCCGCCGCTCCAGCCGCTGAACGCACGCGCGAGTGCCGCCTGCGCCGTCTTCGGGTCGACGTCGCCGACCAGCACGACGCGCATGCCCGCCGGTCCGTAGTGCTGCGTGTGGAACTTGCGCACGTCCTCGATCGAGGCGCGTTCGATTGCGGCGATGAACTCCGCCGGCGAGGCCTGCCGGTTCGGGTGGCCGGTCGGGTACGCGGCGCGCGAAAACGCGTCGTCGGCGCGGAAGTCCGTGTCCTCGAGTTGGCGTTGGATCGAGCCCGCGAGCTGGCGCTTGAGCTTTGCAAACTCGTCCGCCGAAAACGCCGGCAGCCGCAACTGCTCGGCGAGCAGCGACACCAGCAGCGGCACGTCCTTGCTCAGGCACTTGCCGCTGAACTGCATCGCGCTCGCGCCGACCGAAAAGCCGAGCGTCGCGCCCACGTCGCCGAGCTTCTGTGCGATCGCGAACTTGTCCTGTTTCGTCGTGCCCTTGTCGAGCATCGCGCCGGCCAGCGTGGCGAGGGCGACGTTCTCGGCCGGGCTGCGGTCGTCGCCCGCGGGCAGCGAACCCACGAGTGTCACGACGTCTTCGGCACTCGTCTTCAGCACGACCACGTCGATGCCGTCGATGGTCTTGCGCACCGCATCCTTGGCGATGGCGGCTTCGGCGCTGCCCGCAAACCCCAACAGCGAAAGCGTGCCGAGCACTGCGAGCGTGCGCAGGGACTGGAAGGGGGAGCGGTGTCCGTTCACGGGGCGTCTCGCTTGAGTCGTCGTCATCGTGTTCGTCGTCGTATTTGTCGTCGTCGGGCCGCTCATTGCGCACCTGCCGGGGCCGGGGCCGCCTCTGCGCCGACCGGGACGAACCAGCCGGTGGTGCTCTGGTTCACGTCGAGGTATTCGTTCGCGGCCTTCTGCACGTCGGCCGGCGTCACTTTTGCCGTGGCGTCGTCGACCGTGTAGTAGAGCGACCAGTCGCCGGCGGCGATGGCCTCGTTCAGGTTGGCCGCGATCGCGAAGGGACCGTCGCGGCCGAAGGCGGTCGCGGCGCGGTACTTCGCGAGTGCCGTCGCAACCTCGGTCGCGGTCACGCCTTCCTTTTTCACGCGCTCGATTTCGTCGAGCACGGTCTTCTCGACCTGCTCGTGCGTGACGCCGGGCGCGACGTAGGCGTAGACCAGCATCAGCGAGGGGTCGTAGAAAAAGCCCGGGTCGGCGGACACGCCGAGCGTGAGGTTCTTGTCGGTCAGCGCGCGATAGAAGCGGCTGGTCTTGCCGCTGCTCAGCACCAGGCCGAGCACGTTGAGCGCGGCGTAATGCGGGCTGCGCGCCTCGGGCGTCTTGAAGCCGATGCCGATCATGCCGATCTCGCCGGCGCGGCGGACGGTGACGCGCCGTGGCCCGGTCTGCTCGGGCTCCGTGGTGTACATCTTCGGAATGGCCTTCGGCGCGCGCGGGTAGGCGCCGTAGTACTTCTGGACGTAACCGAGCGCCGTGACGGCGTCGAAGTCGCCGATCACCGAGACGGTCGAGTTGTCGGGCCAGTAGAACGTGTCGTAGAACTCGCGCAGCTTCCCGATCGGCACGTTCTCGATGTCGCTGCGCCAGCCGATCGTCGAGTGGTGATAGGGATGCGCCTGGAAGGCGGTGCCCCAGATCTCCTTGTCGAGCGATTCGCGCGGGTCGTTCTCTCCAATTTCGAACTCGTTGCGCACGACGGTCATCTCGGGCTTGCGATCTTCCTCGCGCAGCAACAGGTTGCGCATGCGGTCGGCCTCGACCGCGACATAACCCTCGAGGTGCTCGCGCGGGATCACGGCGTAGTAGTTGGTGCGGTCGAGCCAGGTCGTGGCGTTGTAGGCGCCGCCGACCGTCTCGACGAATTGCGAGACGCTGTTGCCCCTGGCGTCGTTGTAGCTTTCGCTGCCCTTGAACATCAGGTGCTCGAGCAGGTGCGTCGCACCCGTGGTGCCGGTCACTTCGTTCCGCGAGCCGACGCGATAGGTGACCATGAACGTGACCACCGGCGCCGAGCGCTCCGGCATCAGGAGCACCGTGAGCCCGTTCGACTCGAGCGTGTATTCGGAAATCGCACCGACGGTGCGGACGTACTTGAAGCCCGGCACGGTGACGGGCTTGTCGGCGGCCGCGTGGGCCACGCCGGTGCAGGCGAGGGTGGCGGCGGACAACAGGACGGCGGTGGCGAGTGCGGATTTCATGGGGTGCGGGTCTGCGCTCGGGTCTGGGGAACGGGATGGCCGCGCAGCGGCGCGGACCCGGCGGATTCTAGCCTCATCCCCGGTCGGTGCGGGCAGGTACGTCGCGCGCCGTGCACGGCCGGCCGCCGTGCTCCGGTGCCGTGGACCTGACCCCTGAGCGCAGAGGGCGGCCCCGACCTTGCATCGAGGGGTCGCACACGCAAGGTCGGCGGCTCAGCGTCGCATGCGGCAGATCGCGCGCACGACCTGCGTCACGCGCTGGTTGTTGTCGTTGACGAGGTACGCCCGTACGCGGCCGTTGGTTGCAAGCTCGGGTCCCAGCGCCAGCGCGGCGGCGAGCGCCGCCGGCAGCAATGTGCTCAGTTCCATGGAGCGTCTCCTGTGAGGTCGATCGGGGGCGAAAGCAAGTTCCCCGCAGGCGGGCGTTAGGTCTTGCGGGTGCGTGCAGCGGACGGGAAGCGATGGACTACACCGTCGCGCGGCGGCCGCCCGCTGCGGCGGTGTCGCCGCGCGGCGAAGATCGACACGGGTCAGCTTGTCCCCGGAACCCATGCTCGTCCCGATCTGCCGACGTGACGTTCGCAGGCGCGTGCTCCGGTGCGTTGCCGCCGGCGCCACGTGGCTGCTGCTGGCGCCCGGCAGCGTCGGCGCGACGCCGCACGACCAAGCGGTGCTGCGGGTCTGTGCCGACCCCAACAACCTGCCGTTCTCGGACCGCGCCGGTCACGGCTTCGAGAACGCGCTCGTGCAACTGCTCGCACGCGACCTCGGTCGACGCGTCGAGTACACCTGGTGGCCACAGCGGCGCGGCTTCATCCGCAACACGCTGAATGCCGGGCTGTGCGACGTCGTGGCCGGATTGCCGGTGGGGTTCAATCTCGCGGACCTGACCCGGCCCTACTACGGATCCCGCTACGTGTTCGTGGTGCGACGCGGCTCCGGCTACGACGACCTGCGAACGCTCGACGACCCGAAACTGCGGCGCGCGCGCATCGGACTGCACACGATCGGCGACGACTCCGCCAACGTTCCGCCCGCGGCGGCGCTGGCTGCGCGTGGCCTGGTCGGGAACGTCACCGGGTACAGCATCTACGGCGACTACTCGCGCCCGCATCCACCCGGCGAATTGCTCGACGCACTGGCGCGGGGCGAGGTCGACGTGGCGATTGCCTGGGGCCCGCTCGCAGGCTGGTACGCACGTCAGTCGGATGTCGCACTCGTCGTGAGGCCGATCGAGGCGACGCCGGGTCGCATCGAGCCGGCGCCGCTCGGCTACGCCATCGCGCTCGGCGTGCGCAAGGGTGACGAGACGCTGCGCCTGCAATTGCAACAGGTGCTGGAGAGACGCCAGGCCGAAATCCGCCGACTGCTCGAACGGTTCGGCGTTCCGCTCGACTAAGTGCCGGCCGAAAGTCGTGCCGGCTGCCGACGCGGCTCGTCGCGAAGCAGCGATGTCAGCAGTGCGACGCCAAACACCGCGTGCACGAGGCCACCCGGCACCCACATGAGCAGGCCCGCGAGTTGCTGGTCTTCCGCGGCACTCAGGCCGAACGGTTGCAGGCCGAGTGCGGCATAGCCCGCGTACCAAGGTCCGCTCGACAGGGCCATCAAGGCGCCCAGGGCGCCGCTCAGGATCGACGTGACGAACAGGCATGCCGCGGCGACCACCACGCGACGGCGTCCGCGACCCTGCAGCATGGCCCACCAGAACAGCAGCGCGGAGACGAGGAAACAGAGGTGTTGGACGACGTGCCACCCGGAGCTCGCGAGCGCGAGGTCGAAGGCGGGCGGTGCATGCCAGCCCCACAGGGCCGCCGCCTGCAGCGCCGTGGCACACCAGGGGTCGGTCACTGCCCGCCAGCTGCGGGCCACGGGCCGTGAGCATCCCCAGCGTGCAAGTCGCAGCCTCACGGCGTGGGGCAGCGCCCACAGCCACCGGCCCACCGGGCGTGACATGACGAGCATCGGCGCTGCGACCAGCATCAACAGCTCGTGCTCGAGCATGTGCGCCGCGAACGAGCGTTCGCCGGCCGCGTGCAGCGGCGTGACGAGCGCGAGCGCGAGGACGAGCCAACCCGCCGCGAACCAGAGCGTGGCGGTTCGATGTCCACGCGGTTGCGAGGACCGGCGTCGAAGCCGCCATGTGCCGACGCCAAACCACAGCAGGCTCAAGACCAGTGGCAACGTGACCCACGCATCGAGGGTCCAGCGCAACGTCGCCACTGTTCCGATGTCGTGGGCCTGCGCCCCCGCGCACACGAGCAGCGTCGACGCGAGGGCCGGCACGATCAGTCTGGGCACGGCGGCACCGCGAACGTTGCAAAGACCTGCCACACGATCATGACCGCCAGCAGCGCCGCGAAAGACAGGGCGAGGTGCGCGACGAAGCGCCGGTTCGAATCGTGCGCGTTGCTGCCGCCCTCGCCGCGCACCGAGAGCCAGGAAACGGTGGATCCCGCGGCCAGGATCGCGAGACTGCACAACCCGACCAGCACGCCCGTGGACGGTCGGCCCAGCCGACAGTCGAAGCGCAGCATGTCGCCGAGCAGTTGCTGGTTCAGCGTCGCCGCGAAGGCCGCGGCAGCGAGCGCTCCCCAAGGCGCCCAACGGCTGTACCTGAGCGGTTTCATAGCCACCGCGGTGTCCAATAGACGACGACGTAGAGCACGACCCAGCTCCAGACGATGAAGTGCCAGTAGAACGCGTTGTCGGCGACGTCGGAGAACTTGCGTCCGTCGACCGTGTGCACGAGCGTGAACACCCAGAGCACGACGCTGTCGGCGACGTCGGTCAGCGTGTGGAAGGTGTGCAGTACCAGCAGCGCCCAGACGATCGAACCGTAGGCGTGCGACGTCCAGTGCACGTTGAGCGAGCCGAATTCGAGCGCACGCACCACGAGCATCGCGATGCCGAGCACGGTCATGACGCCGAGCCCGAACTGCACGGCCCGCAGGTCGAGCGCCTGTGCCCGCTTCTTGATCCAGGCATTCGGCAGTTCGCTCGCCAGCCCGATCAGCATGAAGACGGTGCCCCACAGCAGCGGCGGCGGGACGCCGCGCGGTGGCCAGCGCGCCTCGTTCGCGAGCAGGTAGTAGTACGCGCCGATCGCAAGCACGAACGCCGTGGCTTCGATCAGGATGAAGCCGATCACGCCCCACCAGCCCGGCGTCGTCGGCCCGAACGCGTAATCGCGATGACGCGACAGGTCACCGGCCTTGACCTCGACGCGGTTCATTCTGTCGCCTGCAGGCTGGGTTCGGATTTCTTCGGCCAGAACCAGACGATCAACGCGACCCCGACCGGGATCGAGCCCCACACCACGCCCCATGGATCGAAGATCGACCAGACGAAGGCCACTGTCAGGGAGAGCGCGGCAAGCAATGGCCAGATCGACGGGTCGGGCATCGCCCAGCGACATTCGGGCACGGCGTCGATCGGCGTGGTCAGCAATGCTTCGCGCCGATCCGTGCGCAGCCCGTGCAGGACCGGCAGCTCGAGTTGCGGCTCACCGTCAGGTCCGGCCCAGAGTGGCGTGCGAGTGCGCACTTCGTGCACGTGTGCGAATTCATACGCCGGTGGCGGCGACGACGTGGCCCACGAAAGATCGGGCCCGCCCCAGGGGTCGTCGGGCGCGTCTGCGGGCCGTCGCAGCGCCCGTGCGACATTCACGACGAACAGCAGTGCACCGAGCGCGACCAGGTACGCCCCCGCGCTCGACAGCAGGTTCCACGTGTCCCAGCCGAGACCGGTGGGGTAGGTGTAGACGCGCCGCGGCATGCCGATCAGCCCGAGGTAGTGCATCGGGAAGAACGTGACGTTGAAGCCGATGAACAGCAGCCAGAACTGCCAGCGACCGAGACGGTCGTCGAGCAGGCGTCCGGCGATCTTCGGGAACCACATGTAGAGCGCGCCGAACAGCGGGAAGACGGCCCCGCCGATCAGCACGTAATGGAAGTGGGCGACGACGAAGTACGTGTCGTGCACCTGCAGGTCGAGCGGGACGGAGGCGACCATCACGCCGGTCATGCCTCCGAGCACGAACAACGCGAAGAACCCGAGCACGAACAGCAGCGGCACCTCGAGCCGCGGCTTGCCGGTCGCGATCGTGGCGATCCAGCAGAACACCTGGATGCCGCTCGGCACCGCGATCAGCATGCTCGCCGCCGTGTAGAAGCTGTTGCCCATGGGCGGCAGACCGGTCGCGAACATGTGGTGCACCCACAGCCCGAAGGAGAGAAATCCGGTCGCCACCAGCGCGAGCACCATCGGCGTGTAACCGAACACCGGTCGCCGGCAGTACGTCTCGACGATCGCCGAGATCATGCCGAGCGCGGGCATGAAGATGATGTAGACCTCGGGGTGACCGAAGAACCAGAACAGGTGTTGCCAGAGCAGGTGGTCGCCGCCTTCGGCCGGGTTGTAGAACTGCGTGCCGATGAGGCGGTCGGTGATCAGGAAGGTGCTCGACAGCATCACGGCCGGCATCGCGAAGATCACCATCAGGCTCGTGACCAGCATGGACCAGACGAACAGCGGCATCCGCGCGAGTGTCATGCCGGGCGCGCGCATGATCATGATCGTCGCGACCAGTTCGACCGCCACGGCGAGCGCCGCGACCTCGGTGAAGGTGATCATCTGCGCCCAGAAATCGGTGCGCTTGCCGGGGGAGAAGTCGGGCCCCGACAGCGGCGTGTAGCCGGTCCAGCCGGCCTCCGGCCCGATGTTCAGCGCGAACGCCGCGAAGATCAGCAGGCCGCCGAACAGGTACACCCAGTAGCTGAATGCATTGAGCCGCGGGAAGGCGATGTTCCGGGCGCCGACCATCAGCGGCACCATGTAGATCGCGACGGCCTCCATCACCGGCACCGCGAACAGGAACATCATCACCGAGCCGTGCATCGAGAACACCTGGTTGTACAGGTCCGGGCCGAGCACGGTGTTTTCGGGCACCGCGAGCTGTGTGCGCATCGCGAGCGCCAGCACCCCGGCCAGCACGAAGAACACGAGCGCGGTCACGATGTAACGTCGTGCGACGCGCTTGTGGTCGACCGTCGTGAGCCAGCCCCTCAGGCCGGGCGGGTCGGCCCACACGCGTTCGAGTTCGGCGAGGTGGCGACGACGGGCGGCATCGTCGTAGCGTGTCATCGCAACCCCAGCAGGTATTCGTTGACCGCGAGCAGGTCCTGCGGCGCCAGCGGCACGGCCGGCATCTGCGCGCCGGGCTTGAGCCGTTGCGGATCCTCGATCCACGCGAGCAGGTGCGGCGACTCGACCGGCAGCAGGCCGGCGGCGAGGTGACGGCGACTGGCAAAGTGTGTCAGGTCCGGCCCGAGACGGCCGCCTGCGGTCGTGCCGCGCACCGTGTGGCACGTGGCGCAGGCGTGCTGCTCGAAGACGGCCTTGCCACGTCGCGCGGTTGCGGTCTCGGGCAGACGCGCCGGGTAGAGCTGCGTGTCACGCCAGCGCTCGAAGAACCCGACGTCGTGGACGAAAACGTCGAGCGCCATGTGCGCATGCTGCAAGCCGCAGAACTCGGCGCACTGCCCGCGCCAGGTGCCGTTTTCGCGCGGCGTCACCCAGACGGCGTTGGTGCGGCCCGGGATCAGGTCTTCCTTGCCACCGAGCGCGGGGACCCAGTAGCTGTGGATGACGTCGCCGGCGCGCAGTTCGATGCGTGCCGTGCGATCGCGCGGCAGGTGCAGTTCGTTCGCGGTCGTGAACTGTCGCGAAGGATCGGCGTCGAGGTACTCGACCTGCCACCACCATTGTTTCGCGGTGATGCGCACTTCGAGGTCAGGCTCGCCGCCGCGGATGCGCCGGTCCTCGGCGTAACTGAGCGCAACGAACGCCGTCAGGAAGGCGACGATCACGACCACCCAGGCCGCGAGCGTCTTTCTCAGCAGCGGGTCCGAGGCGATGCCTTCGCGGCGCCTGTCGGCACGTCGTCGCAACATGGCGTACGCAAGCGCCAGCAGCACGACTATGTAGAGCGCCGTGCAGGTCCACAACATCACGCGCCAGACGCGATCGATGGCCTCGGCCTGCTCGGCACGCGGCAGCAGCGCCGACTGCGGCCCGTCGCAGGCCGCCAGCGCCAGCACGGCGCCGGTGAACAGCCATGCACGCAGGCGGGCGGGTGTGTTCACGGCGGTGGCGGGTTCTGGGCCGATGGGTCGGAGGACTGCGGCGGTTGCGGCTTGATGCGTGTCAGCGGCGGCGTGGCCGCCATGCCTTCACGTCGGCTCGGTGCGGCGGCCTTCGAGACGTTGCCCGACAGCGCGCGCACGTAGGCGGCCAGTTCCCACGCCTGCTGGTCGGTGAGCTTGCCGCGCCACGACGGCATGCCGTTCGGTCGCCCGTCGAGGATCGTCGCGTGGATCTGGTCGATGGTGCCGCCGTAGCGCCACTGATCGTCCATCAGCGCCGGGCCCATCGAGCCGCCGCCGTTGCCGTGGCAACCGTTGCAGTTGAACGAGCGGAACCAGCGACTGCCCTGGTTGATGTGGTACGCGTTGCCTTCGTAACGCGCACCGGTTGCGCTCGGGGCCTGCGCGAGCGTGCCGCCCGGCTGCAGGTCCGTCAGGCGCGGGCGCTCGGAGCCGGGGGCGGCCGGCGCAGCGCGATACTCGCGGCGCTCGCGATCGCAACCTGCGACGCCGCAGGCCAGCAGCGCGGCGACGACGGTCGCGCCGACGCTAGCGCGCAGGCAGCGCGAAGACATAGAGCGTCCCGCCCGCGGTCGTGCGTTGCTTGAGGTCCTTCAGCGCGTTGGCGAAACCGCCACCGGCCGTTTCGTCGCGGGCGTCGAGGTTGGCGACGACGATCGCGCCCGACCAGCCACCGACGCCGGACAGGATCGCGACATACTGCCGACCGTCCGGGCCGCGATAGCTCACGGGCTGGCCGATGATTCCGGAGTCCGTCTTGAACTGCCACAGCAGCTTGCCGTCGCGCGCATCGAGCGCCTTGAACCAGCCGTCCATGGTGCCGTAGAAAACCAGGTCGCCCGCCGTCACGAGGGCGCCGCTCCACACGGGCAGGTCCTCCTTCACCTGCCAGGCGACGCGGCGGCGCAGCGGGTCCCAGGCCGTGAACAGCCCGCGGTGGCCACCGGGCCCGGCGTAAAACTTGGTGTCGACGCCGACGTACGGCGTGCCCGCGATGTAGCTGACCTCGGTCGGACTCCAGTCCATGCAGAGGTTGTTGTGCGGGATGTAGAGCAGCCCCGTGCGCTTCGAGTACGCGGCGGGGTTCCAGTCCTTCGCGCCCGGCGCCGCCGGGCAGATCTCGCGCGTCGTGCGACCCGTGGTCGGGCGCTTGGCGGGGTTGTACTCGGCACGGCCCGTCGCGAGGTCGATGTGCGTGATCGAGTTCACCGGCACGAACGGGTCCGCCGCGAGCACTTCGCCCGTCGCACGGTCCATGACGTAGACGAAGCCGTTGCGCTCGGGGCGGACGAGCACCTTGCGCATCCCGCCACTGCCGCCCCAGGGCAGGTCGAGCAACACGCTTTCGTTGATCGCGTCGTAGTCGAAAAGGTCGTGCGGCGAGAATTGGTAGGCCCAGCGTGCCTGCCCGTCGTCCGGGTCGCGGGCGAACATGCCGGAAGACCACTTGTTGTCCCCGGGCCGCATTTCGGCGTTCCACGGCCCCGGATTGCCCGTGCCGTAGAAGATCAGGTCGAGTACGGGATCGTAGGAAATCCAGCCCCAGACCGTGCCGCCGCCCGTCTGCCACGCGCCGGGCGGCCACGTCGTCTGTCCCAGGTCCTTGCCGCGTTCGGTCGGGTAGAACGGCTTGAACGCCGCGCCGATCAGCACGTCGCGATCGGGCCCGGTGCTGTAAGCCTTCCACGCCAGGCGCCCGCTGTCCGCATCGAGTGCGGCGAGCCAGCCGCGCACGCCGAGTTCCCCGCCCGCATTGCCGACGAGCACCTTGCCCTTGACCACGAGCGGCGCCATCGTGATCGTCTCGCCGACGTTGTAGTTGGCTAGCTTGACGCGCCACTGCTCGGCGCCCGATACGGCGTCGAGTGCGAGGGCCTGGCCGTCGAGCGTGGTGAAGAAGATGCGACCGTCGGCGTAGGCGGCGCCGCGATTCACGACGTCGCAACAGGCGACGCCTTGCGCCGCCGGCGCGACCTTGGGATCGAAGGTCCACTTGACCGGCGCACCGGGCTGCGTGAGGTCGAGCGCGTACACCCGGTTCGGGAACGGCGTGACCAGGTACATCGTGTCGTCGACGACGATCGGCGCGGCCTCCTGGCCGCGGTTGACGCCGGTCGAGAACGTGAACTCGACCTGCAGCTTCGCGACGTTGCGCGTGTCGAGCTGCGTCAAGGGGCTGAAACGCGTGCTCGCGTAGTCGCGCGCGGGCATCGTCCATGTGCCGTCGTCGACGGTTGCGGCCCGTGAGTCGAAAGCCGTCGACAAGCACAGCACGAGCGCGGCGGCTGCACACGCGAGCGCCGACTTGGGATCGCGCATTGCGGGAAGTTCGTCCATGACTACGCGGCGCCAGTTCACGCCGCGTCGTGCGTCCGGTATGTCGGCTGCGACGGCGCGGTGGCGTAGGTGCAGTGCTTTTGGCCGGTTCGGTCGTCGGGAACTCGTGCACCACTGCGACGGCGCCCCGGAGCGCCGTAGCTCCTGACACCCGGGTCCCTGGCGGCTAGGATCGGGTCATGTGCTACTCGGCCCAGCTCGTTGCGGCCCATCACCGCTACCTGCGATTGACGGGTGCGGAGATGGATTTCGACCAGTTCAAGGAGATCTACGGCGTTCGTCTCCACGATCCGTCCGTCCGGATTCCGCGCGCGGTCGACCGCTGGTTTGCACAACCCCGCAGCGAGGCGGAGCTTGAACTCGGGACGCTTGCCGAACGACACCGGTCGGCGGAGATCGCGAAGCTCGAGCGCGAGCTGTTCGCGTTACGCAAGCGCACGGCCGACGCCGACCGTTTGCTGGCCACGAAACCGACCAAGTCAGCCGCCGAGAGCAAGCGCATCGCCGCGGACAAGACCACGCGGGCACTGGCACGGCTCGATCGGCTGCGCGACCCCACACCCAATGACGAGGATGCGCGGATCTTCCCGATGCACTTCGCGCCCGTCGTGCTGCAGAGCGGCGACCGGCGCGTGGTGCGGCTGGCGCGCTATCACATTCGTCGTCCGGGCGATCCTGCGACGACCGACCGCAAGTGGCCGGGCCTCTACAACGCGCGCCGGGACAATCTCGAACGGTTCTGGCGTGGCCAGTTCGGCACCACGCACGCCGTCATGCTCGCCGATTCCTTTTTCGAGAACGTCCAGCGCGAGGGTCGCAACCAGGTCCTGCATTTCACGCCGCGTCCGGCCGAGGCGATGTTCGTGGCGTGCCTCTACGCCGAGTGGACCGACCCGCGGGACGGGCGCCGGCTGCTCTCGTTTGCAGCGGTGACCGACGAGCCGCCGCCGGAGGTGGCCGCCGCCGGGCACGACCGCATGATCGTGAGCCTCAAGCCCGAGCACCTGGATGCCTGGCTCAGGCCCGTGGGGCGCTCAACGGAAGAACTGCAGGCGATCCTCAGCGACCGCCAGGCGCCGTATTACGAGCACGTGGCCGTGGCGGCGTGAAGACTTGCGATCGATGGATTGAAATGGCGCTCCCAGAGGGATTCGAACCCTCGTACCAGCCTTGAGAGGGCTGTGTCCTGGGCCTCTAGACGATGGGAGCGTGTCCGGGCCGGTTGGACTTACCGGGCCCCGAGGAGGCCGCGTATTATACTCAGCCGCTTTTAC
>DATMIB010000119.1:0-15758 GCA_035554635.1 Steroidobacteraceae bacterium | reverse complement strand
CTCGGTGCTGCTCGAATCGCTCGTGCGGGCCGGGGACGCACGCTCGCGGAGGGTCGCGTGACCGGCTCGCCCACGGCGCCCGTGCGACTGCTGCACGTCACCGATCCGCACCTCTTCGCGGACGAGTCACGCAGCCTCTATGGCGTGACCACTGCACTGTCGTTTCGGCGCGTGCTCGAGGATGCGTTGGCGCCGGGGACGCCGCGGCCACACGCGATCCTCGCCACCGGCGACATCGCCGATGACCACACGGCCGCCGCGTACGCGAACTTCCGTCGCGCGCTCGAACCGTACGGCCTGCCTGTGTTCTGCGTGCCGGGCAATCACGACGAACCCGGCCTCATGACCGAGGCAATGACGCGCGACGGCCACTTCCAGTTCGGCGGCACGGCCGAGTTCGGTGCGTGGGGCGCCGTGTTCGTCGACACGCACCTGCCGGGCCGCGCCGAGGGCCGGGTGTCCGCCGCGGAACTCGTGCGACTCGACGGGGCGCTCGCGCGGTTCGGGTCACGGCCGGTGATGGTGTGCCTGCATCACCCGCCGCTGGCGGTGGGCAGTGCGTGGCTCGACGGCGTCGGGTTGCGCAACGGCGAGGAGCTGCTGCGGGTGATCGAACGCCGTGCGCAGGTCCGTCTCGTGCTCGCGGGCCACGTGCACCAGGACTTCGCCGGGCGCCACGGCGAGGCACTCGTGCTGACCACGCCTTCGACCTGCGCCCAGTTCACGCCACGCACGCCGCACTGCGTGATGGACCTCCGACCGCCCGGCTATCGCTGGCTCGAGCTGCAGCCGGACGGCGGGTTGCGCACCGACGTGAAGTGGCTCGAGGACTGGCCGCTCAGCCAACGTCCGCCCGACGATCGTTTTGCATGAGATCACTCTGAGGTGAGCATCATGAAACCGCGATTGCCGTTCCCGCTGCTCGAGGTGCCCGCCACGCTGGCGAGCTGCAATGGCTGGACGGAGGAAGTCTATCGCGACTTGCTGGCCCTGCAGGTGGGCGCTACCAGCCACGAGGCGCTCGACGCCAAATACCTCTATCGGCAGGCGATCCTGACGCTGGACCTGACCGGTTTCACGACCCACGCGATGCAGGGCCGCCCGCTCGATGCGTTGTTGCGAATCCTCGACGCGCAGAAGGTGTGCATCCCGGTGCTGCGCGAGTACGGGGCGACGCTGGTGCGAGCCTTTGCCGACGACCTGGTCGGGCTCTTCGACGAGCCCGGCGCCGCGGTCGAGGCCGCGTTCGAAATGCACCGGCGCGTCGCACTGTTCAACCAGTCGCCGCACGCCTGCGAGAGGCCGGCGCTGGCCTGCATCGGCATCGGTTACGGCGACGTCTACCGGATCGGCCCGAACCTCGCGATGGGCGACGAAATGAACCGTGCGTCGAAGCTCGGCGAGGACACGGCCCGCGGCAACGAGACGTTGGTGACCGCGAACGTCTACTTCGCGCTGCGTCACCGGGCCGACATCGTCTTCGACCCGCTCGCAAGCGACGACCAGTTGTTCCCGTATTACCGGGCGTCGGCTCAAGCCTGACCCCAGAAACGAAGAGGGGCGGGGACTCGCGTCCCCACCCCTCGTTCGCGACTCGAATGCGCGAGGTGATCGCGCGGCCTCGCTCAGGGCTCGTTGCGCGGCGTCTCCGTGTCGGTCGGCGGCGTCGGCGTCCACTCGCGCGGCTCGGCAGCCGTCGCGACCGGCGTCGCCTCACGCACGACCGGGCTCGGTTCCCGAACCGGCGGCGCCGATTCAGGCACGCGTTCCTGCACCGGCGTCACGGCCGGCGTGACCGGAGCCGGAGTCGTTGCAGGAGCCGGCGGCGGGACCGTGACCGGTGCCGGAGCGACCGGTGCCGCGGTCGGGGCCGGCGTCACAGGGCGGTCGAAGTCGAACGCCCGCGGCTCGAACTCGCGACGCGGCGCCGGCTTCGGTGCGACCGGCGCATCGACCGCGGCGTCGTCGGCCCGCGCGGTTTCGCGCGGTTGATCGACCACAGTTGCTGCCGGGCGGTGCTCACGCTCGACGGCCATGCTTGCAGTCGCGACGGGTTGGCGCGACGCGGGCGCAACGGCATCGTCGGGGGTCGATGCGGCGGGAGCGTCACTGCCGAAGTCGCGCGGAGCCTCGAACGTTTCCGTGTCGTCGCCATCGTCGCCGGCGTCGTGGTCGCCGGTGGCGACACCCGCATTTGCGCCAAAGGCCTCGCCGGCTGCACCTGCCGCACCGGCGCCTTCGCCGCCGCGACCGCGACGACGACGTCCGCCACGACGCGACCGGCGACCGGTGCGTTCGCCGCGTTCGCCTTCCGGACGGTCCGGGCGCGGAGCCTGGCTGCCTTCCACGACGGGCGCTGCGGCCGCCTCGACGGCACCGACCTCGCTCATCGCGCCGACGGTCGTCGACACTGCGCTTGCAGCGGCAGCGACCTCGCGCGGTTCCTGTGCCTCACGCGGCGGACGCTGCTGGTCTCGCTGCTCACGGGGTTCCCTCGGTTCGCGCTGTTCCCTCGGTTCGCGCTGATCGCGCGGCTCACGGGCTTCACGCGGTTCACGCTGGTCGCGCGGCTCGCGTTGTTCGCGTGGTGGGCGGGGCTGCTGCGATTGCTGGCGCTGGCCACCCTGCGGCTGGCCGTCGCGGCGCTCGCCACGCGCGGCTGCTTCGGCCTGGGCGCCGTCGCGCCGGCCGCCGCGCTCGTCGCGACGTTGCTGTTGCTGCTGCTGGTGCTGCTGCTGCCGGCCCGGCTGCTGCTCGCCACCGCGCGCGGCCTGCTGCTGCTCGCGCCCGTCGCGCGATCCGCGCTCGTCACGGCGGCCATCGCGGCGACCGTCGCCACGGCCGTCACGTCCGTCGCGGCGACCATCGCGGTCGCGACCGCCACGGCCACGCTGCTCGTCGCGGCGGTGCCGGTCGCGGTCACGTTCGCCATCGCGGCGATCCGGACGCGCGGCCGGACGCTCGGGCTCCGGTGCGCGCTTGTCGCCCACGAGCCAGCGCCACAGGCGCACGAAGGCGCCATCGCGCGGGCCGTACGCGGGTGCCGCGACGACCACCGGGGCCGCCACGGCGGCCGGCGCGGCCACCGCGACCGGTTCCGGTGCGGGCGGCGGGGCAGGGGTGCTCGGCACGATCGTCGTCACCGCGGGTTGCGGCGGCGGCGGGGCCTTCTCTTCCTCGGCCTGGGCGATCGCCTCGAGGTCGATCTTCGGTTCGACCGCCATCTGGTGGCTGATCATCGCGTTTTCGGGCAACGACACTTCGTCGTCGCGCACGCGACGCAGCTCGTAGGCCGGCGTGTCGAGGTAGCGGTTCGGCACCAGCACGATGTCGACGCGGCTGCGCGACTCGATGTCGTGCAGCCAGTCGCGCTTCTCGTTCATGAGGTAGGTCGCGACGTCGACCGGCAACTGGGCAATGACCTTCGCCGTGCGGTCCTTGCGGGCCTCCTCGCCGATCAGGCGCAGCACGGCGAGCGCGAGCGACTCGACGCTGCGGATCACGCCCATGCCGTTGCAGCGCGGGCAGACGATGTTGGTCGACTCGCTGATCGACGGGCGCAAGCGCTGGCGCGACAGCTCGAGCAGGCCGAACTTCGAGATGCGGCCGAGCTGGATGCGGGCGCGGTCCTGTTTCACCGCGTCGCGCAGCCGGTCCTCGACCGCGCGCTGGTTCTTCTGCGACTCCATGTCGATGAAGTCGATGACGATCAGGCCGCCGACGTCGCGCAACCGCAGCTGGCGAGCGATCTCGTCCGCCGCCTCGAGGTTGGTGTTGCAGGCCGTGGTCTCGATGTCCGAGCCGCGCGTGCTGCGGGCGGAGTTGATGTCGATCGAGACCAGCGCCTCGGTGTGGTCGATCACGATCGAGCCGCCCGACGGCAGCGTGACCTTGTGGCTGTAGGCCGACTCGATCTGGCTCTCGATCTGATACCGCGTGAACAGCGGCACGTGGTCGTCGTAGAACTTGAGCTTGCGCAGGTTGCCCGGCATGAAGCGCTGCATGTACTCGCGCGCTTCCTCGTAGACCTCACGCTTGTCGATCAGGATTTCGCCGATGTCGTCGGCGAGGTAGTCACGCAACGCGCGCAGGATCGCCGTGCTTTCGCGATAGATCAGGAACGGCGACGGCCGGCTGTCGGAGGCCTGCTGGATCGCGTTCCAGACGTCGACCAGGTTGTTGAGGTCCCACTGCAGCTCCTCGGGGGAGCGGCCGACGCCGGCGGTGCGCACGATCGCGCCCATGCCGTCGGCGATCTGCAGCGAGTCCATCGCTTCCCGCAGCTGTTCGCGGTCGTCGCCTTCGATGCGACGCGAGACGCCGCCCGCGCGCGGGTTGTTCGGCATCAGCACCAGGAAACGGCCGGCCAGGCTGATGAAGGTCGTGAGCGCGGCGCCCTTGTTGCCGCGTTCCTCCTTCTCGACCTGGACGATGATCTCCTGGCCTTCCTCGATCAGGTCGCGGATGTTGCGGCCGCCGTCCTGGCCGGGCTGCTTTTCCTTGAAGTACTGCCTGGAGACTTCCTTGAGCGGCAGGAAGCCGTGGCGCTCGGCGCCGTAGTCGACGAAGGCAGCCTCGAGGCTAGGTTCGACGCGGGTGATGCGTCCCTTGTAGACGTTGGCTTTCTTGGTTTCGCGGGACGGGATTTCGATATCGAGGTCGTAGATCCGCTGTCCGTCGACCAGTGCTACCCGCAACTCTTCTTCCTGAGTTGCGTTGACCAGCATTCTTTTCATCGGCCCTCTCGTACATGGAGGTTGGGGCCGTGAACACGGAAGGGTAATGGTGCCTTGGCGTGGGGAAGAGGTCGGGCAGCAACTGCGTTTGAGCGCTCATTTCTGCTTGCTTTTCTAGCTCACCGGCGCAAGTCGCGCGGTGACTGACCGATCCTGGTGCTGCGGGCATCGTACCCACCGGATGCGCGCCTGACCCGCAGCCCGCCCGGGCTGTGGCGTCGACGCCGTTCACGGCAGATCGATGGTCTGAATTCTCAGAACCAACTAAGATGCGCGCGTCCCGGAAGCCCTTCGGACCGACGGCAACGCGTCGCGGATTCAGCGCGGCCTGGGGTTGCTTGATTGCACCAAGGCTGCGCTTCGCGGCCGACTCTAACAGAGCGAAGTCCGGAAAATCAATGGCTTACGAAAAGGACCCCACCGTGGTCGACACTTCTGCCGACACCGAGGCCGGGCGCGGTGCGCGGAACGTCGAAGTGACCGTCGACGATGCCGGCACGCGGCTCGACAATTTCGTCGTCCGGCAGCTCAGGGACGTGCCGCGGACGCACGTGTTCCGGCTGGTGCGCAAGGGTGAGGTGCGCGTCAACAAAAAGCGGGCCCGGCCGGACCAGCGCGTCGCGCTCGGCGACATCGTGCGCATCCCGCCGGTGCGTCGTTCCGAGGACGTGCCGCCGCCCGCCGTGCCCCGGTCGGCGAGCGTCTCGCTGCAGAAACTCGTGCTCGACGCGATCGTCTACGAGGACGACGACCTCATCGTGTTCAACAAGCCGCCCGGTATCGCCGTGCACGGCGGCAGCGCGAACGATTTCGGCCTGATCGAGGCGTTCCGCAGCGCGCGGCCGGAGCTGCCCGACGCCGAACTGGTCCACCGGCTCGACCGCGAAACCAGCGGTTGCCTGATCGTCGCCAAGCGGCGCGCTGCGCTGCGTGATCTGCACCGGCAGCTGCGTGAAGGTGAGACGGAGAAGCGCTACCTCGCGTTGCTCTGCGGCAAGTGGAACCTCGGCACCAAGCGCATCGAACTCGCGCTCGACACCGACGAACGACGCAGCGGCGAACGCCACGTCGCAGTCCGTGCCCACGGCAAGACTTCGGTCAGCACGTTCAAGCCCGTCCAGTTCTTCGGCAACCTCGCGACCCTGGTCGAGGTCGAGATCGACACCGGCAAGACGCACCAGATCCGCGTCCACGCCGCGCATGCCGGCCACCCGGTCGCCGGCGACGAAAAGTACGGCAGCCGCGTGTTCAACCAGCTGTTCCAGGACTACGGCCTCAAGCGCATGTTCCTGCACTCGGCCCTGATGGGATTCACGCGGCCCGGCACGCGTGAGCCGATGCACGCGAGCGCGCCGTTGCCCGAGGAACTCGGGGCCGTGCTCGACCGGCTCACGCGCGGCAAGGCGCGTGCACCGCAGGACGAGCGGGGCAAGACCCTGAAACCGGAAGGCCGTACGCCGACACCGCCGCCACTGCGACGGTCTGCGCCGGAGCCCGTCGCGGCCCGACCGCAGGCCGAAGGTCGGGCACGCGCCCGTGGGCCGGGCGCATCCGCGCGCGCCGGTGGGCGGCGGGCCGGGCGCATCCGCGCGCAGACCAAGAAGAAATAGAACTGCGGGCAGGCGAGGAAGGGCGACTCCTCGCGCACACAAGACCCAGGTGCGCGCCCGTGATGGCGCGCCGCGTGTCGGCCCGCTAAGGCGCGCTGGCTGTCAAGCCGGCTCGTCGCGTTGTGGCGGCGCGAGCTCGCCTTCCCACTTGGCGACGACTGCGGTGGCGACCGAATTGCCGACGACGTTGGTCGCCGACCGCGCCATGTCGAGGAAGTGGTCGACGCCGAGGATCAGCAGCAGGCCCGCTTCCGGGATGTCGAACTGCGCCAGTGTCGCCGCGATCACGACCAGTGACGCACGTGGCACGCCGGCCATGCCCTTGGAGGTGAGCATCAGGATCAGCAGCATGGTGATCTGCGTGCCGATCGACAGGTCGATGCCGTATGCCTGCGCGATGAAGACCGTCGCGAACGTGCAGTACATCATCGAGCCGTCGAGGTTGAACGAGTAGCCGATCGGCAGCACGAACGAAGCGATGCGGTTACTGCAGCCGAATTTCTCGAGCTGGGCGAGTGTCTTGGGATAGGCCGCCTCGCTCGAAGCCGTCGAGAACGCGAGGATCAGCGGCTCGCGCACAGAGCGGATCAGGTCGACGACACGCCGGCCGAGGAACACGGATCCGAGCAGCATCAGCAGCAGCCACAACAGCAGGATGCTGAAGTAGAACTCGGCCATGAACACGCCGAAGTCCGCGACGAGGCCGAAGCCGCTTTTGGCGATGACGCCGGCGACCGCGGCGAACACCGCGACCGGCGCGAGCCACATCACGTAGCCGGTCACCTTGAGCATGACGTGCGCGGCGATGTCGATCACTTCGATCAGCGGCTTGCCGCGTTCGCCGAGCGCGGCGAGGCCGGTGCCGAAGAACAGCGAGAACACGACGATCTGCAGGATCTCGTTCTTCGCCATGCCTTCGAACACCGAGGCCGGCACGAGGTGCGTGACGAATTCCTTGAGCGTGAGCGAACCCGTCGCGAGGCCCGGGGTGGTGGCCGCATCGAGCACGACCTTGCCGACCAGCGCATCGCCGGGCCGGAACAGGTTGACCATGATCAGGCCGAGCGTCAGCGACAGCACCGAGGCGAAGATGAACCAGAGCAGCGCCTTGCCGCCGACGCGGCCCACCGCCGCGAGATCGCCCAGCTTGGCGACACCGACCACGAGCGTGGAAAAGACCAGCGGCGCGATGATCATCTTGATCAGGCGCAGGAACACGGTCGTGACGAGGCCGAGCGCATCGGCGACCCTGGCGGCGCCGGTGTGGTAACCCTCGTGCACCGAATAACCGACGATCAGGCCGAGGACCAGACCGATGATGATGTAGAGCGTCAGGCGGCTGGCTTTCAAGGTCCCGGTTCCCCCGTCGTTCGGCTGTTGTTATGCCCGTCGGCGCATCGCCGGTCGCGAACGCATGGGAGCGCCACGGCCGACGTCGGCCCGCTAGGGTACCGCGAACCCGGCGCGACGCAGCGCACCGCACACCCACGCGAGGGGGAGGCCGGTGAGACCGGTCGGGTCGGACGACTCGATGCTCTCGAACAAGGCGATGCCGAGGGCCTCGGCCTTGAACCCGCCGGCGCAGTCGAGCGGCCGGTCCCGCTCTATGTACCGGTCGACCTCGTCCGCGACAAGCGTGCGAAACCGCACCGTGGTGCGGTCGACGTGCGATTCGGCGCGGCGGCCGGGGCCGTCGACGACGTGCACCGCGGTCAGGAAGACGACCTCCTGCCCCGAGGACTGCAGCAGTTGCGCGCGACAGCGTTCGACCGTGCCGGGCTTGCCGAGCACTTCGGTGCCGCGCAGGGCCACCTGGTCCGAGCCGATCACGACCGCCCCGGGGTGGTGCAGCGCGACGGCTTCGGCCTTGGCCCGGGCCAGCCGGACCGCCAGGTCTGCCGCCGATTCGCCGTCGCGACGGGCCTCGTCGACCTCCGGTGCGACACCTTCGAACGGCAGGCCGAGACGCTCGAGCAGCGCGCGCCGGTACCGCGAGGTCGACGCCAGGATCAGACCCTTTTGAAACAAAGATTTAGGCCCGGTTTGTTTTGACAGGGGGGAGGCTCGTCACTATTATACGCGGCCCATGTCGCCCGGCCCGACCGATCAGGTCAATGCAAAGGAACTGGCGGCGCGAGCTGCCGTCGTCGAACGTCGTCTCGAGCAGGCACAGCTTGCACGAGTGACGGAGGCGGGCGGCCTTCAGGGCACACGCATCGACGCGCAGTTGCAGTTCGGCACTTTCGAGGGCCGGACGACCGTCGATGTTCGCGTCGAGGGCGTGGCGATGGTCGTGTGCCAGCGCTGCCTGCAGCCGTGCGCGAACGTCGTCGACGAGTCGGCGGCGGTGATGGTCGTGCGCGACGAGGACGAAGTCGTGCCGGGCGGCTACGAGCCGTTCGTGGGGAAGCCGGAGCAGATGTCGCTCACGGCACTGATAGAGGAGCAGGTGCTGCTCGCGATGCCGCTCGTGCCGATGCACGAGCCCGGCGATCCGCAGTGCCGCTCGAGTGGTGCGGAGGTGGTGTCGCTGACACCGCCGTCCGCGGACGAACCGCAGGCTGCCCAGGCAGCGGCGGCGGAAGAGAAGCAGACGCCTTTTGCGAATCTGCGGGAAATGCTCGAGAAGAAATCCGGGCACTGACCGCTTCAGGAGAGAGTAGAGCCATGGCAGTCCAGAAGAGCCGCAAGTCCCCGTCGAAGCGCGGCATGCACCGTTCGCACGACCACCTCAGCGCCCCGGCGCTGTCGGTCGACCGCACGAGCGGCGAAACCCACACGCGCCACCGCATCACGCCGGACGGCTTCTACCGCGGCAAGAAGGTGATCGAGAAGCCGGCTGCCGACGAAGGCCAGGAGTAATCCTGCCAGCCCGGGCCCGCGCATGAACGCCGGGCTGTTGACTGTCGCCGTGGACGCGATGAGCGGAGACCACGGCGCCGAGGTTGCGGTCCCCGCGGCCCTCGAAGTCCTCGCTGCCATTCCCGACCTGCGGCTGATCGTCGTCGGCCGCAGCGAGGTCGTGCGCCCGTTGCTCGGGCGCTTGGCCGACACCGAGCGCTGCCGTTTCGTCGACGCGACCGAAGTCGTCACGATGGACGAGCGTCCCCAGGACGCATTGCGCCGGAAGAAGAACTCCTCGATGCGCGTCGCGATCAACCTCGTCGAGAACGGCGAGGCCAGCGCGTGCGTCTCGGCCGGCAACACCGGCGCGCTGCTCGCCACCTCGCGGTTCGTGCTCGGCATGATCCCGGGAATCGACCGTCCCGCGATCGTTTCCGCCGTGCCGGCCGTCCACGGCCACACCGTGATGCTCGACCTCGGGGCCAACCCCGACTGCAACGAGGGTCATCTCGTGCAGTTCGCGGTCATGGGCTCAGTGATCGCCTCCGACCTGCACGGCATCGACAACCCGCGTGTCGGGTTGCTCAACGTCGGGGAGGAGGACATCAAGGGCACCGAGGAGATCAAGGCCGCGCACCGGCGGCTGCAGGCTGCATCCGCGATCAACTACTGCGGCTTCGTCGAGGGCGACGACATCTTCTCGGGCGACGTCGACGTGGTCGTCACCGACGGCTTCACCGGCAACGTCTCGCTGAAGACGATGGAGGGCCTTGCGCGCTTCATCGGCGGCGTGATGAAGGAAGAGTTCACCCGCGACCCGATGCGCAAGCTCGGTGCGCTCGCGGCGAAACCGGCGCTGAACGCCCTCAAGGGCCGTCTCGACCCGCGTGGTTACAACGGTGCGAGCATGGTCGGGCTGAACGGCGTGGTCATCAAGAGTCATGGCGGCGCCGACCGCGTGTCGTTCGCAAACGCCGTGCGCGTCGCGGTGACGGAATCGCGCAACGGCGTGCCGGGGCAGATCGGCGAACTGCTGGCGAAGGTGACCGCCAGCACGGTGGACGTCGCGGCCAAGTAGCGACACCGCGCTCCAACCCACGATCAGGTGGCTTTGACGACCTCGGCTTCGCGTCGACGTCGCATACGCGCCAGCAACTGGTTGCGGCGACGCTCGATCTTTGCCCGCGCCACATCCGAGGCAGCACGCAGCACCGACCGGCGTGTCAGCGACTCGCGGAACGCCAGGTACTCGCCATAGGCGTCGAGCTCGTGCCGCAGTTCGCGGAAGACGAGTTCGATCATGACCGCGTCGTCGAGCATGCCGATGCCGGGAATGTCGTCGGGGATCAGGTCCTCGGGATCGCAGAGGTAGGCGAGGCCCGCGAGCACCGGGTGGCGCTCGTCGTCGTCGAGCGGCCAGTCCGGGTCGTTGATCATCGCGAGCAGCATCTCGAGCTTGTCGAGCCGGTCGCGCACGAAGTCCGGCAGTTCGGTGCCGCGCATGCTCTGCACGAGCTCGTTCGCGGCCGCCAGGATCTCCTCGTCGTCGGCGATCTGCACCGACTCGCGGGCTTTTTTCAATTCGCGACGAAAATGGCGCAGGTCGCGGTCCGACAGCTCGATCGTCAGCTTATAAGGCATGTGGCTCCCTCGCGGCCGCAAGGCTACGGGCCCGACCGTATCGGGGTCAACGCGCGGGTGGCGGGGCGAATCTGGCTGTTGCATGTCGGTACAATGGGATGCCCCACGAGGAGGAAAGGTTGCATGCACCGTAGCAAGGGTGGCCGGTGGTTGGTTCCCGTGTTCGTCGCGCTGTTCGCACCCCTGGTCGCGGACACGGCGCGGGCGGGTGCGGCCGAGTACCTGCTGCCCACCAACGGCGACAACGTCATCGGCGTGGTCAATTCGGCGGTCGCCCAGCACGAGGACACGCTGCTCGACATCGGCCGTCGCTACGGCGTGGGTTACGAGGAGATCATCGCGGCCAATCCGGGTGTCGACCCGTGGCTGCCCGGTGACGGCACGGAGATCGTGATCCCGAGCCGGTTCGTGCTGCCGAACGTGCCGTGGGAAGGTGTCGTCGTGAACCTGCCCGAGCACCGGCTCTATTACTTCCCCCCGCAGCAGCCGGGCCAGCCACGCGTCGTGCGCACGTACCCGATCAGCACGGGCAAGATGGACTGGAAGACGCCGCTCGGCGTGACGAAGATCTACGCGAAGCAGGAGCGGCCGAACTGGAACCCGCCCGAGTCGATCCGGCTCGAGCACATCGCCAAGGGGGATCCGCTGCCGAAGGTGGTGCCACCGGGTCCCGACAATCCGCTCGGCGAATACGCGATGCGGCTCAACATCCCCGGCGGCGCGTACCTGATCCACGGCACCAACCGGCCCGCCGGCGTCGGCATGCAGGTCACGCACGGCTGCATCCGCATGTTCCCGGAAGACATCGCCGAGTTCTTCTCGATGGTGCCTGTCAACACCAAGGTCAACCTGATCGACCAGACCACCAAGGTCGGCTGGTCGCGCGGCACGCTGTTCATCGAACGCCAGGCGCCGCTCGAGGGCACGGCGGACCCGACGCACCTCGACCCGGCCGAACTCGACCGTGCGGTCCAGGCCGCGACGCGCGGCCTGCCCGTGCAGGTGGACTGGGACACCGCGCGTCTGGCGTTCAAGCAGATGTCGGGCGTGCCCGTGCGCATCGGCATGCGTACTTTCGTGCCGCAACCCACGCCGGCACCCACCGAAGCGGTCGTGCACGAGGCGACGCAGTGACCGGTGGCCGCCGGCCCGGGAGGCTGGCGGCGACAGTGGCCCAAACGAAAACGCCGCGCAAAGCGCGGCGTTTCCGTCTCACCCGAAGGTGAAAAGGGCGATTACTTGCCCATCGAGCGCTTGAACGCGCGATCGATCTTCTCGTTGTTCGCATCGCAGCACGCCTGCGAAGCCTGCGCGGCCTGGAGGGCCTGGTTGGCCGTGCTCTGCGCGCTGCTGGCGGCGTTCGAGGCGCTCGAAGCCGAGGCGGCGGCGGCGTCAGCAGCCTGCTTGGCAGCGGCGGCGTCCGTGGCGGCGGCCTTGGCGGCGGCGTTCGCGGCGTCGATGCGGGCCAGCAGGTCCTTGTTGCTGCAGCCGGAAGCGGTGGCAACCATGACGGCGGCGGCGGCCACGGTCAGCGTCTTGACGATCGCGGTCTTCATTGTGTTATTCCTCGATAAGGGGGTGGAATCAGACAAGCCAGAGGCGGCTGCGGCGATGCATCGGATGACTGTGGTTCCTGTGCGCTGCGCAGCCGAGCGCGAGAAAGACTAACTGATTCAGGTTGGATGTTGAAGATTGCAGGACGGGCGGTCGTGTGTATCGGACGGCAGACAGACGACGGACCCGACTGCGTCGACGTGCAGGAATCCGCTGACATTCAGGCCGTAAAGCCGTGTGATTCAAGGGTTCGAAGCGTGTAAGAACTACTCTCGACGATTCGGCGCCGCGATGGCGAACGTTGCGCGAGCGCCAATTTGCGAGATTGCGCACAGTTTCTCATTGCCGCTTGCGTCGCCCGGAACGAGCCTGTATATAAGCACAGTGGCTGTACGTGCATACAGGTGATCGTCGCATGGAAGATCTCACACCGCGCCAGCGCCAGGTCCTCAAGTTCATCCAGGACACCCTGGCCGAACATGGCCTGCCCCCCACGCGTGCCGAAATCGCCGAGGCACTCGGGTTCAAGTCTCCCAATGCGGCCGAGGAGCACCTGCGGGCGCTCCAGCGCAAAGGGGTACTCGACCTGCGGCCAGGCGCTTCGCGCGGCATCCAGCTCAAGGATTCGCTGCGCGAGCAGTTCGGCCTGCCGCTGATCGGTCGCGTCGCCGCCGGTCGCCCGATCCTCGCCGAAGAGAACATCGAGGCGCGGTACCAGATCGATCCTGGCCTGTTCCAGCCGCGCCCGCACTACCTGCTCAAGGTCAAGGGCATGAGCATGCGCAATGCCGGCATCCTCGACGGCGACCTGGTCGCGGTCCACCGCACACCCGAGGTCCGGAATCGCCAGATCATCGTCGCGCGGCTGGAGAACGAGGTGACGGTGAAGCGTTACCGGCAGGACGGTGCGATCGCGTGGCTGCTGCCGGAGAACGAGGAGTTCGAACCCATGCGCATCGACCTGCGCGAGGAGTCGCTCACGATCGAAGGCGTCGTCGTCGGCGTCGTGCGGCAGGAAACGCACCGTCTCTCCTGAGGCCGCAGCGTCGCGATCCCCAGTTCCATGCGTCTTGCACGAAGCGCGTGGGCAGCACCCATCCGCACGACCACTCCGATTTTTTCATGGCCGTTTCCGTCGCAGAGCTGCTGCAGAACAACCCCGCCCGCCTGTGGCGTGCACGGGCGCAGGGTGCAGACAGCGCAGCGCCCCAGGGGTTGCCGACGGGATACGCCGCCCTCGATAGCTGCCTGCCTGGCCAGGGATGGCCGCGGCAAGGCCTCATCGAACTGCTCTCGGACCAGCGCGGCATCGGTGAACTGCGCCTGTTGATGCCCGCGCTGGCGCGGCTGTGCGGGCGGCCGCAGGGCGCGCGCACGAAGGCGGCGAAGACCAGGGCCACGGCGGCCGGTGGCGCACGCGGCGGCTGGATCGCCTGTGTCTCGCCACCGTACGTGCCGTACGCGCCGGCGCTCGCCGAGTGCGGCATCGACGTGTCGCGCGTGCTGGTCGTGCACGGCGCGGGGGCGACCGAATGGGCCATGGACCAGGCCCTGCGCTCCGAAGCCTGCAGCGCCGTGCTCGGCTGGGCGAACCCGCGCGATCCGCAGGCCTTGCGGCGCCTGCAGCTGGCGGCGGAACAATCGCACAGCCTCGCGGTGCTGTTCCGGCCGTTGCAGGCGGGGTTGACGTCATCGCCGGCGGTGTTGCGGCTCGCATTGTTCGGCGACGCGCAGCAGGGCCTGCAGGTGCGCATCGTCAAGAGCCGCGGAGGGCGTCCCGCCACGGTCAGCCTGGGGCACTGACATGGCCCCGCTCGCCAGACGCCGGGTGGTCCCGGCATCGCGTCCGTCGCTCTCCGTTCCGGCTGTTGTCGCTCCCGTCGCCGGCGTTGCGCCGTCGTCACGGCCGCGTGAACTCTGGCTCGCGGTGCACCTGCCGGCATTGCTGCTCGATGCCCTGCGCGAGCAGGTCGCGGCCTTGCCGGGGCAACCGCCGGTCGCGGTGGTCGACCTCGAGCGTGACGGCAAGGTCGTGCGGGCCTGCGAGGCACGCGTGCACGCCGCGGGCGTGCGCACCGGCATGTCGGTCAATTCGGCACTCGCGCTGGTGCCGTCGCTGCAGCCGCTCGCACGCGACCTGCGACGCGAAAAGGCGCTGCTCGACGCCGTCGCGCGTCGCGGCCTGCATTTCACGCCGCGTGTCAGCCTCGAGCCGCCCGACGCCGTGCTGCTCGAGGTGCGTGGCAGCCTGCGCCTGTTCGGCGGGGCGCGGGCGCTGTGCCAGCGGTTGCAGCACGAACTGGTCGCGGCCACCGGCGCCACGGCGCGGTTCGCGATCACCCCGGCGCCGCTCGCATCGCTGTGGTTCGCCCGTTGCAGGGCCGACGAGCGCGTCGTGCTCGTGCGCAGCCGCGAGGAACTCGGCGGCCGCCTCGCGTCGCTGCCACTCGCCGGTTGCACGCGCTGGCCCGAACGCACGCTGCAGGCCTTGACGACGATGGGCGTGCGCACCGTCGGCGAATGCCTGCGGTTGCCGCGCGACGGGTTCGCGCGTCGCTTCGGCGCGGACCTGCTCGCGATGCTCGACCGCGCGACGGGCCGCCTCGCGGAGCCGCGTTCGGCTTTTGCCGCCCACGAGAAATTCGCGTTGCGACGCGACCTCGAACCGGAAATCGACGACGCCGCCCGGCTGCAGCTCGTGCTCGAACCGATGGTCGACGAGCTCTGCCGGTTCCTGCGTGCGCGCAGCCGTGGCATCCAGGCGCTCGAGGTGCAGCTGCGTCACCGCGAAGCGCCCGTGACGCGCGTGCGCCTGCGGTTCGTGCAGCCGATCGGCGCACAGCCGCGACGCATCGGGGAGCTGCTGCGCGAGCGGCTTGCACGGCTCGAACTGACCGAGCCCGTGCGCAACCTGCGGCTCGTCAGCGGCCCGCTGCTCGACCTGCAGGGCGATGCGGGCGAGCTCTTCGCGCACGACCGGCGCGAGTCCGGGGAGAACGTGCCGGCGCTGGTCGAGCGGTTGCGGGCGCGGCTCGGCCACGAGGCTGTGCACGGTCTTGCCTGCGTCGCCGAGCATCGGCCCGAAGCCGCGTGGCGGCTGGCCGAACCACTCTCCACCTCTTCACCTCTCCCGTTCGCGGGAGAGGTCGCGCGCAGCGCGGGTGAGGGCCCGGGGATTCTTTTCGGACCCTCACCCCAACCCTCTCCCACTGTGTGGGAGAGGGAGTCCTACCCTCTCCCGCTCCACGGGAGAGGGATCAGAGGGAAGAACGATTCTGTAGGAGTGCGCGCCACGTCGCGCGGCACCGACGCTTCGCTTCGCAACCAATGTGCGCGGCGATGGTTTAATCCCATGCAACGCCACCGTTGGAGC
>DATMIB010000118.1:0-38241 GCA_035554635.1 Steroidobacteraceae bacterium | reverse complement strand
GACGAGGTCGGGGCTGATCGCGTTGACCTCCGGGTTCGGCGCCGCGACGATCTCGACCGGGTAGACGGCCTTCACGCCCGCAAGCTGCTGCAGCTTGACCCGGTTCGCGCCGTCGACGCTGACCGAGAAGCCGTTGAACAGCGTGTCGTAGGCCTTGCGCTCCTGGAAGGCGATGCCGGCCGCCGCGGCGGCCTTGCGGAACGCGGCCTTCTCGTTCCTGACCGACGCCGACGACGCGCCGTCCGCGATCGGGGCGCCGACGAGTTCGACGAACCAGCGTTGCGTACCCTCGGCCTCGCTGGCCGGGACGGAGTCCTGGGCGTGGGCCGCGATGGCCCCGAGTGTGAGTGCAAGCGTGCTGCCGACGAGCGCGAGGGACGTCCCTCGCTTGGACTGATGCCTTCTCATTCGATGGACCCTTCCTTCGGTGTAGTTATTGCTGCGTGCTTCGGGCGGGATCGCTGCTCGCGCAGGAACCGACAGCGCCGATTCGACGGGCCCGCCGAGGCTTGCCCCGCGGACGTACCGAAACGAACCCAGGCAGCCCGGCCCTCTTGTTCTTGGATGTCCAGTTCAAGAGCCGGTGGCTTTGCGGCCCCGCCTCGCGACGGGTGTGCCCTTCGACCGTGAACCGAACGTACCGGATGGTCCATACCGGGCGCAACCCTGCCAGCGAAGATATGCGCGCACGCCGAGGCAACTACGAAGCCACGCATTCGACATAACGCAAGGAAATGGGACGCGCAATCCGCGGCGGGAGTTTCGCCGTGCCCGGCGGGGAGCCAGCCGGGCGCGGCGGTAAGACGGGGCGCGGAGTGCCTCAGCCGAGGCCGAGCCAGTCGCGCGGACGCAGGAAGTCCCGGTACAGCCGCTCCTCGGGAGACCCCGGCTCGGGCCGGTAGTCGTACTCCCAGCGCACGAGTGGCGGAAGCGACATCAGGATCGACTCGGTCCGGCCGCCGGACTGCAGCCCGAAGATCGTGCCGCGGTCGTACACCAGGTTGAATTCGACGTAACGGCCGCGACGGTAGAGCTGGAACTGGCGCTCACGTTCGCCATAGGGCGTGTCCTTGCGCCGCTCGACGATCGGCAGGTAGCCGTCGAGATAGCGGTCGCCGACGTTGCGCGTGAACGCAAATGACCTGTCGTAGCCCCATTGGTTGAGGTCGTCGAAAAAGAGGCCGCCGGCGCCACGGGTCTCCTCACGGTGCTTCAGGTAGAAGTAGCGATCGCACCAGTCCTTGTACCGGGCATAGACGTCGGGGCCGTAGGGATCGCACGCGGCCTTGGCGTTGCGATGCCAGTGCACGACGTCTTCGTCGAACGGGTAGTAGGGCGTCAGGTCGAAACCGCCGCCGAACCACCAGGCGGCCGGTTCGCCGTCCTTGAGGGCCATGAAATAACGCACGTTGGCGTGCGAGGTCGGCACGTACGGGTTGCGCGGGTGGATGACCAGCGACACGCCTGTCGCCTCGAAGCTGGCGCCGGCCAGGTCCGGTCGCTGTGCCGTGGCGGACGCGGGCAGCTTGCCACCCATCACGTGCGAGAAGTTGATGCCCGCCTGCTCGAACACGGCACCGTCGCGCAGCACGCGCGATTCGCCGCCACCGCCTTCCGCTCGCTGCCATGTGTCGCGACGGAAGCTCGCCTGTCCGTCGGCGGCTTCGAGCGCCTGCGTGATGCGGTCGTGCAGGTCGCGCAGGTAGACGATGACGTCGGCAATGGCAGGCGTGTCGGCAGGCATCGGTGGTCATCGCGTGGACGAGGTGACGCGATAG
This sequence comes from Steroidobacteraceae bacterium, assembly GCA_035554635.1. Lineage (GTDB taxonomy): Bacteria > Pseudomonadota > Gammaproteobacteria > Steroidobacterales > Steroidobacteraceae > RPQJ01. The sequence continues at coordinate 36,463 of DATMIB010000118.1, read as the reverse complement.
TACGGCAGGTTTGGATTTGCTCCCTCTCCCGCATGCGGGAGAGGTGAAGAAGTCCGATCAGGCGGTCTTTTTCGGCGCCGCCTTTTTCTTCGCGACCGTGGCTTTCTTCTTCGGCGCGGCCTTCTTCTTCGCGGCGGCCTTCTTTTTCGGCGCGCCAGTCTCGTCCGCGGTGCCGGAAGACGCCGTCTTCGAGGAAGACTTCGCCGCCGTCTTCGACGTCGCGGTCTTGGCGAAGCCGCGACGGCCCCAGCCCTTGCGCTCCGGTGCCGCGGCGAGCAGCGCCTGGCATTCCTCGAGCGTCAGCGAGCGCGGTTCGCGGTCCTTCGGGATCTTGCCGTTCTTCTTGCCGTCGCTGATGTACGGACCGTAGCGGCCGTTCAGCACCTGGATGTTCGTCGGCTCGCCGAAGTCACGGATGATGCGGTTCGCCTCGATCGCGATCTTTTCCTGGATGATCTCGGTCGCGCGTTCGAGCGTGATCGTGTACGGGTCGTCGTCCTTCTTGAGCGACGCGTATTTCTTCGCGCCGTACTGCACGTACGGGCCGAAGCGGCCGACCGCGACCTTGATCGCGTGGCCGTCCTCCCACTGCCCAAGCGTGCGCGGCAGCTGGAACAGCTCGAGCGCCTCGTCGAGCGTGAGGTCGTCCATGCGCTGGTGCGGACGCAGGCTCGCGAACTTCGGCTTTTCCTCGTCGTCGCGCGTGCCGATCTGCGCGAACGCGCCGAAGCGGCCGTAACGCACGCTTACGGGACGACCCGAGACCGGGTCGATGCCGAGCGGACGTTCCATCGCGACGTCGGAGCGCGTGACGTTTTCGTCGACGTCGTCGATCTGCTTCTTGAGCTCGACCCAGAAGCGCTCGAGCATCGGCAGCCAGTCTTCCTCGCCGCGCGAAATGTTGTCGAGCTCGTCTTCCATCGAGGCCGTGAAGCCGTAGTCGACGTAGTGCTCGAAGTTCGCTGTCAGGAAACGGTTGACGATCTTGCCGAGGTCGGTCGGCACGAAGCGGCGGTTCGTCAGTTCGCAGTACTTCTTGTAGAGCAGCGTCTGGATGATGCTCGCGTACGTCGAGGGCCGGCCGATGCCGTGTTCCTCGAGCGCCTTGACCAGGCTCGCTTCCGAATAGCGCGGCGGCGGCTCGGTGAAGTGCTGCGCGGTGTCGATCGCGAGCAGCCGGACGCGGTCGCCGGTCTCGAGCGGTGGCAGGATGCGGTTCTCGTCGTCGTCGGCGTTGAGCGTGACGTCGTCGAAGCTCTCGCGATAAACCGCGAGAAACCCGGGCGACAGCAGCGTCGAGCCGTTGGCGCGGAAGGTGTTGTCCTTGCCCGCCGCGAGGTCCACGGCCACGGTGTCGAACACCGCCGCTTCCATCTGGCTCGCAACCGCGCGGCGCCAGATGAGCGTGTAGAGCTTGTGCTCGTCGGCGTCGATCTTGCCGGCGAGCATCTCGGGTGTGCGCGCCGCCGACGTCGGGCGCACGGCCTCGTGGGCTTCCTGCGCGTTCTTCGACTTGGTCTTGTACAAACGCGGCGCGTCGGGCAAGGCCGCGTCGCCATAGAGTCGCGCGATCACGCCACGGATCTCGCGCACGGCTTCGCCCGCGAGGCTCACCGAGTCGGTACGCATGTACGTGATCAGGCCGACCGGGCCTTCGCCGAAGTCGACGCCCTCGTACAGCCGCTGCGCGAGACGCATCGTGCGCTGCGCGCCGAAGCCGAGCTTGCGCGCCGCCTCCTGCTGCAGGGTCGAGGTCGTGAACGGCGGCGCCGGGTTGCGCTTGCGCTGCTTCTTCTCGACGTTGGTGACGACCAGCGTGCCGGCCGCGGCCTGTTCGAGCTCGCCCTTGGCGCGCGCGGCGTCGTCGGCCGTCGTGACCGTGAACTGCTCGACCTTGCGGCCGCCGAGCTGGGTCAGCTTGGCCGTGAACTGCGCGGCGTCCTTCTGCGCCTGCGCGTCGATGGTCCAGTACTCGCGCGGCTTGAACGCGAGGATCTCCTCCTCGCGCTCGCAGATCATGCGCAGCGCCGGGCTCTGCACGCGGCCGGCGGAGGCGCCCGAGAGGCCGGCCTTTTTCCAGAGCAGCGGCGAGACCTTGAAACCGACCAGGTAGTCGAGTGCGCGACGCGCGAGATAGGCCTTGACCAGTTCGTCGGCGATCTCGCGCGGCTGGTCGACCGCCTCCTGCACGGCGTTCTTCGTGATCTCGTAGAACACGCTGCGATGCACGCTCTTGCCGTCGAGCGCGCCTGAGTTGCGCAGCAGCTCGTAGAGGTGCCAGGAGATCGCTTCTCCCTCGCGGTCGGGGTCGGTCGACAGGTACAGCGCGTCGGCCTTCTTGACCGCGCGGGCGATCGCGTCGACGTGCTTGCGGTTCTTGTCGATGAGTTCCCAGCGCATCTCGAAATTGCGCGAGGGGTCGACGGCGCCTTCCTTCGGCACGAGGTCGCGGACGTGGCCATAGGACGCCATCACCTCGAAGTCCTTGCCCAGGTACTTCTTGATGGTCTTGGCCTTGGCCGGCGACTCGACGATGACGAGATTCTTGGTCATGTCCCTCAGAAACAAACATGCCGCGGTGGTCCGCGGCAGGAGAAAAAGAAGTGGCTAGCGGCTCGTGGTCAGTGGTGAGTGACGGAGCGCCTGCGGCACGTTTCCGGCGCGACGCACCTCCTGCTGACCACTAATCACTGACCACTGACCACTGACCGCTGGCCACTCTAATGAATGGCGCCGCTGCGGTCCTCGAACACCAGGTCCTCCATGCGGGAGAACGCCGTTTCCTGTCCGGGCTGGCTGAAGAGCACCATCAGCACGACCCACTTGAGCTTGTCGATGTCGATGTCGTCGCCGTCGAGCGCCATCAGCCGGTCGATCACCAGCTCGCGCTGCGCCGGCGAGAGGATGCCGATCTGCTCGAGGTGCACGAGGTAGCCGCGGCAGTCCGTGTCGAGGCGCGCCTGTTCCAGCGCCGCAAAGACACGGATCGCGCGCGACGTCGGCGTCGGCTGCAACCGCGACGGGTCGCCCGCGAGGTCTTCCAGCCAGCGCAGGGCGCGCTCCACTTCCAGTCCTGGAAACCCGGCGCGCTCGAGCTCGAGCTTGAGCGTTTCGCGGTCGGGTTCGATGCCATCGTCCGTTTCGGCGTCGAAGTAGTTCTCGAACAGGTAGATCAGAATGTCGAGGACGCCTTCCTTCATGTCACCTTCCCGGCAGCCGGCGGCCATAGCGCCCGCCCGGTTCCTGTTGTATCCGTCCGTCGAGCTCGAGGATCAGCAGCATCGACGCGACGGCAGCGGTTGCGAGACCGGTGCGTGCGACGATCTGGTCGAAGGCGGCCGGTTCGAAGCCGACGGCATCTAACAGGATTTCATACTCCTTGTCCAACGCGGGCGGATCCGATCCGACACCGATCACGGCCGCCGGCGGCACGAAGCGACCGATTTCGCCGACGATCGGCCCGAGTTCTTCACATATGTCGGCCACGGTCTCGACCAGGCGGGCCCCGTCCCGCAACAGCCGGTGGCAACCGCGTGCCACGGTGTTGTGGATCGACCCCGGGATGGCGAACACCTCTCGGCCCTGTTCCAGGGCGAGCCGGGCCGTGATCAGCGAACCGCTGTGCAGCGCCGCCTCGACTACCAGCGTGCCGACCGTGAGCCCGCTCAGGATCCGGTTGCGACGCGGGAAGTTCGACTTCAGCGGCCCGATGCCCGTGGGGATGTCCGTGACGAGCACTCCGCCCGTGCCGACGATCCGGGCGGCAAGGCTGGCGTTCTCGCGCGGATAGATCGCGTCGAGCCCGCGCCCCATCACCGCGACCGTCCGGCCGCCTGCCTGCACGGCACCGCGATGCGCGGCCGCATCGATGCCGAGCGCCAGGCCGCTCGTGACGGCGAGCCCGGCGGCGGCGAGGTGAGCGGCGAAGCGGGCCGCCGTTTCGCGGCCGAGTGGTGTCGGGTGGCGCGTGCCGACCACGGCCAGCTGTGGCCGCCCGAGCACCTGCGCGTCGCCCTCGACGAACAGCACCAGCGGCGCGTCGTGGATCTGCGCGAGCAGCGGTGGATAGGCTGCTTCGCCCCAGCGCACGAGGCTGCGGTTCGTCGCACCGGCCAGCCACCGCAGGTCGGCGTCGATGGCGGCGCGGTCGGGCCGCGACAACGCCCGCGCGGCGCCGGCGCCCAACCCCAGCGCCGCGCGACGGGCCGGGCTCGCCTCGAGCAGTGCGAGCGGGGATTCACCCGGGTCGAGGCCACGGACGTGCGCGGCGTGCAGCGTCGGCGCGTGGGCCAGCGTGAGCCACGAGTTTGCGTCCTCCATGACGCAAAAAGCCTACCGGGAGGGGCTCCCGGCAGGCTTTGCGGCAATCCGGCCCGTTCGCGCAGTTCTGCGCGCGGGCGCGTTCAGGGCAGGTAGACGGCGTTGCCGGCGTCGCGATGACCGTACATCGGGCTCGCGATGAAGTCGCCCTTGTGGATGACCTGTGACGATTCCATCACGAGTGCATAGCTGACGCGGTCGTAGACCTTGAACACCAGCACGGTGGCGCTGCGCTCGTCGGGCAGCCGCACCTTGTCGTAGTTGGCCGTGTAGGCCGACCAGACGCCGCGGTCGAAACGGTCGTGGACCACTTCGCCGCGGTAGAACACGCCGAGCGCGTTGCCGGCCTCGAGCCCGTGCTTGCTGCCGCGGTTGAGCGCGAGCACCTGGTACTTGCCGGCGACGGAGACGCCTTCGACGATCGCGACGACCTGGCCGAGCACGCCCTCGTTCTTGGGCAGCGAGATCACGAAGTCCGGGCCGACGTCGACGGTGGCGGGGAAGAGCTTGTCGCCCTGCATGATCTCGCGGCCGATCTCGAGCACCTTGAGGTGCGCGAGGTCTTCTTCGCGCTTCATGCTGAAAATCGATTCCTTGCCGGGCACGACCGCGCCCGTGCTCTGCATCACCTCGCCCACGCCGGCGAAGTGGCCCATGTAGCCGAGCAGGTCGCCGTCGTCCGGGTCGCGCAGCGGTTCTCCGACGTTGACGATGTTGAAGCGCGTGCCGGGCGCGGGGTTGTCGAGGCCGCGGCCGTAGATCTCGTTGTGGGAGCTGCCGACGATGTGGCGATCGCGCATGCCGACGACGTACGGCGCATTCTTGAGCTGCGACTTGTCGATCACGGACGGGCGGCCCGCGAAGTCCACCAGCACGTCGTACGGGATCGCGCGGATGGCCTGGTCGAGCGGGCTCGTGCGCACCTCGGGCGAAAGCCGCACGGCACCGGCGCGCTCTAGCGAGACCCGCGGCTTGCCGTCGACGTAGCTGAAATAGAGCACGTCGCCGGGGTAGATCAGGTGGGGATTGGCGATGGACGGGTTGACGTGCCAGATCTCGGGCCAGTACCAGGGGTCCTTGAGGTACAGCGCCGAGATGTCCCAGAGCGTGTCGCCCCGCTTGACCACGTAGCGCTCGGGCGCCTCTGCCGCGACGGGCACGGACATCGAACGGCCCGGTTCGGCCTGCGCGAGCGCCGCCGTCGGCACGCCGACGCCGGAGCCGATGCCGGCGCCCGCGAGGGCGGCGGCCAGCACTGTGGCCCGCAGCCAGCCGCGTGTCGGCAACGATGAGGACGACTCGGGGCGAGCGTAACGATCCATCCCTATCTCCGTCTTGGTATCGGGGTCGAGACCGCCGTCTTATAATCCGGGCCGCTGGGCGGCGGCTGCCGACCACGTCTCAGTCGCGCCACGCGGCGGGCCTCGAACGCGGTGCCGGGCACTGGTTCTTGGGGCGACAAATTCAAGCGTGGCTTAACTTTAGCAGTATTTTCAAACGAATGGCGAAGCTCACCATCCTCGAATATCCGGACCCCCGGCTGCGTACGAAAGCGGAGCCGGTGGCAGTGGTCGACGACGCCATCCGCCGGCTCGTCGACGACATGTTCGAGACCATGTACGCCTCGAAGGGGATCGGCCTCGCCGCGACCCAGGTGGACGTGCACCAGCGCGTGCTCGTGACCGACGTCTCGTCCGACCGGACCGAGCCCCGCGTCTTCATCAACGCGCAGATCATCGAGCGCGAAGGGTCGACGGAGGCCGAGGAAGGCTGCCTGTCCGTCCCCGGCATCTATGACACGCTGCGGGCGCGATCAGAAAAGGTCCGCGTGCGGGCGCTCGACCGCGACGGGCAACCGTTCGAACTCGAGGCCGACGGCCTGCTCGCCGTGTGCCTCCAGCACGAGCTCGACCACCTCGACGGCAAGCTCTTCGTCGACTACCTGTCCGAGCTCAAGCGCAACCGCATCCGCAAGAAGCTCGAGAAGGAGCGCAAGGAACGCGCCGCGGTCCCGGTGCCCGTCCGGACCTCGTCGGTTTGACCTCGCCGTTGCGTATCGTCTTTGCCGGCACGCCGGAGTTTTCGGTGCCGGCCCTCGAAGCGTTGCACGCTGCGGGGCATCGCGTCGTCGCGGTCTACACCCAGCCCGATCGGCCGGCCGGACGCGGTCGTGCGGTCGCCGCGAGCCCGGTCAAGCAACGGGCGCTCGCGCTGGGCGTGCCTGTGGAACAACCGGCCACGCTCAAGACGCCGAAGGCGCAGGCCACGCTCGCCGCGTATGCGCCCGACGTCATGGTCGTGGTCGCGTACGGGCTGATCCTGCCGCAGGCCGTGCTCGACATCCCGCGTCTCGGCTGTCTCAACATCCACGCCTCGCTGCTGCCGCGGTGGCGCGGCGCGGCGCCGATCCAGCGTGCCGTGCTTGCCGGCGACGAGCGCACCGGCGTCACCATCATGCAGATGGATGCCGGTCTCGACACCGGCCCGGAACTGCTGCGCCGCGAACTGGCGATCGGCGAGCGCGAAACCGCAGGCCAGCTGCACGATCGACTGGCGCCGCTCGGCGCCCAGGCGATCGTCGAGGCCGTCGCCGGTCGCGCGGCGGGCGAGTTGCACGCGCAGCCGCAACCGGACCACGGCGCGACTTACGCCGCCAAGATCCGCAAGGAAGAAGCGCGGATCGACTGGTCGCGGCCGGCGCTCGAACTCGACCGGCTCGTGCGGGCGTTCAACCCGTGGCCCATCGCAGAAACGACGCTCGGCGGCACGCAGGTCCGGGTCTGGGAGGCGCGGCCGTGGGAGCCGGCGCCCGACGCCGGCGCGACCCCGATCGGTTCGTCGTTGCTGCCCGGTGCTGTCGTCGACGTACCGGGTCGCATCGTCGTCGCGACGGGCGAAGGTGCCCTGGAGTTGCTCACGCTGCAGTGGCCGGGTCGCAAGCCGGTCAGCGCCCGCGAATTCCTCAACTCGCGCCCGCTCGCCGGCGCTCGCTTCGGCGAGGTGGAACCATGAATGCAATGGGCCCGGCCCAGGTCCGCGCGGACGCGGCCCGTATCGTGGCCGACGTGCTCGGCGGCCGCTCGCTCGATGAACTGCTGGCCGCCGACACCGCCGAGGGTTCGGCACGCGGCCTCAAGCGTTCGTTGTGTTACGGCACCCTGCGCTGGCACTTCCGGCTGGCAGCGGTGCTCGGTGCGCTCGCGGACCGTTCCCCGGACAAGCTCGATCCGCGGTTGCGCGCCTTGCTGCAGGTGGGCCTGTATCAGCTCGTCTCGGGCGAGACGGCCGAGCACGCGGCGGTCGCCGAGACCGTCAGCGCGGCCCGCCTGCTCGGTTTCGACAAGGCGGCTGGCTTCGTCAACGCGGTGCTGCGCCGGTTCCAGCGTGAACGGGAAGCCGTGCTGCACGCCGTCGACCGCGATCTCACGCTGCGCACCGCGCACCCGCGCTGGTTCGTCGAAGCGCTCAAGCGCGACCGCGGCGCCGACGCTGCGACGGCCGTGCTCGATGCGAACAACGAGCATCCGCCGTTCTGGGTCCGCGTCAACCGGATGCGGGCCGAATCGACAGCCGTCGTGAGCGAACTCGAGGCCGCCGGTTTCACGGTCGCACGTCATCCGTTCGCCCCGGACGCGCTGCGCGTCGAGCCGGCGACTGACGTGCGTTCCCTGCCGGGGTTCGTCGACGGCCGGCTTTCGGTTCAGGACGCCGCGGCGCAACTGGCCGTCGAACTGCTCGCGCCGGCGCCGGGCGAGCGCATCCTCGACGCCTGCGCGGCACCCGGCGGCAAGACCTGCCACGTGCTCGAACGCACGGGCGGGGACGCCAGCGTCGTGGCGCTCGACGTTGCGGAATCGCGGCTCGAACGCGTGCGCGAGAACCTGGCGCGGCTCGGGCTGCAGGCCGAACTCAGGGCGGCGGACGTCGCCCAGCCGTCGCAATGGTTCGACGGTCGTGCTTTCGACCGCGTCCTGCTCGACGTGCCGTGCTCGGCGACCGGTGTGATCCGTCGCCACCCCGACATCAAGGTGCTGCGGCGGGCCAAGGACATCCCCGCACTGGTCCGTCGCCAGGCCGAGTTGCTCGACGCGGCCTGGGGCACGCTCAAGCCCGGCGGCCGACTGCTCTACACGAGCTGCTCGGTGCTCGCGGCCGAGAACGAGCGCGTCGTGGCGGCGTTCCTCGCCCGGACCGCCGGGGCCCGTGACCTGACCCCCGAACTCACGCGTGCGTGGCCGCCACGGCTCGCCACGTCGGGGCCGGGGTACCAGGTGCTGCCGGGTGAGGCCGCCATGGACGGGTTCTACTATGCTTGTCTGGCCAAGTCGCTATGATTGTTGGGAATGCACTACAGGTCGCTTTCCGCCCGGTCCAGGACGCCTTTTTTGGCGCGATGGGCTTTGCGGCTCACCCTGTGCGTAATCGCAACGATCGGGTTCGTCGGCAGCCCGGCGCAGGCTGAGCCGCTCGCGCTCCGGGACGTTTCCGTCGAGCTCGAGGACGGGGTCTACACGCTCGACGCGCGGCTCGGGCTGACCCTGCCCGAGGACGCGCGCAGGGCCGTCGAATCCGGACTCACGCTGCGGCTCAATTACGAGATCGTCGTCGACCGGGTGCGCCGCTACATGCTCGACGCGGAGATCGCCGCGCTCGTGCAGCGATACGAAGTGAGCTACCACGCGCTGAGCCAGCGCTGGCTCGTGCGCAACCTCAACACCGGCGAGCAGCAGGATTTCGGCTCGCTCGAGGCGGCGCTGGACCGTGTCGGCGACGTGCATGGCCTGCCCCTGATCGATGCCGCACTGCTGGCACCTGGGCCGGTCTATCAAGGACGCATCCGCGCGGTGCTCGACCTCAGCACGGCACCGGCCGCCTTCGGCTGGCTGCTGTTCTGGGCCGACGACTGGAGCGAAGAGAGCGAGTGGGTCACATGGACGCTCCGACCCTGAAGCGCGCTGCCTCGGCCGTGACGGTGGGCATCGGCGGCCTGCTGTGGCTCGCGGCAATCCTGTTCATGGCGCAGACCGCGCAGAACTCGGAGCAGTTCAGCCGCCTGCACCCGTGGATCCTCATGATCAACATCGCGGGCCTCGCGGTGCTGGTCGGCCTGCTCGCGACCAAGCTGGCGCAGCTGATCCGCGACTGGCGCGGCCACGTGATCGGCTCGCGGCTCAAGGCGCGCATGGTCTGGATCTTCGGCGTGCTGGCGACGCTGCCGATCCTGCTGGTCTATTTCTTCGCCGTGCAGTTCCTCAACCGCGGCATCGACAGCTGGTTCAACGTCGAGATCCGCCGCAGCCTCGACGACGCGCTCGTGCTGTCGCGCTCCGCGCTCGAGGTGCGGATGCGCGAGCACCTGGCCGATTCGCAGCTCGTCGCCGAAGGGCTCGGCACTTCCTCCGCGACGATGCCGGGCATGCTCGAGTCGTTCCGGCGCCAGGTCGGTGCGCTCGAACTGACCGTCGCCACGGAAGCGGGCTCGATCATCGCGGTCAGCAACGGCGTCTCGGCCGCCATCGTGCCCGAGGACGTGCCGAGCGAAGTGTTGCTGCAGGTGCGCCAGGGCCAGCCGTTCGTGAGCCTCGAGCCACAGTCGGCCGGTGGCTACCTGATCCGCACCGCTGTGCCGATTGCGCCGGACCTGCCGGGGCGCGAGCGGCTCGTGCTGCAGGGGCTCTACCCGGTCGCCGAGCGTCTCGGCGCCCTCGCCGACACGGTGCAGGCTGCGTACAAGCAGTTCGGCGAAAAGGACTACCTGCGGCAGCCGCTCAAGGCGAGCTTCATCCTCACGTTGACGGTCGTGCTGCTGCTCTCGCTGCTGGCCGCCTGGTACGGCGCGATCTTCACGGCGCAACGGCTCGTGCAGCCGATCCAGGACCTCGTGCAGGGCACGCGCGCGGTCGCCCAGGGCGACCTCGACACCAAGCTGCCACTGACCTCGCACGACGAGATGGGCTTCCTGGTCCACTCGTTCAACGACATGACCAAGCGCCTGCGGCGCGCGCGCGAGGAGTCGCGTCGCGCGCAGCAGGAGGTCGAGACCGAGCGGGCCAACCTCGCGGTGATCCTCGCGCGCCTGTCGACCGGCGTCATATCGCTCGAGCGCGACTGGCGCATCCGCACGGCCAACCGTGCCGCAAGCATGATCCTCGGCGAGGAGCTCGAGACGCAGGTCGGCCAGGGCTTCGACGCGATCGGAGCGGAACCGCACGGCATCGCACGACAGTTCGTGGACGCCTGTCGCCAGCGTTTCGCGGGCGGCGCGACGGAGTGGCGCGAGCAGTTCACGTTCCAGTCGGGAATGACGCGGCGCATCCTGATGTGCGCCTGCACGCCGCTGCCGGGCGAGGGCGATGAGCCGGGCGGCCACGTGCTCGTGTTCGACGACATCACGGTGATGCTGCAGGCGCAGCGCGAGGCCGCCTGGGGCGAGGTCGCGCGTCGCCTCGCGCACGAGATCAAGAACCCGCTGACGCCGATCCGGCTTTCGGCCGAGCGCATGCGGCATCGACTGCTGCCGTCGATGACCGACGCGAAGGACGCGCAGATGCTCGAGCGCGCGACGCAGACGATCGTGCAGCAGGTCGAGGCGATGAAGGAGATGGTCAACGCCTTCAGCGAGTACGCACGCGCGCCGCGGCTCGAGATGACCACGGTCGACCTGAACCGCATGGTGACCGAGGTCACCGACCTCTACCGCGCGCAGGGCGCGATGCGCAACGTCCGGTTCAAGGTCACGCTCGACCCGGCGATCGACACCGTCGTCGCCGACGCGGGCCGGTTGCGCCAGTTGCTCAACAACCTGCTCACCAACGCGGTCGAGGCGCTCGAGGGCCAGGGCGAGGGCTCGATCGCGGTCACGACGCAGCGGGCGCTGCGCGGCGAAACGGAAGTCGTCGAGATCGCGGTCGAGGACGACGGCCCGGGTTTCCAGCGCGAAATGATCGGACAGGTTTTCGATCCGTACGTCACGACCAAGGCCAAGGGCACCGGGCTCGGCCTCGCGATCGTGCGCAAGATCGTCGAAGAACACGGCGGCCACATCGAGGCCGACAACCGCGCCACGGGCGGCGCGCGCGTCTGCGTCGACCTGCCGCTGCACGACACCGGGCGGGCCGGCAACAACAGAACATTCGAGCCAAGGAGAGAACGCGCATGACAAACGCGCGCATCCTCGTCGTCGACGACGAGAACGACATCCGCGAACTCGTCCGCGAGATCCTGACGGAGGAAGGCTACGCGGTCGACACTGCCGGCAACGCCGCCGAAGCGCGCGCCGCCTGCAGCCGCCAGGTCCCCGAACTCGTCCTGCTCGACATCTGGATGCCGGACACCGACGGCATCAGCCTGCTGCGCGAGTGGCAGGTGCAGGGGCTCACGGCGCCGGTCGTGATGATGTCGGGGCACGGCACCGTCGAGACGGCCGTCGAGGCCACGCGGCTCGGTGCGGTCGACTACGTAGAGAAGCCGCTCTCGCTCGCGAAGCTGCTGCGCACGGTCGAGCGCGCGCTCGACGAAGGCAAGCGCCGGCAGCGCGCGACGCGCACGCTCGTGCCGCCGCTGATCGCGCCGGTCGGCCGCAGCCGGCTGATGCGGGACTTGCGCGAGCAGGTGAAGCAGATCGCGCCGCACGAGGCGCCCGTGCTCGTGCTCGGCGAGCCCGGCACCGGTCGCGAGGCTTTCGCGCGTTACATCCATGCCATGAGTGCGCGTGCGTCCGGTCCGTTCGTCGGGCTGGTGGCCGGCGCGATCACGGACGGCAACGCCGAGGAGACGCTGTTCGGCGTCGAGACCAGCAACGGGTCCTCACAGGCGGGCGTGCTCGAGCAGGCGCAGGGCGGCGTGCTGTTCATCAACGGGCTCGAGGACCTCGTACCTACCGCGCAACGGCTGCTGCTCGCGGCGCTCGAGGCCGGCACGTTCCAGCGCCAGGGCGGCCGCACGCCCGTGCGCTTCGACGCGCGCATCCTGTCGTCGGCACAACCGGGCTTCGAGACGCGTGGCGTCGTGCCATTCCGGCTCGACCTGCTGTCGAACCTGAACGTGCTGACGCTGCGCATCCCGCCGTTGCGTGAATACGCCGAGGACGTGCCCGAGCTGCTGCGCTACTACGTCGACCGGCTGGTCGACGACGAGCGGCTGACCTTCCGGCGTTTCGGCGTCGCGGCGCAGAACCGGCTGCGCAACTACCCGTGGCCCGGCAACATCCGCGAGCTCAAGAACCTCGTGCACCGGTTGCTGATCCAGGGCGGGCCCGAGGAAATCCGCCTCGACGAGATCGAGCAGCAGATCGCCTCGCAGGCGCCGGTCGACGAACCGCTGGTCAAGCAGGACCTGCTGGCGCTGCCGTTGCGCGAGGCGCGCGAACACTTCGAACGTGCATACCTGACGCAGCAGCTGCAGCTCTGCAACGGCAAGGTCGGCCAGCTCGCGAAGCGCGTCGGCATGGAGCGCACGCACCTGTACCGCAAGCTGCGATCGCTGGGCGTGGACTTCAGGCAGTCGGAGGACTGAAGGAAGTGGCTAGTGGCTAGTGGTTAGTGGTTAGTGAAAGAAGAAGGCCGGCGAGTTCGCCGGCCTCCTCTATAGTTGTTCGTCGCTGTTGCGGCTGCTTTTCTTCACCAACCGCTAACCGCTAATCACTAGCCACTCACCCGGCCCTACCGGGCCGGGAAGTCCTGCATCGCCGTGGCCACGGCGGCCGCGATCGCGGCGGGCTCCAGGCTGCCCTTGGTGATCTTTTTCGAGACGCGACCCTGCCAGACTTCGGCGTTGCGCGCGGCATCGATCGCGTGGATCACGAGCGTGCCCTCGCGATAGTTGCGCACGCTGGGGCTGCCGACGTTGACCGAGCCGCCCACGTTGCCGCCGAAGCCACCGACACCGACGCCGAAGCGCACGGGGTTGTTCTCGAGCTTGTCGGCACTGGCGGTCTCGTAAACCATGCGCAGGTCGGGCGTCGCGCCCGCGGGGGCCTCGACGTAGCCGCGCTTCTGCAGTTCGGCCGCGATTGCAGCGCGTACGTTGCCGTCGAGCAGCTTGAGCGGTGCGTCGCTGGGCGCGTCCGCCGAGGCGGCCGCACCGTGCCAGCCGTACGTGCGGTAGGCCGAGAAGTCGGCCTGCGGGTCTCGCATGGAATCAGGTTGCGTGTCGGACGACGTGGCGCAACCGGCCAACATGCCGAACGCCATCATCGCCGCCGCGAGACCGCGCAGCCCCCGCATGCGCAGCGGCGTGCGTCCGGACCCGGAAGCTCGAGTGCAGGGAAGGGCGCGGCCGGTCGAGGACAGGGTCATGGACAGGGTCATCGCGTTTCTCCTTGCGCGTCGCGCCTGCATCCGAGGGCGTCCGTGCCCGCCGTGCGCGGTGAGTTACTTCGACTGCGTCACCAGGTAGTCGACGGCGTTGATCACCGACTGGTCGGTCAGGTCGGTGCGACCGCCCTTCGGCGGCATGAAGCCGGCCTTGCCCTGGTAGCCCGCGATCGCGTGCTTGTGCAGCGTGTCGGCGCCCTGCGCGATGCGCGCAGCCCAAGCGGCCTTGTCGCCGGTCTTCGGCGCGCCGGCGATGCCCGCGCCATGGCACGCGGCGCAGACCTGCTGATAGACCTGGTCGCCCGGCAGGTCGGTCGCCGCGGCCGCGGTCGTGGCTGCCGGCGCGGCGAGCGCGGAATTGTCCTGGCCGGCGACGGCGACGCGTGCGACGGGCGCGATGCGGTCGAGTGTCTCTTCCTGCTTGAGCGGGTCCGCCTCGTGGAACTTCTTCGCCGTCCGGTCGGAGATGATGCCTGCGGCGATCATGAGGCCGATGGTCACCGCGGCCAGGATGCCGAGGACCAGCATGAAGGTGTCGAAGAACTTGCGGTCGTGCGAAGCGCTCACGAGACGGGACTCCAGCGACGGGTGGACGTGACCGCGAAGTATACCCCGCGAAAAAACCACCGGAGTGGTTCCAAGCTGGGCCAGCCTGCAGGGAGGGGCAGGCGCGGCCTGTGCGTGAAATGGACGATCGGGGGGACCGGGGCTATGATTCCCGCCCCTTTCAGGGGTCCGACCAAGCGCCCGTAGCTCAGTTGGATAGAGTGTCGCCCTCCGAAGGCGAAGGTCACTGGTTCGAATCCAGTCGGGCGCGCCACTTTCCCAGGGTCTATTCCGGCCACATGGGTGACGGTTCGTCCCACGACCCGGCTAACTGAAGCTTCACGCCGGAGCGATGCCGGCCGTCCCGCAACGAATTCCCGCGAGCGTCAGCCGCCACCCTGCTCGAGCTCACGGATGAAGCGGTCCGCCTCGGCGATCGCACGGTCGAGTTCGGCGACGAGCTGCGTCACCTGCGCATCGACCTGCGCCACTTCGCCCTTCAGGCCGGCGATCGCCTGCGCGTTGAGGTTGTGCTTGAGGTAGAGCACCTGGTCGCGCAGCGGCCGCAGCGCCGGCTCGAGCTTGCCCTCGGCACGCCGCATCGCGTTCATCAGCTGGTCGTAGCGTGCACGGGTCGCGCGCAGCTGGCGCTCGCTCTTGGTCCTCAGGTTCGCGTCGGAGTACTGGCCGAGTTCCTCGCGCCACTCCTCGAACAGCGCCTCGGCCACGTCCTCGACGGCATCGACGCGATCGCGCACTTCGGTCGCCGCACGCTCGCTGTCGTTCAGCTGTGCGGACAACGAGTCGTAGCGTTTCTCGAGTTCGCCGCCCTGCACCGCGACGACCTTGCGGAACTCGGCGAGCGCGTCCGTGATTTCTTCCTTCGCGTCCTGCTGCGAGTCGCGGGCCGACTCGACGCGGCTCACGAGGATGTCGCGCTTGGCGAACCCGACCTTCTCGGCGGCGGCGTAATAAGCCGACTGGCAGCCGGCGAGCCAGGTCGAAGCGAGCAGCAGCAAGGCGACGCGTCTTTTCATTCCCGGATCTCCGCTGGCAGCGAGTGGCGGGACATCATAGGGCCCGGCCAGGCCCGGCGTTGCCCCGTCCAGGAGCCGCCGAAATACCGGTCAGGCTGATCCCGGCGTAGGTGCGGTAGTACCTGGCGCCGCCACCGCCGATGCCGGCGCCCGAGCGCGATCCACCCGCGCAGTGCTCTGCGCACAGTTGCGGCGAGACGCCTGCAGTCTCGTCGACAGGGTGTCAGGCGAGGCTGCGGACGACGTAGCCCCCCGATTTCTCGTCCTTCTCGAGTTCGATCAGCCGGCGTGCCCCGGCTTCCTCGAGCAGCTGGTTGAAGCTGCGAAAGCCGTGGTAGATCTCGTTGAACCCCGGCCGCTGGCGCTTGAGCGTCTGCTTGATCATCGAGCCCCAGATCTTCTCGCTCTCGTCGCGTTCGTCGGAGAGGGCCTCGATGGTCGCCAGCACCAGGTCGAAGGCTTCCTGCTTCTTCTCTTCGTCCGTTTTCTTCCGCGACCGCTGTCGTTCGCCGCGGGGCGGTGTCGCCTCGGCTGCAGTCGTCATCGCGGGTTCCGGGGCCGTGGCCGCCACCGCCGGCGCCGGCGTCGCTGGTGGCGCAGCCGCTTCGGCTGCGGCCGTCGACCGGCTGTTCCCGCTTGCGGACTTGGCAGGTGCGGCCGTGCCCGCGGTCTTGCGTCGCCCGCGACGCTGCTCTTCCTTGCGCACGAGGTCGTCGTAATAGATGAACTCGTCGCAGTTGGCGATCAGCAGGTCCGAGGTCGAGCTCTTCACGCCGACGCCGATGACGATCTTGTTGTTCTCGCGCAGCTTGCTCACGAGCGGCGAAAAGTCCGAGTCGCCGCTGACGATCACGAAGGTGTCGACGTGCGCCTTGGTGTAGCAGAGGTCGAGCGCGTCGACGACCATGCGGATGTCGGCCGAGTTCTTGCCGGACATGCGCACGTGCGGGATCTCGATCAGCTCGAACGAGGCCTCGTGCATCGGCGCCTTGAATTCCTTGTAGCGTTCCCAGTCGCAATAGGCCTTCTTGACCACGATGCTGCCCTTGAGCAGCAGCCGTTCGAGCACCTTGTCGATGTCGAACTTCGCGTAGCGGGCGTCGCGGACGCCGAGCGCGACGTTCTCGAAGTCGCAGAACACCGCCATGTTGTTGATCGAGGGCTTGGGCATGGGCCTATTCTAGACCCTCGTGGCGACCAGGTAGGCCGCGACGAACATCAGCGTGCCGGCCACCCGGTGCAGCGCGGTCAGCGCACGGGCGTCGGCGAAGAAACCGCGCGCCCGCGCCGCAAGCAGCGCGTAGCCCGTGTTGACGCCGCCGAGGACCACGACGATCACGAGCGCTGTCACGCCGAGATCCACGGCCGAGAGGTCGGTCATGTCGACGAAGCCCGGCAGCAGCGCCGCATAGAACAGCATTGCCTGCACGTGCCCGAACATCAGCAGCAAGCCGGCACCGTAGTTGTGCCAGAACGGTGTTTCGTGGCGCGTGCCGTCCGCGGTGACGGCGGCCGTGCGTGGCCGCGTGCGCCAGAGCTTGAATCCCTGCCAGGCGAGGTAGGCCGCACCGAGCCACTGGATCAGCTTGAAGTACTCGCCGAAGGTCGAGGCCGCCGCCGCCATGCCCGCGGCCGCCGCCGCGAGGAACAGCAGGTCGCCGGTCAGCACGCCCGCGTTCAGCGCCAGCGCCGGCCGGACGCCGTCGGTGATCGCACGCGCAACGATTGCGGTGACCGCAGGCCCCGGTGTCAGTGCGGTCACGGCGACCGTCGCCGTCAGGGCGAGAAAGACGCTCGGCGTCATGGCCGGCCGCGGCGCCGGGTCAGAGCCAGCCCTTGCGGCGGAAGTAGATGTACGGCACCACGGCCGAGGCGACCATCGCCAGCAGCGCCATGGGGTAACCCCAGGGTTTCTCGAGCTCCGGCATGTGGTGGAAGTTCATGCCGTAGATGCTCGCGACGAGCGTCGGCGGCAGGAACATCACCGCGGCCACCGAGAAGATCTTGATGATGTTGTTCTGCTCGAGGTTGATCAGGCCGAGCACGGCGTCGAGCAGGAACTGGATCTTGGTGCTCAGGAAGCTCGCGTGGTCGGACAGCGACTGCGCATCCCGCAGCGCCGACTTGAAACGGCTGCGCTGGTCGTTCGACAACGCGACGACCGAGGTCTGCTGCACGTAGGTCAGGATGCGCTGGAAGCTGACGAGGCTTTCGCGCGCCTTCGATACGAGTTCGCCGTCCGCGCCGATCTGCTTGATGTGCGCGTGCAGGTCGTTGCTGCTCGGGGTCGTGGCGCCGTTGCGCGGGAAGATCGACGACGAGACCGCGTCGAGCTCGGACTGCACGCGTTCGAGCAGGTCCGCGATGCGCTCGACGAACGCTTCGAGCAGGCCGGCCAGCAGCGTCGCCGCCGAAGTGCAGGCCGCCGGCGAGCGCTCGACGTACTGCATGAACCGCCGCACCGGCGTCGGGTCGACGTAACGGTTCGTGATCATGCGGCCGTTCGCGAGGATGAACGTGATCGCGCTGCTCTCGGGCCGTTCGCTGTCGAGCTTCGAGCCGACGGTCGCGGTCATGTAGACCGCGTTGCCTTCCTCGTAGAGACGGTTGGAGGTCTCGATCTCCTTCATCTCGTCGCGTGTCGGCACGTCGACCGTGAGCAGCGCCTCGACCGCGCGCTCTTCGTCGGGCGTGGGCTCGAACAGGTCCGCCCACAGGAACTCGTCCGGGAACGGTGCCGGGGGCACGTGCTCGACCCAGGTGTAGCCGCTTCCGGTGGGAATCAGGAGACGAAGCATGTTGCGCCGACCCGCAAAGTTGCCGGCTTTTTAGCACAGACGCCGCGCGTGCGGGCAGAGGACGTTGCGCAGTCCCACCGGCCCGGCAATGCAGGTACGGCACGCACGTCGAACCGTGCCCGGCACACCGGCCGCATGTACCCACGCCCGTGCGCGCCAACAAAAAAGCCGCCGCGGATGGACCGGGGCGGCTTCGATGCGGGCAGCGGCCGCGACCGGATCAGCCTTTCGGCGTTTCCTTCGCGACGAGCGCGTTGATCACCTGGAACAGTTCGGCTTCGCCGCCGGCCATGCCGACGTCAGTGACGTACTTGCCGTTGACGACCACGGTCGGCGTGCCCGTGATGCGATAGCGCCGGTTCAGGTCTTCGGCCTTCATGATCTTCGAGTCGACCGCGAAGCCCGCGAACGCCTTCTGGAAGTCGGCCTTGCTCACGCCGTGGGACGTGAAGAACGCCTCGATCGCCGCGGGCGTGTCGAGGTGGTTGCGCTTCACGTTGATCTCGCGCCAGATCTCGGTATTGAGTTCCGGTTTGCCGAGCAGCTCCATCGTGTAGAACACGCGCGCGTGCGTCTTGAGCGTGTTGTTCCAGGTGGCCGGCATGCGCACGAGCTGGGCGTTGGCCGGGCGGCCCTTGCGGTCCCAGGCCTCGAGCTTGGGTTCGAGCAGGTAGCAGTGGCCGCAGGCGTACCAGAACACCTCGACGACCTCGACCTTGCCGGGGGCGACGCTGGTCGGCTGCGCGGGTTGCAGCAGCTTGTAGTGCGTACCCTGCACCGGCTCGAACGACGCGGCCATCGCCGAACCGGCCGCCAGCACCAGGAGGGCGCCGCAGAGCGAGCGACGCAACCGCGAAACCAGGGATGTCGTATTCATGGTGATCTGAGACTGGCCGTGGCCGGCTTGGTTCAACGCAGGCCCTGGAGGTAGGAGGCGACGGCGTCGATCTCGTCCTCGGACAGCTTGGTCGTGATCGCGCGCATCATCGAGTTCGGGTCCGTGGCGCGGGCGCCCGACTTGTACGCGCGCAGCTGCGCCGCGGCGTACACGGCATGCTGGCCGCCGATGCGCGGGTACGCGGCGCCCGGGTTGCCGGCACCGGTCGGGCCATGGCACCCGGCGCAGGCCGGGACGCCCTTGGCCGGGTTACCGGCGCGATACAACCGTTCGCCGAGCTTGACCTTCGACGGTTCCGCTTCGCCGGTCGGGCGCGTCGTCGTGGAGGCGTAGTAGACGGCGAGGTCTTCGACGTCCTGGTCCCCGAGCATCATCGCCATCGGCGACATCAGCGGGTTCGACCGCTCGTTGGCCTTGAAGTGCTTGAGCTGCTTCGTGATGTAGCTGGCGTGCTGACCGGCGAGGCTCGGCCATTCGGGGTTCGCGCTGTTGCCATCCATGCCATGGCAGGCCATGCAGGTGGCGGACTTGGCCTGGCCCGCTTCCTTGTTGCCGGCCGCGGTGGCAATGCCGCTCCAGCCGAGGATGGTGACCAGGCCCAGGGCAGCGACGAACTTCGGGGTCATGCTGTAACCACTCCGAAAAAGCGAACGGGCATGTCGCAGGAAAAATGCCCGGCGGTTCGTTCGTGTGCGGCCTGCCGGGTCAGCCGCAAATTGTACACTAAGGGTCTCGCCGCGCATGGGCCGGCGCTGCCGGTCCTCCAATGCCTGTCTACAATCAAGTCCGCTTCCTCACGAGCGCCAACAAGCTCGGCCAGCTGCCCCCGGACCAGGGGGCCGAAGTGGCCGTCGCCGGCCGGTCCAATGCGGGCAAGTCGAGCGCCATCAACGCGATCACGCAGCGCAAGGGCCTGGCGCGCACGAGCAAGAGCCCCGGCGCGACACGGCTGCTGAACTTCTTCGAGCTGGCGCCGGGCCGGCGCCTGGTCGACCTGCCGGGCTACGGCTTCGCCCGGGTCTCGGGCGACATGCGCGAGCACTGGGGTGCGTTGCTGCAGGGCTACTTCGCGAAGCGGGAGACGCTGCGCGGCACCATCGTCGTGATGGACGTCCGCCATCCACTCACCGAGCACGACGTCGGCATGCTCGAGCTCGCCTCCGGGCGGGGCCTGCCGGTGCACATCCTGCTGACCAAGGCCGACAAGCTCGGGCGCGGTGCGGCCGCGAATGCCCTGCAACAGGTCAGGCGCCAGCTGCCACGCGACGGCGCCGTGACCGTGCAGTTGTTCTCCGCGCACGCCGGCACCGGCCTGCACGAAGCGCGCAGTGCGCTCGACAAGCTGCTCGACGGGCGCCAGATAAAAGAAACCCCGGCGGGACCAGCGGATCCGGCCGGGGCAAATGAACCCGGTATTGGGGGATGACCGGGCACGTGTTGAGCCCAGGGAGGTAGGCCAACACGGAGCGTCGTGGACGCTCGATAAAGTTAGAGAGGGCACTCCAGCAAAAGTTCCACGATCGACGGCGTTCCCACCGATCTGGAGACAATCGCCGCAGCGCCTTTCGAGTCAATGACTTGCGGTCAGAGGAACGTCCAGGTCACGCCGAGCGACACCATGTCCACCGTGTCGGCGCGGTCGAGATCGAAACGCTCGTACTCGGCCCGGAGACTCAGGCTCCAGACCCGGAACTGGGCACCGATCCCGTAGGTGAGATCGGTGCCGTCGTCGCTCAGGACCTTGCCGACACCCGATGCGCTCACATCCGCGTCCCAGTTGATCGCCCCGACGCGTGCGAACAGGTCGACCGGGCCAATCGGCACGAAGCCGACCGCCGAGAGCGACAGCCCGCTTACGTCGGCTTCGATATTGCCACCGCCGACATCGTCGTCCGGCGATCCGAGGTCGACGTAGTTCGCCTCGACGGAAAGCCAGTCCAGGAAGCGCCATCCGACGATGGCCTTGTACCCGGTGCCGTCCGCGTCGATCGAAAAGTCCTCACCCTCGAAGTCGTCATCGTAGCTGACGCCACTCTGGCCGACGCTCGCGCCGAGGTAGATGCCGTTGTCCGCGGCGTAGGCCGGGGCTGCCACCAGCCCCATGACCGCCGTCGCCACCAGTGCGATGTGCTTGCGCATGCTTGGTCGCTCCTCTCTCCGTGGATTACCGGCCGAACTCCCAGCGGAAGCCGATGCCGTAGGTGCTCTCTTCGTCGGCGAACTCGCCTTCGACGCCGAGCGCCAGGTGATCGGCGATGTACCACAGGGCCGCCACGCCGAGCGAGGTGTCGTCGCCCGAATCCGACAGGTCGACGTAGTTGATCGTGCCTTCGAGTTCGAGCGCGCTCAGCGGACGCGCGCGGATGCCCACGCCGAGTTCGTAGCCGTCGTCATCGAGGCTCCCACTGCCGACGGTGGTCGACAACTCCGCTTCGTACTTGGTGTAGCCGATCTTGCCGAACAGGTCCATGTTGTCGGCGAACGACCAGGCGTAGCCACCACCGACGCTGTAGCGCTCGATGTCCAGCTTGTTGCCGCCGTACTTGAGGCTCTGGTCCGTATAGCGACCGTAGACGAAGAAGTCGTCGGCCACTTCGAGCGATCCACGCAGCACGAATCCGTCGGCGTCCTTGTCGATGCCGTCGACGTCGGTCGTGACATAGCCCAGGTCGACATAGGTGTAGCCGATCCCTTCGGCCTGGGTTGCCGCGATCGGGGCCATCAGCGCCAGTGCGGCGGCAACGAGGCTCAGTTTACGCATCATCGATAACTCCTAGTTTTACGAGGCTTGCGAGCGGCCGGGTGCATCCCGGCATGTTTGCGCCGTGCCGTCTGACGGGCGTGGCGGGCCGCAGTTCGCGGTTGCGGCCGGAAAAGGTGCAAACGCTCGAGCCCGCCACAGAGCGGACTCGAAAGCTTGCAAAGGGGGGAATGATCAGAACTTCCAGACGACGCTGGCCGAGACGAAGTCGGTCGTGTCGGTGTCCTCGACCTCGAAGCCCTGGTACTCGACAGTGACACCGAAGTTGTCGGTGAAGTCATAGCCGACGCCGATGCCCCAGGAGAAGTCTTCGCCGCTGTCGCTGCCGCGGCCTTCGCCGGCGATGCGCACGTCGGCGTCCCACAGGTACAGGCCGGCCTTGGCGAACAGGCTGAACTGGTCGATCGGGTAGACCGCCTTGAGCGAGGCGTTGAAGCCCGTCATGTCGAGGCCGGCGCCGGACTCTTCCGCGCTGCCTCCGTCGAGGTACTCGAGTTCGCCGCCGAGCCAGGGATTGAGCATCCAGCCGGCAAAGACCTTGTAACCGGTGTCGTCGCCACTGAAGGCGCCGACGTCGACGCCGTAGTTGCCGACGCCCGCGCCGACATATGCGCCACCCTCGTCGGCGGCCAGCGCCGGCGTCGCGGCAAGCATCGTGCCGGCGAGTGCTGCAACGAAGAATCTATGCATGGTCAGTCCTCGTGTCGGGATGGCCGCTGCGGTGCCGCCCGGGCCTGCGCAA
This sequence comes from Steroidobacteraceae bacterium, assembly GCA_035554635.1. Taxonomy (GTDB): domain Bacteria; phylum Pseudomonadota; class Gammaproteobacteria; order Steroidobacterales; family Steroidobacteraceae; genus RPQJ01. The sequence continues at coordinate 14,047 of DATMIB010000118.1, read as the reverse complement.
CAGCTGTTGACCGACGATAAAAATGTACAGAGCCACGACAATTCGAGCATCAGGACAACCGCATAGCCTTCGCTTGTTGCAAGAAGGAGACCGAAGTCTCAGGTTCAGTGAATTGTTTGCGTTGTCCTGGTTGCAGAGCTCCCGGGAAGGGAACGCCGTACCGCGCCGGACGTTGACACGGCTGGCTGGCGGACAGTCGGAACGGGTAGGCCCGGTGCGGCCCGGCCGGGTTCAGTGTGCTTCGTCCCAGTTGCGGCCGATGCCGACCTCGACCTTGAGCGGCACCCGCAGGCTGGCGGCCGCCGACATGTGGCCGCGCAGTTCGCGCACGACGTCGTCGACCCGGTCCTCGGCGACCTCGAGCACGAGTTCGTCGTGGACCTGCATCGTGAGCCGCGCGTGCGGGATGCCGTTGAGCCAGCGGTGCACCTCGATCATCGCGCGCTTGATGATGTCGGCGGCCGTGCCCTGCATCGGGGCATTGATCGCGCTGCGTTCGGCATAGGCGCGCAGTTGCGCGTTGCGCGCACGGATGTCCGGTAGATACAGGCGTCGCCCGAAGACGGTCTCGACGAAGCCCTGCTCGCGCGCCATCAGCCGCGTCTGGTCCATGTAGTGCTTCACGCCCGGATAGCGCGCGAAGTAGAGGTCCACGTACTGCTGCGCCGCACCGCGTTCGATGCCGAGCTGGCGTGCGAGGCCGAACGCGGACATGCCGTAGATCAGCCCGAAGTTGATCGCCTTGGCCGCGCGACGCTGGTCGGGCGAGACGTGTTCCGGTGCACCGACGCCGAACACTTCGGCGGCCGTGGCCTGGTGGATGTCCCGGTCGGAGGCAAACGCGTCGAGCAGCCCGGCGTCACCCGACAGGTGCGCCATGATCCGGAGCTCGATCTGCGAGTAGTCCGCGGCGACGATCACGTGGCCCTGCGGGGCGACGAACGCCTGGCGGATCCGGCGGCCTTCGGGCGTGCGGATCGGGATGTTCTGCAGGTTCGGGTCGGTCGAGGACAGGCGACCGGTGGCAGCGACCGCCTGGTGGTAGGACGTGTGCACGCGACCGGTGCGCGGGTTGACCTGCTCGGGCAGCCGCTCGGTGTAGGTCGAACGCAGCTTGGCGAGCCCGCGGTACTCCATGATCACGCGCGGCAGCTCGAACTCCTCGGCAAGTTCCTCGAGCACGTCTTCCGCCGTCGACGGCTGGCCCGAGGGCGTCTTGCGCTTCACGGGCAGCCCGAGGTCGTTGAACAGCACTTCCTGCAGCTGCTTCGGCGACTCGACGTTGAACGGGCGTCCGGCGATCGCGTGTGCGCGTCGCTCGAGTTCCAGCAGGCCCCGCGCCAGTTCGTTGCTCTGGCGACGGAGCATCTGGGCGTCGACGAAGACGCCGCAGTGCTCCATGTCGAGCAGCACCGGCACGAGCGGCTGCTCGATCTCGGCATAGAGCCGGGCGAGGCCGGGAGTCGATTCGAGCCGCGGCCACAGCGTGCGGTGCAGGCGCAGCGCGACGTCCGCATCCTCGGCCGAGTATTCGCCCGCGGCTTCGATCGGCACGTCGTTGAACGCGAGCTGCTTCGCGCCCTTGCCCGCGACATCCTCGTAATGGATCGTCTCGACGCCGAGGTAGAACTGCGCGGTCGAGTCGAGGTCGTGCCGCGTCGCCGTGCTGTTGAGCACGTACGACTCGAGCATCGAGTCGAAACGGATGCCGCGCAGCTCGATGCCGTGGTTGCGCAACACGTGCGCGTCGTACTTGAGGTGGTGGCCGAGCTTGGCGCGGGCCGGGTCCTCGAGCAACGGCTGCAGCAGGCGCAGCACTTCGTTGCGGTCCAGCTGTGGCGGCGCGCCCGGGTAGGTGTGCGCCAGCGGCACGTACGCGGCGTAGCCGGGTTCGACGGCGAACGAAACGCCGACGATCTCCGCGCGCATGTAGTCGAGCGAATTCGTCTCGGTGTCGAACGAGAGCAGCTCGGCATTGCGCAGCCGTTCGAGCCACTGGTCGAAGTGGGCCGGCGTCAGCACGAGTTCGTAGTGACGGCCAGGCGCCCAGCCCTGCTTCATTGCTCCCGGCCCGGCGGGAGCGGTCGGTGGAACGCCGGGTGAGGGTGCTTCGCCTGGCAGCTCACCGCGCGAGACGTCGATGCCTGAGTCGTCGCCCGCGCTGCGCGCGCCCTCACCCGCGCTGCGCGCCCCCTCACCCGACCTGCGGTCGACCTCTCCCGCTGGAGCGGGAGAGGTGAAGAAGCCCGCGGGAGAGTCGGGAGTGGCGTCGAGGCCCTTCAGCAACGAGCGCAGCTCCAGCCGCGTGTACAGCTCGCGCAGCCGCGCCGTGTCGGGCGGGGTGCGTCGCAGGTCCGTGGGGCCGAACGGCAACTCGACCGAGCAGCGTATCGTCGCAAGCTCGCGCGACAGCGCCAGTTCGGCCTGGGAAGCACGCAGGCTTTCGCCGACCTTGCCTTCGATGCGCTGCTGGTTCGCGATCAGGTTGTCGAGCGTGCGGTACTCGTTGAGCCATTTCGCGGCCGTCTTCGGCCCGACCTTCGGCACGCCCGGGATGTTGTCCGAGCTGTCGCCGACGAGCGCGAGGTAGTCGACGATCTGCTCGGGATAGACGTCGAACTTGACCTTCACGCCCGCGCGATCGAGCGACGTGTTCGTCATCGTGTTGACCAGCGTGATGCGGTCGGTCACGAGCTGCGCCATGTCCTTGTCGCCCGTGGATACCAGGACACGCAGGCCCTGGCCGGCCGCACCGAGTGCCAGCGTGCCGATGACGTCGTCGGCCTCGACGCCCGGAATCCGCAGCAGCGGCAGTCCGAGGGCCTCGACCGCGGCCACGAGCGGCTCGACCTGCGCGCGCAGGTCGTCGGGCATCGGCGGCCGATGCGCCTTGTACTCCGCGAACAGCTCGTCACGGAACGTGCGTCCCGGCGCATCGAACACGACGGCGACCAGCGCGGGGTCCTGCTCGCGCAACATGCGGTGCAGCATGTTGAGCACCCCTAGCACGGCACCCGTCGGCTCGCCGCGCGAGTTCGTCAGCGGCGGCAGTGCGTGGAAGGCCCGGTAGAGGTACGACGAGCCGTCGACGAGGACCAGCGTGCCCGCGTCAACCACCGGGGCTTCCCTGGTTGCCGCCGGGCAGTGGCGGTGGCGGCATGCGATCGGGGTCGGTCGCGGGCTTCTTCGTTGCCGCTGGTGCCGGCGACGTCGCCGTCCCCGGCGCGGCGGAATCCGTGGTCGGCGCAGTCGCTGCGGCACCGCTGTCCGTAGTGCCGGTCGCCTCGGGTGAAGCGGGGCCGCCGACGACTTCTCCCGACGGGCCGCGGATCACGACGTTGCTCGCGCGCTCCGGCATGGTCAGCGGTCCCTTGAGTCCGCAACCGGCGCCGAGCACCGCAACGGCACAGGCCGTCATCGCGGAGACCATGCGAAGCCGCCGCCTCACGGACGCTTTCCCGGCTGGGCCATCAAGTGGTCGGCCCCCTGGCCCGCGGGCACTTCGATCACGGCCATCGTCAGTCGCGAGACACACACGAGCTTGCCAGCCTCGTCCTCGATGCGGATGTCCCACACGTGCGAGCGGCCGCCCAGATGGATCGGGCGGGCCGTACCCGTGACGAGGCCGGAGCGCGCCGAGCGCAGGTGGTTGGCGTTGATCTCCTGGCCGACCGCGTAAAAGCGCGACGTGTCGATCACGAAGTTCGAGGCGACGCTGCCGAGCGTCTCGGCCAGCACGACGCTGGCGCCGCCGTGCAGCAGGCCGAACGGTTGTCGCGTCCGCTCGTCGACCGGCATGGTGCCGCGCAGGAAATCGGGCCCGGTTTCGGTGATGCGGATGTCGAGGTGCGCGACCATGTCGCCGCCGCGGCCGTGCAGGCGCTGGACGTCCGCCAGCGTCAGGGGCTTGAACCAGATGCTCATGCGGAACCTCGCGGGGAAACGGCGATTGTATGTACGACGGCGGCGGACCGCGACCCCGGCGGCACCGCGGCATCGGTCGGCCGCGCCCGCAGCGAACAGCGAACACGTTCGCCCAAAGTCGGACCCGATCAGGGGATTCCCGGCTCGTGCGCTGCACGCGCCCCTGTCGCCGACGGCGCTGTCGGTGCAGAATCGAATGTTGCAAAGCACAAAGCCACCGCGACCCCGGGAGAGCATTCATGGCCGAGTACCGCGCCCCGCTGTCACAGATGCGTTTCACGATCGAGCACCTCGCCGATTTTCGCGACGTCACCTCGTTGCAGGCGTTTTCGAGCGTCGACGTCGAGACCGCCGAGGCCGTGCTCGACGAGGCGGGCAAGTTTGCGGGTGCCGTGCTCGCACCGACCAACGAAGTCGGTGACAGGAAGGGCGTCAAGGTCGTCGACCAGGCGGTGGAGGTTCCCGACGAATTCACGGCTGCGTACGCGAAGTTCCGCGAAGGCGGCTGGCCCGGCATCGCCGCGAACCCGGATTTCGGCGGCCAGGGCCTGCCCAAGACCGTGTCGATCGCGTGCGACGAAATGTGGGCGAGCGCCAACGTCGCGTTCGCGCTGTGCCCCGAGCTCTCGCAGGGCACGATCCTGTGTCTCGACAAGCACGGGTCGGACGCGCTCAAGTCGACGTATCTCGAAAAACTCGTTTCGGGCGAGTGGACCGGCACGATGTGCCTGACCGAGCCGCAGGCGGGCTCCGACCTCGCCACGCTCACGACCAAGGCGGAGCCGCGCGGGGACGGGTCCTACCTGTTGTCGGGTCGCAAGATCTTCATCACCTGGGGCGACCACCCCATGACCGACAACCTCGTGCACCTCGTGCTCGCGCGGTTGCCGGGCGCGCCGCAGGGCACGAAGGGCATTTCGCTGTTCCTCGTGCCGAAATTCATGGTCAACGGAGACGGCTCGCTCGGCGAGCGCAACGACGTCTACCCGGTCTCGGTCGAGCACAAGCTCGGCATCCACGCGAGCCCGACGTGCGTGCTTGCGTTCGGCGACGGCGCTGGCGCCGTGGGCTGGCTCGTCGGCCAGCCGAACGAAGGCCTCGCCGCAATGTTCACGATGATGAACTACATGCGGCTCGGCGTCGGCGCGCAGGGTGTCGGGCTCGCCGAGCGTTCGTACCAGGCGGCGGTCGCCTATGCGCGCGAACGCGTGCAGGGCCGCGCTCCGGGCGAGAAAGGCCGCGTGCCGATCATCCGGCACCCCGACATCCGTCGCACGCTGCTGCTGATGCGGTCGCTGACGCAGGCCTGTCGCGCGATCTGTTACTACACCGCTTCGTGTCTCGACCGCGGCAACCACGGCGACACGCCCGAGGCCTCGGCGGCGTGGCTCGCGCGCGGCGACCTGATGACGCCGATCGCCAAGGCGTTCTCATCGGAGATCGGCCAGGAAGTGACCGAGCTCGCGATCCAGGTGCACGGCGGCATGGGGTATGTCGAGGAGACCGGCGTCGCACAGTACTACCGCGACGCGCGCATCGCCTCGATCTACGAGGGCACCAATGCGATCCAGGCGATCGACCTCGTCGGGCGCAAGCTGCTGCGCGACGGCGGCCTCACGGTGTCGGCGTTCGTCACCGACATGCGCACGCTCGACGCGCCGCTCGCGAACGCGGGCGAGGACTTCGCGTCGCTGCGGCTGTGGCTCGCCAAGGGGCTCGACGAGATCGTGCAGTGCTCGACGCACGTGCTGACCGGCGAACGCAAGGATCCGGAACTGGTCAACGCGGCGGCGTTCAATTACCTGATGCTGGTCGGCACGGTCATTGGCGGCTGGCAACTCGCGCGCGGCGCGCTCGCGGCCGCACGCGAACTGGAGACGGGTGGCGGCGGCGACACGGCGTTCCTGAAGACCCAACTGCTGCTCGCGCGGTTCTACGCGGATCACGTGCTGCCGCGCGTGGTCGGCTACGCCGCGGCGGTTCGCGCCCCGACCGGCACGCTCATGGCACTGACGGCCGAGCAGTTCTGATCCCGGCCTTGGACGCTTCGTCGAACTGGGTGCCGTTCGGTCACGTCGACCGGTTTGCGCCACCGGAGCTGCGGTCCTGGCTGGCCGAACCGGGGCTGCTGACCGCGCGGATCCGGGACCTGTGCGGCGAGCGTCTGCGTTTCCGGATGCTCGGGCCGTTGCGTCGGGCGCCGCTCGCACCCGACACACGGGCACGGCTCGAAGTCGCCGACACCCACTGCTGGCTGCGCGAGATCGAGTTTCGCTGCGACGACGCGCGACTGGTCTACGCGCAAACGGTGCTGCCGGAGTCGACGGTCGGGTGCTGTCCGTGGTTGAGGGAACTCGGCGATGCGCCGATCGGCGAGGCCCTGCGACGGTCGGCGGACCCGGTCGAGCGCGAGCCGCTCGAGTACGCGGCGCTGCGACCAGACGACGTGCTGGCGCAGGCTGCCGCGAGCGACGCAGGTGCCGAGGCGGCGCCCGCAACGCTCTGGGCACGCCGGGCTGTGTATCGCCTGTCGGCCCACCGTCCGATCCTGGTGCAGGAGGTGTTCCTCCCTGCGCTGTTGCGCGTGCGGCCCGATCGCGCCGCACCGAGCGAGGGAGCCGCGCGATGACCGTCACACGCATGCTGACATTCGCGGTGCCGCAGCCGGCGGTCGCCATCGCGGGCTCCGCGACACGGTTTCCGGTGCACCGTATCTACTGCGTGGGGCGCAATTACGCCGCCCACGTGCGCGAGATGGGGGCTGCGCCCGAGCGCGAGCCGCCGTGCTTTTTCATGAAGCCGGCCGACGCCGTCGTCGCGAACGACGCGGCGGTGCCGTACGCGACGCGGACGTCGAACCTGCACCACGAGGTCGAGCTCGTGGTCGCGATCGGACGCGGGGGGCGTTCGATTGCTCAGGCCGATGCGCTCGCGCACGTGTTCGGTTATGCGGTCGGCAACGACCTCACGCGGCGCGACCTGCAGGCGGCAATGAAGCAGTCCGGGCTGCCATGGGACGTTGCCAAGGGCTTCGATCACTCGGCGCCGGTCGCAGCGATCCGCCCCGTGGCGGACGCGGGCCACGTGACGGACGGGCACATCTGGCTCGACGTCAACGGCCAGCGTCGCCAGGACGCGACGCTCGGCGAAATGATCTGGAGCGTCCCCGAAATCGTCGCGGAACTGTCGACGCTCTATGAGCTGCAGCCCGGCGACCTGATTTTCACCGGTACGCCGGCCGGTGTCGGGCCCCTGCGGCCGGGCGACAGCATCGTCGCCGGCATCGACGGGCTCGAGACGCTGCGCACGACGATCGGGCAGGGGCCGGAAGAGTCTAGAGTCTAGAGTGCAGAGTCTAGTAAGAGGCGCGGCGCGCCGCTCGCCGCGCTGCGGCTTCCGACTAAACTCTGTACTCTGAACTCTTTCGCCCTTCCTTCCCATGCTCCGCCTCTACACCTACTGGCGCAGTTCCGCCGCGTACCGCGTACGCATCGCGTTGAACCTCAAGGGCCTGTCGTACGAGTCGGTGCCCGTGCACCTGCTGCGCGACGGCGGCGAGCACAAGCGACCGGATTATCTCGGCCTGCACCCGCAGGGGCTCGTGCCCACGCTCGCGGCCGACGGCCTCGTGGTGCCGCAGTCGCTCGCGATCTGCGAATACCTCGAGGAGATCCACCCGGAGCCACGGCTGCTGCCGGGCGCGGCTCGCGATCGCGCCACGGTGCGCGGCATGGCACTCGCGGTCGCCTGCGACGTGCATCCGCTCAACAACCTGTCGATCCTGCAGTACCTGCGCGCGGAGCTCGGTGCCGACGACGCGGCCGTCGGGCGGTGGGTCACGCACTGGATCGTGCGCGGCTTCACGGCGCTCGAGCGCTGGGTCGAAGCCTGCGCCGGATCGACGCCGGCACAGGCGCAGCGGGCCTGTTACGGCGCGGCGCCGACGCTCGCTGACATCTGCCTGGTGCCGCAGATGTACAACGCGCGGCGCTTCGGCGTCGACGTCGCGCCGTTTCCGCGGCTGCAGGCCATCTGCCGTCACCTCGAGGCGTTGCCAGCGTTCGAGGCAGCACGGCCCGAGGCACAGCCGGACTCGGAGCAAGCGCTGGCCAGTGGCTAATGGTTGGTGGATAGCGGTTAGTGCAAGAGATCCGGCACGGCGGTAATCTGCGGGCGCACCGCACGCCGGTCGTACCTCCTGACCACAGATCAATAGCCACCAGCCACTCCCATGGTTACCGCCGTCGTCCTGATCAAGGCCGAAACCGACAAGGTGCCGGAGCTCGCCCAGCAGATGGCGGAGCTCGAAGGCGTCAGCGAGGTGTTTTCCGTCGCGGGACAGTACGACCTCGTCGCACTGGTGCGCGTACGGGAGAACGAGGACCTGGCGCGGGTCATCAGCGAAAAGATGCGCAAGCTCCCCGGCATCACCGGCTCGGAGACGCTGATCTCGTTCAAGGTGTACTCGAAGAAGGACATCGAGGCCGCCTTCCAGCTCGGGCTCGACTAGCTCGATCCGCATCGCGGGGCCGTTCAGGACGTCCCGGCGCTCCGCCAGCCACTTCCCTCTGCATCGAGGCGGGCCCAGCTCCGCCGTCCGTCCTGACTCGCCGGTTGACGGGGTGAGAATGATCATTCATTCTTCGCGCCCTCCCCAACTGGCATGCTCATACCGGTGCGTGCCTGACCGATCCCTCGAGGTTCCGCATGCCATTTCCCAGGGCGTATCGCCCCTACGCCGCTTTGGCGCCTCTTTCCATGGTCCTGCTGCTCGCGGCCTGCCAGAAGCAGGAAGGCCAGATGCCCGCGGGCGGCGCCGCCCCGGTCACGGTCGTCACGCTGAAGCAGGAACCCGTGACCCTGATGCGGGAATTGCCGGGTCGCTCGACGCCATACCTCGTCGCCGAAGTGCGGCCACAGGTCGACGGCATCGTCGCGCAGCGGCTGTTCACCGAGGGCGGGCGCGTGGAAAAAGGCCAGGCCCTCTATCAGCTCGACGACGCCACGTACCGGGCCGACTACGACAGCGCGGTGGCCAACCTGGCCCGCGCGCAGGCGACGCTCGCGAGTGCCGAGCTCAATGCCAAGCGCAGCGCCCAGCTCGTCAAGATCGATGCAGTGAGCCAGCAGGACGACGAGACGGCGGTCGCCGCGTTGCGGCAGGCACAGGCCGACGTCAAGGCGCTGCAGGCGGCCGTCGATCGGGCCCGCGTCTATCTCGGCTACGCGCGCATCAGCTCGCCGATCAGCGGCCGCATCGGCAAGTCGAGCGTCACGCAGGGTGCGCTGGTGACTGCCAATCAGGCCGCACCGCTGGCCACCGTGCAGCAACTCGATCCGATCTACGTCGATCTGACCCAATCAAGTGCCGAATGGCTTCAACTGCGCAAGGCTCTGGAGGCGGGACGCATCCAGGGCACCAAGGACCTGCCGGTCACGATCCTGCTCGAGGACGGCTCGAAGTATCCCGAGCCCGGCAAGCTGGAGTTCTCGGACGTGACGGTCGACCCGACCACGGGCAGCTTCGGCCTGCGCGTCGTCGTTCCCAACAAGAAGAGCCTGCTGTTGCCTGGCATGTACCTGCGCGCCGTGCTCGCCACGGGTGAACGGCCGGACGGGCTGCTCGTGCCGCAGCAGGGCATCGCGCGCGATGCCAAGGGCGGCACCACGGCAATGGTCGTCGGCGCCGACAACAAGGTCGAGGCCCGCCAGGTCCAGGTCAGCCAGGCGATCGGCGACAAGTGGCTGGTCGAAGGCGGTCTCGTCGCCGGCGACAAGGTGATCGTCGAAGGCCTGCAGAAGATCCGGCCGGGCGCTCCCGTCCAGCCGACGGAAGCGGGCGCCGCCCCAGCGCAGGTCGCCACCGCCCCGACGAACGCGCCGGCCTCGGGCTCGGCGAGCAAGTAACAGGCACCCCGGCACATGGCACGTTTTTTCATCGACCGACCCATCTTCGCGTGGGTCATCGCGATCATCATCATGATCGCTGGCGCGATCTCGATCACGCGGTTGCCCGTCTCGATGTACCCCACGATCGCGCCGCCCGCGGTGACGATCGGCGCGAGCTACCCCGGCGCCTCGGCCGAGGCCGTCGAGAACGCGGTCACGCAGGTCATCGAGCAGAACATGAAGGGCCTCGACGGCCTGATCTACATGTCTGCGACGAGCCAGGCCTCGGGCCAGGCCAACATCACGCTGACGTTCGAGTCCGGCACGAACCCGGACATCGCGCAGGTGCAGGTGCAGAACAAGCTGCAGCTCGCGATGCCGTTGCTGCCGCAGGAAGTGCAGCGCCAGGGCGTCAACGTGACCAAGTCGCGTTCGGGCTTCCTGCTGATCATTGGCTTCGTCTCCAAAGACGGCAGCATGAAGCGCGAGGACCTCGCCGACTTCGTGGGCACGAACCTGCGTGATCCGCTGAGCCGCGTCGAAGGCGTCGGCACGGTGCAGTTGTTCGGCGCGCCGTACGCGATGCGGATCTGGCTCGATCCGAACAAGCTCGACACGTACGGGCTGTCGGTGTCCGACATCTCGGCGGCCATCCGCGCGCAGAACGCGCAGGTCACCGTCGGCCAGCTCGGCGGCGCACCGGCCGTCGAAGGACAGCAGCTCAACGCCACCATCAGCGCGCAGTCGCGCCTGCAGACGGCCGAGCAGTTCCGCGACATCGTCGTGCGCAGCAACGCCGACGGTTCGTCGCTGCGTCTCGGCGACGTTGCGCGCGTCGAGCTCGGTGCCGAGAACTACGAGATCATCACGCGCTTCAACGGGCAGCCCGCCGTCGGCATGGCGATCTCGCTCGCGACCGGCGCAAACGCGCTCGGGACCGCCAAGGCCGTGCGCGAGCGGCTCGACGAGCTGCGCCCGTTCTTCCCGGCCGGCATGGAGACCGTGATCCCGTTCGACACGACGCCGTTCGTGCGCGAGGCGATCATCGAGGTGGTCAAGACGCTGGCCGAGGCGATCGGCCTCGTGTTCCTCGTGATGTTCGTGTTCCTGCAGAACTTCCGCGCCACGCTGATCCCGACGATCGCGGTGCCGGTCGTGCTGCTCGGCACCCTGGGCGTGCTGGCGGCGCTCGGGTTCTCGATCAACGTGCTGACGATGTTCGCGATGGTGCTGGCGATCGGCCTGCTCGTCGACGACGCGATCGTCGTCGTCGAGAACGTCGAGCGCCTGATGCGCGAGGAAGGCCTGTCGCCGCTCGAGGCCACACGCAAGTCGATGGAGCAGATCACCGGCGCGCTGGTCGGCATCGGCCTCGTGCTCGCCGCGGTGTTCATCCCGATGGCGTTCCTCGCCGGCTCGGTCGGCGTCATCTACCGCCAGTTCTCGGCAACGATCGTCTCGGCGATGGCGCTGTCGGTGCTCGTGGCCATCGTGCTGACGCCCGCGCTGTGCGCGACGATCCTCAAGCCGCTGCCGCCGGGCGGCCACCACGAGGCGCGCGGCTTCTTCCGCCTCTTCAACCGCGCGTTCGATCGCGGTGCCGCCGCCTACTCGGGCGTCGCACGCACGGTGCTCTCGCGCATCGGCCGCTTCCTGCTCGTGTTCGCAGCGCTCGCGGCCGTCATGGTGTTCCTGTTCCTGCGTCTGCCGAGCGCGTTCCTGCCCGACGAGGACCAGGGCACGCTGATCTCGATGGTGGCGGCGCCGGTCGGCTCGACCCAGCAGCGCACGCTGCACTCGATCGAGAAGATGGAGGACCACTTCATCAACCACGAATCGGCCGCACGGTCGATCTTCAGCATCGTCGGCTTCAGCTTCGCGGGCGGCGGCCAGAACACCGGCATGGCGTTCGTGAACCTCAAGCCGTGGGACGAGCGCGAGTCCGACGAGCTGCACGTCAAGGCCGTGGCCGGGCGGGCCATGGGTGCGCTGATGCAGATCAAGGACGCGATGGCGTTCGCCTTCGTGCCGCCGCCGGTGACCGAACTCGGCATCGCGACGGGCTTCACGTTCTTCCTGCAGGACAACGCGGGCAACGGCCATGCGGCGCTCACGGCGGCTCGAAACCAGCTGCTCGGCGCCGTGTCGCAGAGCAAGCTGCTCGCCAACGTGCGTCCGAACGGCCAGGAGGACACGCCGCAGTTCAAGGTCGACATCGACACGGCCAAGGCGGCCGCGTTCGGTGTCTCGATCGCGGACATCAACAGCACGTTGTCCGCGGCCTGGGGCGGCAGCTACATCGACGACTTCATCGACCGTGGGCGCGTCAAGCGCGTCTACCTGCAGGCCGACGCGCCGTTCCGCATGACGCCCGAGGACTTCCGGCTCTGGTCCGTGCGCAACTCCGAAGGACGCATGGTGCCGGTCTCGTCGTTCGCGTCCTGGCGCTGGGAGTACGGCTCGCCGCGTCTCGAGCGCTACAACGGCGTCTCTGCCATGGAAATTCAGGGCGAGGCTGCGCCGGGCGTCAGCACCGGCCAGGCCATGCAGGAGATCGAGCGGCTCGTCGCCGAACTGCCGCCGGGCTTCGGCATCGAGTGGTCGGGCGCCTCCTACCAGGAGCGCGAGGCCGGCGCGCAGACGCCGCTGCTCTATGCACTGTCGCTCGCGGTCGTGTTCCTGTGCCTCGCGGCGCTGTACGAGAGCTGGTCGATCCCGACGGCCGTGCTGCTGGTGGCGCCGCTCGGCATCCTCGGCGCGACGCTCGCGACGACGCTGCTCGGCATGCAGCGCGACGTGTATTTCCAGGTCGCGATGCTGACCACGGTCGGCCTGACGAGCAAGAACGCGATTCTGATCATCGAGTTCGCCAAGTCGAACTACGAGCGCGGCATGGACCTCATCGAGGCGACCATGCAGGCCGCCAGGACGCGGTTGCGACCGATCCTGATGACCTCGCTCGCGTTCGGTTTCGGCGTGCTGCCGCTCGCGCTCGCGTCGGGCGCCGGTTCGGGTGCGCAGCGTGCCATCGGCACCGGCGTGCTCGGCGGCATGATCGTGGGCACCAGCCTCGGCATCTTCTTCATCCCGTTGTTCTTCGTGGCGGTGGAGCGCTGGATCGTGCGCAAGAAGCCGTCGACCGAGCACGGCACAGCGGCCGCGACGGCGGTGGCGGAGGGCAGCGCACATGGCTGACCGCAAGACTTTGAAGTACGCGATCGCCTCGACGCTGACGCTCGCGCTGGCAGGTTGCGGCGTGCTCGAACCACGTCTCCCCGAGGCGAATGCGGGCATCGCCGAGCAGTGGCCGTTGCCGCCGGGTTCCCCGGGGATGGCCCAGCCGTCACCGGCGACCACGGCGGCACGCGAAGGTGCGACGGCCGACATCGGCTGGCGCGATTTCTTCGTCGACCCGAAGCTCGAGGAGCTGATTGCGCGGGCATTGCAGAACAACCGCGACCTCCGCGTCGCGGTGCTCAACGTCGAGCGTGCCCGCCAGCAGTACCGGATCCAGCGCGCCGACCGCGTGCCGACGGTCACCGCGACGGGCGCGATGGTGCGCCAGGGCGGCCCCGACCCGCTGGCCGCCGATGGTTACACCGTCACGGAGGGCTACACGGCCGACCTGGGCGTGACGCAGTTCGAGCTCGACCTGTTCGGTCGCGTGCGCAACCTGAGCGAGGCGGCGCTGCAGCGCTATTTCGCGCAGGAAGAGGCGCGTCGCAGCGCGCAGCTGTCTCTGATCGCCGAGGTCGCCAACGTCTACCTGACGCTCGCAGCCGATCGTGACCAGATGCGGTTGGCCGAGGCGACGCTGCGCACGCGCGAGGAAGCGTTCGAGCTGACCCGCAAGCGCCACGAGTTCGGTGCCGTGTCGTCGCTCGACGTCTACCAGGCGCGCACGCAGTCGGAGACCGCACGTGCCGACCTCGCGCGTTACGCGGGCCAGGTCGCACAGGACCTGAGTTCGCTGAACCTGCTGGTCGGTGCGCCGGTCGAGGAGGCGCTGCTGCCGACGGGTTTCGACGTCCAGGTCACCGGTCTCGACGCCCTGCCGGCCGGTTTGCCGTCGGAGGTGCTGCTGCGCCGGCCCGACGTGCAGCAGGCCGAGCACGTCCTGCGCGCCGCCAACGCCAACATCGGCGCGGCGCGTGCGGCGTTCTTCCCGTCGATCACGCTGACCGGTGCCGTGGGCTACGCGAGCAACGACCTCTCGAACCTGTTCGACGGCGCC
>DATMIB010000117.1:0-4149 GCA_035554635.1 Steroidobacteraceae bacterium | reverse complement strand
AGTCTGGGAGAGTCATGTCAGCGCACGATGTCGCGCGACGCGCGATCGTGTGTCAATTGTGTCTGCCTCGCGCGTCGAGAACATTTACAGCGCCCCCGGGGCAACCGCGGCAAGCGACCACCGCTGCCGGCCCGATTCCGTGCGTTTTCACCATGTTGGCGCCCTGGGCGGGACAGCGAAGCGGACTGGCGCGTCGATTGCATGCCCCCTTCGGTCGACCGGGCCCGCCGCGGCTGTCCAACAGGGAGAAAACTCATGCGCCAAACCGTCTCTGCTTCGTTTGCCGCCGCCGTTGCGGCCTGCCTCGGGCTCGCGGCCCCGGCCATGACTGACGCCGCGACGCTCACCGACATCACGGTGTTCTCATCCGACGCCAGCGGCAACAACTGGAATTCGTTGATCTGGAACACGCAGGGGGCGGACACCGACACGCCGGCGCCCGGCCGCTACAACCTCTACGTGACGCCCGATCCGCTCAGCGATGCGACGCCGACGTTCCTGAACGGCTTCAACGACAGTCGCACGCGGATCAGCGTCGCACTCACACCGGGCGACCAGACGTATTCGATCTACGGCGAGGGCGTGAACCGCGCGTTCGACCCGCTGCAGCACTTCGTCATGAACCTGTACTTCAATGGCGTGCAGTCCGGCCCCGGGATTTCGGGCGTACAGAACCTTGCGAGCTCGAATCTCGTGGCGGCATCGCACCCGAACGGGCTCGACATCTTCGGCAACGCTGGGCAAGCCGAGGCGGGCACGCTGTCGACGCTGATCGACGGTTACCTCGTGACGCTGACGGCGTTCTCGTGGATCACGGACCAGCAGCGCGACGTGGTCTGGGACTACTGGGCGAACGACCTGCCGTATGCCGGGGGCAGCCAGCGCTTCGACTATTTCGGCTCGTTCACGCTGAACGTGCGAGCCGTGCCCGAACCGGGCGCGATCGTGCTGCTGGGTATCGGGCTGGCCGGACTCGGCCTCGCCCGCAAGAGGGGAAAATGGTGGGCGGTACTGGGATTGAACCAGTGACCCCTGCCGTGTGAAAGCAGTGCTCTACCGCTGAGCTAACCGCCCGTCCTTGCGAAGGCCGCGTAGTTTAGGGGGACGGCGGGGGGGAATCAAATCGGAAATGAGGCCGTGCGGGCCTGCAGGAGCGTGCACGACCGCTCACGGCGCAGGGAACCACTCCTGCGTCCGCCCCGTCAGCCGATAGAACAGCAATCCGAGCCATTCGTGCGTCGCCTCGTCGAACAGGACGAGGTTGCGCGCGACTCGCAGCGACTCCTGGTTCGGCACCCCCCTGACCGTGCGGTAATCGGCCGGCTGCGCGATCAAGGTCCCGACGGGCCACCCCGCTCCCCTGAAGCACGCCATCGTCCGCGGCACGTGCATCGCGGACGTCACGACGACCCAGCGCTCGTCGGGCCCAGGCTGCAGCAGCTCACGCGTGCGCTGCCCACTGATGCAGGTATCGGCGGAACCCTCCTCCCACACGACACGATTGGGATCGAGGCCCAAGTCCGCGAACAGTCGCTCGGCCACGGCCGACTGCGTCCCGAGCGCGCCGCGACCGGGTTCGACGCGTGGACCGCCGGTGAAGACGACGCGTGCCTGGGGGTAGTGGCGTGCCAGTGCCAGGGCCGTCGCGTAGCGGCCGCCGCCGCTGCCGAGTTGCGGCTGACCATACGCTTCGGAGGCGGCGCCGCGCTCGGCGCCCGCGAGCAGGATGATGCCGTCCACGTGCGACGGCAGGTCGGGCTGCGGAAACCGTGTTTCGAGCAGATTGGCGAGCAGGATCGCGGTCGGCAGCAGACCGACCAGCAACACGCCGACGCCCGCAATGCCGAGCAGCCAGCGGGCCGCCCGGACACGGCCGAGCCACAGCAGCACGACGCCGCCGAGCAGCGTATAGGCGAGGAGTTGCGACGGGCTCAGCAGCGACCAGAGAAACCAGCGCAGCGTCACGCGATCCCCCTCACCCGGCCTTCGGCCGACCTCTCCCGCAGGGCGGGAGAGGTGAAGACGCTCAACCCGGCTCGCCGCCGACCAGCGCGAGCAGTTCCTGGGTCTTCTCGCGCATCAGCACGTCGTTGCCGCGGCTCTCGACGTTGAGCCGGATCAGCGGCTCGGTGTTCGACGAGCGCAGGTTGAAGCGCCAGCCGTCGAATTCCATGCTGATGCCGTCGGTGCGGTCGAGGCTCTTCGCGAGCGGCTGGTAACGCTCGAGCACTGCCGCGATCGTCGACTTGGCGTCGGCCACGCGGCGGTTGATCTCGCCGCTTGCCGGGAACAGCCGGATGCGTTCGCCGACGAGTTCCGACAGCGGCTTGCCGGTCGTGGACATCAGCTGCAGCACGAGCAGCCACGGGATCATGCCGCTGTCGCAGTAGGCGAAGTCGCGGAAGTAATGGTGCGCGCTCATCTCGCCGCCGTAGACGCCGTCGACCTCGCGCATCGTGGCCTTGATGAACGCGTGGCCCGACTTCGACTGCACGGCCTCGCCGCCGAGCCGCTGCACGATGTCGAGCGTGTTCCAGGTGAGCCTCGGGTCGTGGACGATGCGCCCGCCGGGGTGCCGTTGCAGGAACGACGCCGCGAGCAGGCCGACGATGTAGTAGCCCTCGATGAAGCTGCCGCGCTCGTCGAACAGGAAGCAGCGGTCGTAGTCGCCGTCCCAGGAGATCGCGCAGTCGGCGCCGTGCTTGCGCAACGCCTCGACCGGCGCGCGATGTTTCTCGACCAGCATCGGGTTGGGCACGCCGTTCGGGAACGTGCCGTCGGGCTCGTGCTCGACCTTGATGAACTCGAACGGCAGGAACGGCTCGAGCTTGTCGATGATCAGGCCGGCGCCGCCGTTGCCCGCGTGCACGACGACCTTGAGCGGCTTGAGCTTCGTGCGATCGACGTACGACAGCAGGTGCTCGATGTAGTCGGGCATGATGTCGACCGCGAAGCGCTCGCCGACGCGTTCGGGCTTGGTGAACTTGCCCGCCTCGGCGAGCCGGCGGATGTCGACAAGGCCGGTGTCGCCGCTGATCGGGCGCGAGCCCTCGCGCACGAACTTCATGCCGTTGTAGTCGGGCGGGTTGTGGCTCGCGGTGACCATGATGCCGCCGTCCATCTCGCGCGCGAACGTCGCGTAGTAGACGACCTCGGTGCCGCAGAGCCCGATGTCGTGGACGTCGACGCCGGAGTCGAGCAGCCCCTGTTCGAGGGCCTTGCCGAGCAGCTCGCTCGACAGGCGGATGTCGCGCCCGACGATCACCTTCTTCGGCTTGACGAACTCCGCATAGGCACGACCGACGCGGTAGGCGACGTCCTCGTTGAGTTCGCCGGGGATGCGACCGCGGAGGTCGTACGCCTTGAAACCTTCGATCGTGATTGGATGCATTTGACGAGGACCCTCACCCTGCCCTCTCCCGCAAACGGGAGAGGGAATCAGTTGCTGCGCCCGTAGACGTCCTCGAACCGGACGATGTCGTCCTCGCCGAGGTAGCTGCCGGACTGCACTTCGATGATCTCGAGCGTGACTTTACCCGGGTTCTCGATGCGGTGCTTCGTCCCGAGCGGGATGTAGGTCGATTCGTTCTCGCCGAGCAGGAAAGTCTCCTCTCCTCGCGTGATGCGCGCCGTGCCAGAGACCACGATCCAGTGCTCCGCCCGGTGGTGATGCATCTGCAGCGACATCTGCGCGCCCGGCTTGACGATGAGCCGCTTGACCTGGAAGCGCTCGCCGGTGTCGATGCTGTCGTAGCTGCCCCACGGCCGGAACACTTCGCGATGCAGCGCGGTCTCGTAGCGACCCTGCTGCTTGAGCTTCGCTACGAGTTGCTTGACGTCCTGCACGCGTTCACGCGGCGCGACCAGCACGGCGTCCTTGGTCTCGACGACGACGTGGTCCTTCAGCCCGACCGCGCCGATCAGCCGACTGGTCGAATGCAGGTAGCAACCGGTCGAGTCTTCGATGAGCACGTCACCCATCGTGACGTTGCCGTCGTCGTCGCGCGGCAGGGCGTCCTGCAGCGCCGACCACGAACCGACGTCGCTCCAGCCGGCGTCGAGCGGCACGACCACGGCCGCATCGGTCTTTTCCATCACGGCGTAGTCGATCGAGTCGCTCGGGCAGGCCGCAAACTCCTTTGCGGGCAG
>DATMIB010000116.1:0-3272 GCA_035554635.1 Steroidobacteraceae bacterium | reverse complement strand
TGTCGCTAGAGGCCGCCACCGTCAAGGAATCATGAAACCGAACATTCCCCCGCCGCTCTTCGCTCCGCAGCCCGCCGCGCTCGCAGCCGCCGTGCCCGGGCGCGATCCGCTCGACGTCGCGCGCACTGCGTTGCTGGTGCCGGCCGAGCTCGACGAATCCCGGGTCGCCCGCGTGCTCGGCGACGTCATGGGTCACGCCGTCGACTACGGCGACATCTACTTCCAGCAGACCCGCGAGGAGTCGTGGGCGCTCGAGGACGGCATCGTCAAGGACGGCGCGCACTCGATCGAGCAGGGTGTGGGCGTGCGCGCGCTCGCCGGTGAGAAGACCGGCTTTGCGTATTCGGACGAAGTGATGCTGCCGGCGCTGCTCGAGGCCGCGCACGCGGCGCGCGCGATCTCGCGCTCGGGCGCCGCCGGCGCGGTACAGGCCTGGCACGCCACGGGCGGACGCAGTCTCTACCCGGCCGTCGACCCGGTCGACACGCTCGCCGACGACGACAAGGTCAAGCTGCTCGAGCAGATCGACCGCGAGGCCCGCTCGCTCGATTCGCGCATCACGCAGGTGATGGCGAGCCTGTCGGCCTCGCACGACACGATCCTGGTCATGGCGAGCGACGGCACGCTCGCGGGCGACGTGCGGCCGCTGGTGCGGCTGAACGTGAGCGTGATCATCGAACACCAGGGCCGGCGCGAGCAGGGCTATGCCGGCGGCGGAGGTCGTTTCGCGTACACCGAGTTCCTCGCCTCGGGCCGCTGGAAGGCATTGGTCAAGGAGGCCGTGCGCACGGCGCAGGTCAACCTCGAGGCGGTGCCGGCACCGGCCGGCACGATGACGGTGGTGCTCGGCGCGGGCTGGCCCGGCGTGCTGCTGCACGAGGCCGTGGGCCACGGGCTCGAGGGCGACTTCAACCGCAAGGGCACTTCGGCGTTCAGCGGCCGCATGGGCCAGCAGGTCGCGGCCAAGGGCGTCACGATCGTCGACGACGGCACGCTCGCCGCGCGTCGCGGTTCGCTCAACGTCGACGACGAAGGCACGCCGACGCAGTGCACGACCCTGATCGAGGACGGCGTGCTGGTCGGCTACCTGCAGGACAAGCTCAACGCGCGACTGATGGGCGTGCAGCCCACCGGCAACGGCCGGCGCGAGAGTTTCGCGGCGCTGACGATGCCGCGCATGACCAACACCTACATGCTGCCCGGACAGCACGCGCCCGAGGAAATCCTCGCCTCGGTCGACAAGGGCCTGTACTGCCGCAACTTCGGCGGCGGCCAGGTCGACATCACCTCGGGCAAGTTCGTCTTTTCGGCGAGCGAGGCCTATCTGATCGAGAACGGCAAGGTCACGCGTCCGGTCAAGGGCGCGACGCTGATCGGCAACGGCCCGGAGGTCATGGGCCGCGTGTCGATGATCGGCAACGACCTCAAGCTCGACGACGGCGTCGGCACCTGCGGCAAGGAAGGCCAGGAAGTGCCGGTGGGCGTCGGGCAGCCGACCCTGCGCATCGAAGCGCTCACGGTCGGCGGCACCGGCTGACGGTCATGTGGCTGCCACGCCCGCTTTACGAAGCCAAGCCCTACCTCAGCGTGGCGGTGGGCGTGGCGTGCCTGCTGGTGGCGTGGTTCGTCGAGCAGTCGCCGCGCAGCGCGCTGCTCGTCCTCGGCGGCGGGCTCGTGACCGTCGGCCTGCTGTTGTGGATGAAGCGGCGCGACTACCGCAGCACGCAGTCGGCCTACGACCCGCGCGCGATCGACGAATAGGGCTCGCCGCCGCCGTCTTCACCTTCGTCGTCGTGCCCGTCGTCGTCCTCGGGCTCGTAATCGGCGTCCGTCAGCACTGTCGTTTGCAGCGTGCGCGGGTCCTCGGCCGGGGCCGGCGGTGCCTCGTAGCGTGAATAGACGAGTTCGTGGATGCCGATCTTGATCACGTCGCCCGGCGCGAGCCGGTGGCGTCGCACGCGCTTGCCGTTGAGGAACACGCCGTTGGTGCTGTTCAGGTCCTCGACGACGCTGCCGTCGGGCGTGCTGACCAGTTGTGCGTGGTGCCGGCTCACGAACTTGCTGTCGACCTGCATGTCGTTGTCGGAGGTGCGGCCGATGATGAAGCGGCCCGGCGTGATCAGCGCTTCCTCGAGCTCGACGCCCTTGTGCGTCAGCACGAGCCGCCCGATCGGTGGCCGCGGGTGCGGCGCCGTTTCCTCGAGCCGCGCCGGGATCAGGTTCGTGTGCGTGCGCGCCTGGTATTCCTGCCACTGCAGCTCTTCGAGCGCGTCACGCACCGTGGGCACGTCGACTACGGCAAAGTCCTGCGCAAACGCGGCGAGCAGCGACGTGTCGCAGAGCGTGTTGATCAGGCGCGGGATGCCACCCGTGTAGCGATAGATCAACGGCAGCGTGTCCTCGTCGAACAGCTGGCCGGTCGCGCCCGCCACCGCCAGGCGGTGCCGGATGTAGGCGGCCATCTCCAGCTCGGTCAGCGCGCTCAGGTGGAAACGCAGCCGCACGCGCTGGCGCAGCTGGGTGAGTTCAGGCGAGTCGAGCTTGGTGTTGAGCTCGGGCTGGCCGGCCAGGATGATCCGCAGCACCTTGTCCTTGGTCGTCTCGACGCCCGAGAGCAGCCGCACCTCCTCGAGCACCTTGTGCGTGAGGTTCTGCGCTTCGTCGACGATCAGCAGCACCTTGCGGCCGTTCGCGTACTGCTCGATCAGGAAGCTGTTGAGCGTCGCGAGCAGTTCGGCCTTGCGCATGCGGAACGGGCTGAAGCCGAACTGGGCGAGCAGCGTCTGCAGGAACTCGATCGGCGAGACCTGAGTCTGGTTGATCTGCGCGACCACGACGTCCTGGTCGAGCTCCTTGAGGAAGGTCTCGATCAGCGTGGTCTTGCCCGAGCCGATCTCGCCCGTGATGACGACGAAGCCGTCGGTGAACCAGATCGTCGACTCCATGTACGCCTTGGCGCGGGAGTGGATCTGGCTCGGGTAGAGGAAGGCGGGGTCCGGGCTGAGCCGGAAAGGCAGTTCCTTGAGCTTGAAGTGTTCCAGGTACATGAACGGTGCTCGGGGCCGGGCCCTACTATACGGGAGGCGGGCGTGGCGCGAACCGTGCCAGCCGTCACAGGAAGAGTGGTTAGCGGCTGGCGGTTAGTGGTTAGTCGGAGGCGCCTGCGGCGCCCGAGGCCCTCACCCGCGCGTTGCGCGACCTCTCCCGCGAGCGGGAGAGGTGGAAGAGCGAGCCCTCACCCGCGCGTTGCGCGACCTCTCCCGCGAACGGGA
>DATMIB010000115.1:0-1995 GCA_035554635.1 Steroidobacteraceae bacterium | reverse complement strand
GGCAGGTTCCAGTAACCCTGCATCACGCCCGGGCCGGCGATGCAGAGCTCGCCTTCCTGGCCGCGTTCGACGTCGTGCCCGCTTTCGTCGACGACGCGCGAGCGCAGGTGCGAGCAGGTCCTGCCTATCGGGTAGGGGGTGGTTCGTTCCGGCGGCACCGGCGGCACGACTTCGTAGTACGTGCAGACGTTGGTCTCGGTCGGACCGTACAGGTTGAAAAAGCGCCGGCCGGGCAGTTGCTCACAGAGGTTGCGCAGGTGCTTGACCGCGAACACCTCGCCGGCGAACAGCACCTGGCGCAGGGCCGAGAGGTCGAGCGACGGCAGCTGGCCGAATTGCGCGAGCAACGCGAGGATGGACGGCGCCGAATACCAGATCGAGATCTTCTGTTCGGCGATCAGCTTGCCGAGCCGCACGGGATCCTTGCCCGCGTCCTCGGAGACCAGCACCAGCGTCGCGCCGTGCTTGAAGCACACGTGCACGTCGAGGATCGACAGGTCGAAGTGGAACGGGGCGTGCGAGGAAAAGCGGTCGGTGGGCTGCGGCGCGAACGCCTCCGAGCACCAGTCGACAAACGTCACCGCGTTCTCGTGCGACAGCATGACGCCCTTGGGGCGTCCGGTCGAACCTGACGTGTAGAGGATGTAGGCCAGGTCATCGGGCACGTTCTCGGTCGGCGCGACCTTGGCGGATTCGGCGGCGGCACGCGTGTCGTCGGCCCTGAGCGCGCGGCGCAAGCCTTCGCCGCCGGCAGCTGGATGGACGCGCAGCAGCCGTGGTGCCGCGCCGAGCTGCACGAGCTCCGTCTCGACTGCTCCGGCGAGCGCGTCTTCGACGACGGCCACCGTCACGGCGCAGTTGGCCATGATGTAGGCATTGCGGGCCGCGGGTGCACCCGAGTCGACCGGCACATAGGCCGCACCGGCTTTCAGCGCGCCGTACATCACGGCCAGTGAGTCGATCGACTTGCGGAGGCAGAAGCCCACGCGGTGGCCACGCCCCACGCCCGCGCGCTGCAACCAGCGGCAAACGGCATCGGTCAGTTCGTCGAACTCGCGGTAGGTCAGGCGTCCGCCGTCCGGCTCGATCAACGCGATGGCGTCGGGTGTGCGTGCCGCGGCGGCGATGAACGCGAAGTGCAGCGGTGCCGTCGTCATGACTCAGCCCTGCGCGAGCTTCGTCCGGACCAGCGTCGCGATGTCGGCCAGCGTGTCGAGGTGTTCACGGTCGGCCTCGTGCGCCTCGAGGCCGATTTTGAAGCGTTCCTCGAGGAACATGACCAGCTTCAGCGTCGCGATCGAGTCGAGAATGCCGCCCGATATCAGCGGCGTCTGGTCCGTCAGCTCGTCCGGATTCTCGCCGGGCAGGAACGTGTCGAGCAGGAACGTCTTGACCTGCGCCCGAATCTCATCCGACATCACGGTTGCTCCTGCTTTGCCTGTACGAAGATCTCATCGGCCTGCGCGGCCAGTCGTGTGGCCAGTGCCTCGGCCACGAGTTGGTGGCCACGCGCGTTCGGGTGGTCATCCCACTCGGCCAGCCGCACCTGTTCGACCGGGCTCGCCGAGTACACGTCCGACAGGTTGATGATCGCGAAGCCGGCCTCACGGGCGAGCGCCTCGGCTTCGGGCGTGGCCTTTTCCCAGGTGCCCGGGCTGACCTGGGGCAGGAACACCCAGACAGGCTTGACGCCGGCCGCGCGCGCCTTCGTGGCGATTTCCGCGTAGACGAACGCTGCGATGTCGCGCCCGAACGGCAGCAACGCCTTGGTCGCCTCGGCCTCGTTCATGTCCGGTGTCGCGCCGGATTGCTGCACGATCTCGCGCAATCGGGGGTAGGGAACGTCGATACCTTTGCGCACCGCCTCGGCCAGGTAGAACGCCGACCGGTCCTGCTCGCGCCCCGTCGCCACGAAAAAGATCGCCGCTGGCCGCAGGGTCATCGCGCGTTCGAAAGCGACCAGCTGTTGCGGTGGCTGATAGCCGGGAACGCCGA
>DATMIB010000114.1:0-10879 GCA_035554635.1 Steroidobacteraceae bacterium | reverse complement strand
TCGGGTCGTTCGGCTTGATCGTGTTGCCGACCTTGATGTTGCGCGCCGAAACCACGCCCGCGATGGGCGCGCGGATGTCCGTGTAGTCGAGCTCGAGCTTCGCGCTGTCGTAGGCGGCACGCAGCGCGTCGAGGTCGTACTTGAGGTTCTCGGCCGAGCTCTTGGACACGAGGCCCTTGTCGGAGAGGTCGAGCGTGCGCTTGTAGTCGCGCTCGAGCTTCTTCAGGTTGGCGTCGGTCTGCGCGAGCGTGAGGCGCAGGCGGTCGCCGTCCAGTCGCGCCAGCAGCTGGCCGGCCCGCACCGCGTCGCCTTCCTCGACGAAGATCTGCCGCACTTCCCCGGCAACCTTGGCCACGACGAACGCTTCCTCGTGGGACTCGATCGGCGCCGTGCCGGAATACACCGCGACCATCTCGCCGCGCTTGAGCGGCTGGGTTTCGACCGGTACCGCGGTTTCCTTGCCTTCGGCCGGGTCCTTGTCTTTCGCCTTGCCATTGCTGCACCCGCCGATCAGCGCGCCCGCGAGCAAGGTGACGACCGCGAGCCGGCGCACGGGAAACGTCCGCGGGTGGGCTTGCAGCTGTGTGGTCTTCATGGACATCGAGCCCCTGTGGCAACCAACGTTTTCGTATGGCGCGATCGTATGGGGGACTAGTGTTGTAGTCAAGTACAACACCAATCCTACATGCGCGGGGTCGGTCACCGGTCCCTGGAACGGATCCGGGGCGCGACGGAGGCACGAACTGTCGGCCATCACGGACCCGGGGTCAACGCGGGAAGGGGCCCCGGACAGGACGACGCGCGGCGTGACGGTCCGCCGCGCGTCGTGGGGGGCCGCGCCGGGCCCGGGCTAGTTGTTCGGCGCGCCGCTGTCGATCCAGGCCTTGACCATGTCGATGGTCGCCTGATCGAGGAACGGACCGCCCTGCGGCATGCGGCCCCCGACGATGCCGGGCTGTCCCTCGAGCTTGTGGATCAGGTAGCTGTTCGCCGAGTCACCGGGCGCGACGCGCTGCAGCGACGGTTTCTGGATGCTCGCGACGCCGACCAGGCTCGCGAACGACTGCCCGGCCCGCAGGTCCTGGGCCCCGGGCAGCGAGCCGCCGCTGCCGTTGTGGCAGCCGGCACACAGCGGCGTGAACACCTCCGCCTGGATCTGCGACAGCGTCACGGCCGAGGCGTTGTTGGCGACCGTCACGTTGACCGGGGCCGAGGTGCCGACGTTGCCGTTGGCGTCGGTTGCGCGTGCCGTGAGTGACACGGCGCCGTCGGCCATCTGCGTCGTGTCCCAGCTGACGGAGTAGGGCGCCGTCGTCGAGGTGCCGAGCGAGGTCGTCCCGGCGAAAAACTCGACGCTCGTAATGCTGATCGCGGAGACGGCGTCGGCCGACACGGTCACCGTGCCCGAGACGTTGCCGGCCGCCGGCGCCGTGACGGTCACCGTCGGCGGCTCGTTCAGCACCGGCGGCGTGGTGCCCAGGTCGATGCGGCCGTATTCGCCGTTCACCTCGCCGTTGGTGCCTGCGGCGTAGAACAGCGTGTTGTGCGGCTGGTTGCTGCTGTCGTTGCCGAAGGCGATGCCCCAGAGCCCGGGCACGGCGAACGGCTCGCCCGCGGCGTTCGCGATCGTGCCGACGTGCGCGCCGGTCGCGGGATCGAACGCGTGGATCATGCCGTCGCCGAAGTTGCCGACGAGCACCTTGCCGGAGAACGTGCCGAGGTCGTCCGGCGCGAGCGCCATGCCCCACGGTGCGTCGAGCAGGCCCCCGTCGCTGACGAGCCGCCGCACGAACGCGCCGTGGGTGTCGTACACGTCGACGAGACCGAGACCGGCGCCGACTTCCTCGTCGTCGCCGCTGCGCCGCGCATAGGCCACGTAGATCTCGGTCGCGCCGGCCGTGCCGGTGGGCAAGGCCTGGATGCCGAACGGCGCGTACCCCGTGGGCAGGTTCGGATCCGTGAAGGCAAAACTCGTGGCGCTGGTCGTCTGTTTCGTGAAGCTTGCGTCGAACACGTCGACCTTGCCGTTGGCGAAATCGGCGGCGTACAGGAAATTCGCCGTGCCGTCGTTCGCGAGCGCGAGGCCCGTGTACGAAGCCCCGTCGCTGGCGGCGTAGACGTTGACCGCGTTGCCGGGGGAAACCGCCGACGCCCAGCCGGCCAGCGCGCCGCTCTCGCCGGCAAAGAGGAAACTTGCCGAAGCGGACCTCGCACCGGCAGTCACGACGAAGTCCGTCGTGCCATTGAAGACGATGCCGGTCGGTTCGAAGTCGCTGGTGGCTCCCGGTCCCTCGAGCGTGACCACGCGCGGTGTCGCGGCCGGTTGCGGCCGGCCGTTGCCGTCGTAGACGGTCGAGGTGTCGGAGTGAGCGTTGGCGACCCAGACCGGCGAGGTCGGGCCGAACGCGATGCCCCAGGGATTGACGAGGTTTGCGTCGGTCGTCTGCGCGCCGACGCCGGCGGTGTCCGCGACGAGCACGGTGGCAGTGAAAGCGGAAGCCGCCTCGACCGTGACGGTCACCGATGCGGAGCCGGTGCCGCTGTACGAGCCGCCGGTGCAGCCGATCGTATAGGTCGCCGTGCCGGCCGCCGTCGGCGTCACGGCTTCGGTGCCGCTGGCGGCCTTGCTGCCGGTCCAGCCGCCCGAGGCGGTGCACGAGGTGCCGGTGCTCGAGGACCAGGTCAACGTCGTGCTCTGGCCGAGTGCGATCGTGGTCGGGTCTGCGCTCAGCGTGACGGTCGGCTCGTTGGGAGCCCCGCCGTCGTCGTTGTCGTCGCCGTCGCCGCCGCAGCCTGCGACGGCCAGCAGCACCAGGGTCGCCGCGAACCAGCGCGAGCGCGCGCCGATGCTGCGACAGGGCCATGTCCTCGTCATTGTGTTTCTCCTGCGATGCGTGCAGCGCGCTGGTCGCGCATGCTTCCCGCTCGTGTGAGTGCCTCGTGCCGCACGCGCGGTTCAATCGTTCCGCGCGCAAGACAAGCGACCGCTTGGGTATGAACCGCGACCGCCCTGCGCGGGTACCTACCGACCGGGACAGCAACGGGACGGCGTCAGTCATGCGTCGACGACGACAGCTCGCAGGTGGGATCGCTGCACTCGCGCTTGCGGGCTGTGCCGGCAATGGCGAGGGACTCGATGCCGGTGGTCGCCCGGTCGGTGAAGGCGGCGGGGGTGGACCGCTCGTGGCGACGTTCGAGTCGATCCAGGCCCAGGTCTTCACGCCGCTCTGCACCGGCTGTCACGCCGGCGCCACGGCACCACAGGGGCTGCGGCTCGATGCGGCGAGCAGTTACGACCTGCTCGTGGGCGTTGCGAGCAACGAGGCGCCCAGCGTGCAGCGGGTGCAGCCCGGCGATCCCGACCGCAGCTACCTCGTGCAGAAGCTCGAAGGCAGCGCGGCGGTCGGGGCACGCATGCCGCTCGGCGGGCCGTACCTGGACCAGGCCACGATCGACGTGATCCGCCAGTGGATCACCGACGGCGCCGCACGCACGGCAAGCGCAGGCGTCGCGACCGAGGCTCTTGCGCTGGCCCAGGCGTCACCGGCCAACGGCGACACGCTGCCGACGGCGCCGCGGCAACTGCTCGTCGCCTTCACGCGTGACCTGGACACGACGCGGCTCGATGCCACCTCGGTGCACCTCGCACAGGTCGCGGACCACGACGCCACCGCAACGAAGGTGCTCGACGTTTCGGTGCACGCCGTAGCTGCCAATCCGCGGGCGTTCGTCGTCGTACCGCAAACCGCGCTCGGACGCGGCCGCTATGTATTGCTGGTCGACGCGCTCGCACTGGCCGACCTCGACGGACGGCCGCTCGGTGCGGACGCAGGGGCGGGCATCGCGAGCGGTGTACGCATCGTCTTCGAGGTGGAGGGTGTGCAATGAGGATCGGCCGTGGATGGTGGTGCTGGGTGCTCGTGCTGACCGCCCTCGCCGGGGCGCAGCACGCCTCTGCCGAGCCGTACCTGGCCCTGCAGCAGGGCTACCAGTGCGGCCAGTGCCACGTGAACCCGACGGGAGGCGGCCTGCGCAACGACTTTGGCGCCGTTTTCACGCAGAACGTGCTGCCGGCCCACGCGTTCCCGGGCGATGCGCCGACGTGGACCGGCAAGCTCGGCGACGTCGTCCGGCTCGGCGGCGACCTGCGCGAGACGTGGACACGGATCGACGTGCCCGACCAGGACACGCAGGACGGCTGGGAGTTGCAGGAACTGCGTGTCTACGGCGCTGTGGAGCCGATCCGCGACCGGCTGTACCTCGTGGTCGACGAGGCGCTCGCTCCCGGCAACGCGCAGACGCGCGAGGCGTACGCCCGCTACGCCGACCCGGCGCGTGGCTGGTACGTCAAGGCGGGCCGGTTCTACGTGCCGTTCGGCTGGCGTCTCGAGGACGACGGCGCGTTCGTCCGCGCCGTCAGCGGCATCAACATGACCGCGCCCGACGACGGTGTGGAACTGGGGCTCGAGCTGTCGTCGTGGTCGCTGCAGCTTGCGCTCACCAACGGCGCGGCGAACGCGGGCTCGGGTTCGGGATCGCAGGTCGTCGCGCAGGGCGTGTGGACGCAGACGCGCGGCCGCCTGGGTGTATCGGCGGCATACACCGACGCCGAGGCGGGCGCACGCAGCATGGCGGCGCTCTTCGGCGGCTTGCGCACGGGGCCGGTGGCCTGGCTCGGCGAAGTCGACTACGTCCGCGACGAAGGCTTCCCGGAAGGCACGCGCACGCTGATGACGGCACTCGCCGAAATGGACTGGGCCTGGCGCAAGGGCCACAACCTCAAGCTCACGGCCGAGTACTTCGACCCGGACGAGGACGTCGACGAGGACCAGAAGACCCGGTGGAGCGCGGTGTACGAGTACACGCCGATTCCGTTCGTGCAGCTGCGTGCGGGCTTCCGCCGCCACGACGGAATTCCGCAGAACGACTTCGACAACCGCGACGTCGCGTTCGTCGAGGTGCATGGATTCTTCTGAGCGGCGCCGTGCCGGTCAGCGCTCCGCGCGTACGGCCTCACGCTCGAGGGACTCGGCCGCCGCAGCGGTCGCCGTGGCGCAGTGGCCGTGTCGCTGCAGCGCGACCAGGGCTGCGCACGCGTCGATCGACGTGAAGGTCTCCGCCGGCCCGCGCACGGGATGCGACGTCCGCGCGAGCAGCCGCAACACCTGCGCCGCATCGAGCCGGCGGTCCGTGGCCAGCATCAGCGCGACGACGGCGCTCGCCTGCGCGGCGGCCAGCGAGCTGCCCGAGGCGAAATCGTAATGGGCGCCGGGCACGAGCGTGAGCACGTCGTACCCGGGTGCGACGAGCGCGGCCGGCGTGCCGCGGCGACGGTGTGGCGCGTCGACCGTGATGACGCCCGGAACGTCGCCCGGGAAGCCCGCGCTGGCGCCCTCGGGCGGGGCCGCGCCGACGAAGACGATGCCGCGCTGCTGCCCACGGCGCAGCAGGCGCGCGAGCAGCGGATCGGACGGCCCCGCGAGGCTCAGGTTGACGACGTCGACGCGCGCGTCGATCGCCGCGGCGAGCGCCTGCGCGAGCGTGAACGTGTTGCAGTCGGCTGCCCCGGGGGCGCGCGCCGAATGCCAGCATGCCTTGTACGCCAGCAGCGTCACCTCGGGAGCAATGCCGGCAATGCCGATGCGATTGTTGGCGACGGCGGTGATCACGCCGGCGACCGCGGTGCCGTGGCGATCGGTGCGAAAGCCGTCGGCATCGGCGTCGACGAAGTTGTGCTCGCCGGCGATCCGGCCGCGCAGGTCGGGGTGCTGCGTATCGACGCCCGTGTCGATGATCGCGAGCCGCACGCCCGCGCCGCGCGACCACTGCTGGGCTTCCGCGACCGCCATCTGCGCGAGGCTCTGTTGCAAGCGGGCATACGGATCGTTGTAGGCGTCGGTCTGGGTCGCGAACTGCGCCAGCGGTTGCGCGGACTCGACGCGCCGGTCGGCCGCCAGGCGTTGCAGCAATGCGGCGCGCTCGACGCCGGGCGGCAACGAGTAGACGATGCAGTGCACCTGCAGCAGCTGGATCGGCCAGGCGGCGGCTTCGACGAGGTCGTAATCGGTTGCGATGCCGCGGGCCAGCGCCTGCGCCTCGCGACCCACCGCGTAGGTGGCGACCGTGTCGTAGCCGCGAGGCGTGCCGGCGGCGCGCATCGACACGGGCGCGCCTTCGTTGCGCACGGTGACGACCACGTAGCGCTCCGGCGCTTCGCGTGCCGCGGCGGGCAACGCACCGACCGGCGGGCCCACGGGCGCCACTGCGCAACCCGCCACGCATGCGGCAATCCACGCGGCGACCACGGCGAGGGGCTTCATTGCACCGGCGGGACGTCCTAGCGAATCGGCTCCGCGAACACGATACGCGCGTCGGCCCGCAATCGGCCAATGGCCATCGCGACCGGGTCGGCCTCGCCAGCCGCCGGTACGGCCAGCGCCAACGCGTACGTTCCCGCGGGCGAGGGCCCATCGACGATCCGTGCATCGATGTCGCGCAGCAGCGCGGCGACCTGCTCGACGTTGGTCCCCGGCGCGAAGACCACACGCACCGCCGCCGCACTGGCGGGCGCAGTGGGCGCCGAGGCGAGGGTGCGAAACCCCGCGGGCGCCTCGCCGTCCGTGGGTGCGCGCCCCCAATGCAGCGCGCCGAGCAGCGCGAGCCCGAAGGTCTGCACCACGAGCGCGGCGACGAGCCAGCGCGTGGCGTTGCCACGCCCCCCGTACGTGGCAGCGGGCGCATGGCCGTGACGCGGCTCGACGACGGTCGTCGCGACGGGCAGCTCGCGGTCGAGCTCGTCGATGCGTGTCATGAGCTTCTGCCACGATGGCTGCGGTGAGTACTCGATGGGGTCGTCCGCGGTAAGCACGCCGTGCAGGCTGCGTTGGGCCTCGAGGTCGTCGCGACAGGTGACGCACTCCGCGAGGTGGGCGGCGACACGCGTGGCGTCCTCCGCGTCGAGCCGTCCGGTCGCGAACCACGGCAGCAGCCGTGCCGCCTCGCTGTCGCAACCGCTCGTTGCTTCCACCGTGCGGTCCATCCGTTCACCCTCCGTCCGCGCCGCCCAGTGCGGGCAACGCGGCACGCAGCTTGCGCCGCGCGTGGAACATGCGTGTCTTCACCGTGTTGACCGGGCACTCCATGATCTCGGCGATTTCGCTGCAGGAGTGGCCGAGGAAGAACGTCAGCTCGAGCACCAGCCGCTGCTCGAGCGGCAACTGTGCGAGCGCCTGTTCGACCAGTTGCCGGTGCTCGGCGCCGTCGACGGCGGCGCCGTGGTCGGTGAGCTCGACCTCCGCGTCGCAGCTGACCCAGCGCGTCTGCAGGCTCGCGCGCCGCAGCGTCTTCAACGCGCGGCGGTAGGCAATGCCCATGATCCAGGTCGAGACGCGCGCGGCGCCGCGGA
Source organism: Steroidobacteraceae bacterium (assembly GCA_035554635.1). Taxonomy (GTDB): domain Bacteria; phylum Pseudomonadota; class Gammaproteobacteria; order Steroidobacterales; family Steroidobacteraceae; genus RPQJ01. The sequence goes on along the minus strand of DATMIB010000114.1, from coordinate 3,474 downwards.
ATTCGCCGGCTTTCTGCCAGACGACCCACATCGTGTCGTTGATGATTTCCTCCGCGACGTCGTACTGGCGCGTCATGCGCACCAGGAAGCGCGCCAACCGCCGGTGGTAGGTGACGTACAACGCCCGGAAGGCGTCGCGATCGCGCTCGGCCGTGCGGCGCAGCAATTCGCGCTCGGCCTCGTCGTCATTCGCGGCCGTGGCGGACGACGCCGGCGGCAGGCGCCGATCTTGCGACTCCAAGGCGGCCTCTCCATGTCGACCCGGCCTCGCGGTGAGCCGGGTTCCACCGTAAGTACCCGCCGCGGCACGGCAGGTTCAATGCACCGTGAAAATCTTCCCGCAGGAACCGCCGCGACGAGCCCCTGCGATGCGCGGCCTCAGAAGCGCCACAACGCGGTGAGCGCCCAGCGGTCGCCGGCCGTCTCGCGCCCGAAGGCGGCACGCGCGGTGTCGTCGTTCGCGAAGTGCGCGAGTTCGAGCTCGACGGGCCCGACGCGGCCACTGAGGCCCAGGTTCCAGGAGCCGTAGTCGATCCCGTAGTACCCGTCGTACCAGCCGGCGCCGAGCGTTGCGGCGAGGCGCGAGCCGAGCGGCTGTCGCAGGGCCAGTTCGTAGGCGTACGCATCGGCCGTCCGGTCGTAGCCATAGGGCGAGTAGCGGACGGAATCGGGGGCCCAGGCCACCACGGCCACGATGCGGTCGCGCCAGGCGAGACGCGCACTCAGTTCGCCGTAGTCGTAGTCCGTCTCGCCGGAGGCCTCCGGATAGAGGTAACGCGCGTAGGCCAGCCGCGCAGTCCAGTCCGCGGCCGGTTGCCAGTTCCAGCCGGCGTAGAGGTCGAGCTCGAAGTGGCCGCGACCGTCGTAACCGGAGTCGATCGTCGAGCCCCAGGCCCCAGCAAACCAGCCGGCCTGGCCCTGGTAGTGCAGGTCGGCCTGCAGTGCACCGTCGCCCTGGGTCTGGGAAACACCGCGCAAGACGTAGTCGCTGGTCGCGGCGACGGAGCCGTGCCATTGCTGCGCCAGCGCGACCTGCGCCGGCACCGGCACGCACGCGCCGGCGATCGCCACGACCGCGTAGATCGACGCGGCCGTCGTGCGTACCGGACCAGGTCCCCCGGGTCGACTCATGCGCTGCTGCGTACCGCACTGTGCCGAACAGGGGCCGAGTATAGAGCCGCCGCGCCGCGGACCCGCCAGTCCTGCAGCCAACGGGTACCAAAGAAGAAGGCCGGCAATGCCGGCCTTCGAGGGTTCGCACGCAGACGGGCGTCGCCCGTCTGTGATTCTTGCGGCTCAGTTCCCCGGAGTCGTGGTCGTGGCGCGGGCGTTGCGCGCCATGAAACGCGGCTCGAGCTGCGACAGGTCCGCCGTGATCTGGGCCGCCTCGCCGAGGATGGCATCGGGCGGATCGCCGATTTCGGTGGCCGACTTGAGCGCCGGTTCGCCGAGCGCCGTGCGACGCGCGTTTTCGCGTGCCAGTTGCTCCTGCGTGCGCGCCTCGCGTTCGCTCTTGCGCTTGGCGAGGTTCAGCGACACCGACTTTTCGCTGCGCATCGACTCGATCGCCGCGATTTCCTTGACCGCGTACTGGAAGTCCGGGTCGCCGGCGATGCGCGCGTCGTGGTTGCGCTGCAACTCCGGCAACAGCGCGGCATAGGCGCCTTCGCGGCGGAAGTCGGCCGGCCGGATGCGGTTCCACGGCAGCGAACCCTCGCGCGAGCTTTCGCCGACCTCCTCGGTGCTGATCGCGGAGGGGAGCGCGAGGTCCGGCATCACGCCACGGTTCTGCGTACTGTCGCCGGTGACGCGGTAATACATGCCGATCGTGACCGTGAGCTGGCCGTACCCCGGGTCCTGCCCGAGCGCATAGCGATCGAGCGGATAGAGGTTCTGCACCGAACCCTTGCCATAGGTCTCCTGGCCGATCACGAGGCCGCGGCCGTAGTCCTGCATCGCCGCCGCGAAGATCTCGGACGCCGAGGCACTGAAGCGGTCGACCAGGATCGTGAGCGGGCCGTCGTAGGCGACACCGCCTTCCTCGGACTCGAGCACCTCGACCCGACCGCCGGTTTCACGCAACTGCACGACCGGGCCCTTGGGCACGAACAGGTTGACCAGGCCGATCGCCTCGGACAGGTGGCCGCCGCCGTTCTCGCGCAGGTCGAGCACGAGCCCGTCGACGCCGCCCTCGGCCTTGATCTCGTCGAGCAGCTTGTGCACGTCGCGTGTCGTGCTGCGGTACTGCTCGTCGCCCGCCGCGCGCGCGTTGTAGTCCTGGTAGAACGACGGCACCGTGATGACGCCGACCTTGAGCTCCTTGTCGCCGCGCTTGAGCGTGCGGATTTCCTTCTTTGCCGCCTGGGCCTCGAGCGTGATCTTCTTGCGCGGCAGCGTGACGACGCGCTCCTGCGAGCCGGGCGGAGCCTTCGCGGGCTGGACCAGCAGCCGCACGAACGAGCCGTTCGGGCCGCGGATCCGGTCGACGACGTCGTCGAGACGCCAGCCGACGACGTCCACCATCTCGCCGTCCTTGCCCTGGCCCACGGCGACGATGCGGTCCTGCGCCTTGAGCTCGCCGCTCGCCTGCGCCGAGCCTCCGGGCAGGATCTCCATGATCGTGACGTAATCGTCGACCGACTGCAGCGACGCACCGATGCCCTCGTACGAGAGGCTCATCTGGATGCGGTACTCCTCGGAATTGCGTGGCGAGAAGTAGCTCGAGTGCGGGTCGAAGACGTGCGCGAAGGAGTTCATGAAGTTCTCGAACACGTCGTCGGCCGTGATCTGCTCCGAGCGCTTGGCGACACGCTCGTAGCGCTTCTTGAGCACGTCCCGCGTCTCGTCCCAGGTCTTGTCGGTGAGCATCAGCGAGAGCGCGTCGTTCTTCACGCGCTGGCGCCACAGTTCGTCGAGCTCGGCCGACGTCTTGGCCCACGGCGCGTGCTCGCGGTCGAACTGGAATGTCTCTTCGACGGAGAAGTCGGGTTCGCTGTCGAGCAGCTTCTGCGCGTAGGCCATGCGCTCGCGGTTGCGCTGCTGGAAACGGTTGAAGATCGCAAACGCCGGATCGAGCTTGCCCGAGGTGATCGCGTCGTCGAGTTCGTAGCGGTATTTCTCGAACTCGGCGACGTCGCTCGCGAGGAAGTAGCTGCGCGTGCCGTCGAGCGACTCGAGGTAACGGTCGAGCACGAGCGAGGACACCGGGTCGTTGACCGGCGCCTGGCGGTAGTGCGAGCGCTCGAACATGCTGCTGACGAGCCGCGCGACCTTGGCGTGGCGCTCGGTCGGCGCGAAGTCGGACGTCGTCGCGTTCGCCGATGCCGACGGCGCCTTGGCCGTGCCCAGCAGCAGCGTGCCGACCGCCAACACCATCGTGGCGATGACCGCGGCGCCCGCGCGCGTGATGCCCTGTCGCCGCGTGGCGGCGTCGGGGTGTGGAGACTGTCCCTGGTCAACTGGCTGATACACTTC
>DATMIB010000113.1:0-46694 GCA_035554635.1 Steroidobacteraceae bacterium | reverse complement strand
AACGAGTTCCTGCACCTCGACACGGCGCGCAAGGTGACCGGTTGCGTCGCCAAGGTGCTGGCCGACCACGCCGCGCAGTCGCACAAGGCCGCTGCCGCCTGACCAGCCGACAGCGACTGTTCCGTCGACCCCGTCAGCTGGACGTGGCGCGCGCCTCTGCGATCCAGCGCTCGAGCTCGCGCATCGATCGCAACTGGCGGGCTTCCGCCGAGAGCGCGTCCAGCACGCGACGTGCCTCGTCGAGTCGCTGCTGGCGCCGGGACGCGTCGTCGCTCGCCAGCGCGTCGACGTACAGCGCGTAGGTATAGTCGCCCGAGAACGTCAGCCCCGCCGCGCCCTCCTTGCGCTGCTCGGCGTAGCGCGCGACGTCGGGCGCGATCAATTCGCGTGCCTCTTGCCGGCGGCCCTGCAGCACGACGGCATGTGCCAGCTGCACACGCCCGGCCGACACGGTGTTGCGCGGGTCCTCTGGTCGCCGCCCGGTCACGGGCAGCGCGATCATTTCCCGAGTGAGTGCTTCCGCTTCGGCGTAACGACCCGAGCGCAGCGCGGCCATCGCAGCCGCGCGCAGCACCAGGCGCGCGACGGTCGTGCGCGCGACGGTCCCCAACGAACCCTGGTTTGGCGGCATCGCGCGTATGCGACCCAGCGCGGCCGTGGCCCGGGCGTAGGCCGCCTCGACGCGGCCTTGCAGCAGTTCGACCCTGGCCGTGATAGTTTCCATGCCCGCGGGCCACAGCACCTGCACCGGATTGTCCGGCAGCTCGGCCGCGAGCGCCTCCCGCGTGCCCTCGTCGCGCAGCTTCAACGTCACGGCAGCCGCCTCGTCCTGGCCGGCCTCGGCCTGCAGCAGCGCGAGTTGTGCCGCGGGTTCGCCCAGCAGCGGCGCGAGGCTGCCGGGACGTCGCGGGTCGTCCTTGTAGGCCAGCGCACGTGCCCATTTCGCAATCCCCGCGGCGATGCGCCCGCGCTCGACGTCGGCGTCGGCCAGGTAGGCCTGGCCACGGATCAGGTGCTCCCAGGCGCCGATGTCGGACGGGTTCAGGCGAACGTAGAGCTCACCCGAGTCGAACGACCTGGCCGCATACGTTTCATACGCGTCGAAGTCGTTGCGTATGCGCGCGATATCGCCGAGGAAAGCGGCTGCGAGCGCCCGGTTGGACATCGAGCGGAAGTCGCCGGGCCGCTGCACCAGCACCTTCTCCGCGATGTCATAGACCTCCCGTTCAAGTTGCTCCGCCTCCGCGACCAGGCCGAGACCCATTGAGTGGCGTGCCTGCGAATCGCTCGTGTCCGCGTAGATCGAGGCGGCGGTCAGGTCCTCGAGCTCGCGTGCGCCGAGCGTCTGCAGCACCGCACGGCCCTCGTCGCAATCGGCCACGGCCAGCCGTCGGTCGAGCTGCTGGTGGCTGCGGTAATTCAGCAGGTCCGCATAGAGCAGCCTCACCTGGCGCGACGCGTCGGGCCGAGCGACATACGGCTTCAGCAACGCGATGGCGTTGGTGAGGTCCTCGCCCTTCGCGCCCGGCGCACCGCGCACACCCCAGGAGGAGTAACGCGTGAACTTCGCGAGCGCGAGCCCGATCGCCACGGGCTCACCGCGGTCGCCGCCCTCGCGCAACTGTCCGAAGATCGCGCTGGCCTCGTCCAGCTTGACGTTCGCTGTCTGGAAGTCGCCCCGCGCAAGCAGGGCGCTGCCCTCGCGCACGAGCGCCATGCCGCGGTACATGCGCGTCCGCGGGCTCATGAGGCCCTGCGGCAGGCCGTCGTAGTAGCCCACCGCCTTGTGTGCGAGCTTGCCCATGGTCTCGAGCCGGCCCGTCGGCTGAAGTTCCTCGTAGAAATCCTCGATCAGGAACGCAACCAGTTCCTCGGCGTCGGCGCGGGCTCGCTGGGCCTGCGCATCCGCCGCCTTCGCGCGGTTCCAGCTGACCCAGCCGAACACCGCGCTGCCGATCGCGACCAGCGACAGCACGCCCGCGGCGACCGCGAAGCGACGCGTGCGCTTGAGCGTGCGTCTTGTCTCGGCTGCCCGCTCGCGCTGCGCGGCGAGCTGCCGCTCGGCTTCGTCGCGCGCCTCGCGCTCATGGCGCAGGTCGCGACTGCTCCGGACGACGGGACAGAGCACGTCGTGCATGAGCTCGACACGACGGACGTCGAGCCGCTCCTCGATGCGCAGCAGGCGACGATCGACCAGCGTGGCGAGCGCGTCGGGAGCCGCACCGACGGCGGCCAGCGCCTTGAGCACCCGCTCTTCGGCGAGGCTTTCGCGGTACCCCGATTCGGTGAGCAGCTCGTCTTCGACGACCCGGCGCACGCCGGCGGGCTGGTCCGCGAGCGCACGTTCGTAGAACTCGGACAGGATCGTCTCGCGCGAGCCGGCCAGCAGGTCGGCCGAGATTTCCGCGCGACCCTGGGCCTGGCGGACGACGTTGAGCTCGCGGCAGACGAGGCTCAGCAGCGACGGCTCGACCTCGGCCGTGACGAGCTCGGCGCCACCGGCGACGAACCGCACGATCGATTCGGCGACCTCGCGCGAAACGAGGCGCCCGCCGGGCTGCAGTACGGCGCTGAGCGCCTGGGCGCCCGACATGCGCGCGAGCCGCATGCGGTTCTGCGTGATCGAAGGCATCACCGACTTGAGGCTTTCGAGGTGCGCGACGTAATCCTCGCGCAGCGCGATCAGCACTCGATAATCGGCACGGGCGAAGTCGAAGCCGCCCGAGTCGACCTCGTCGCGGTCGATGCGCGCCTCGAGCTCGGCCGGGGGACGATTTTCGACGAGGTCCGCGAGCTCCTCGAGAAATTTGCGGGCACGCGCGCGACCGGTGTCGTCGACCTGGGCCAGCGTGAAGACCTCCTCGAACTGGTCGAAGATCAACAGCGGCAGGACCGTGCGCCCCTGCGCGTCGCGCAACAGGTCGCCGCGGTGGTGCAGGAACTCCCACAGCGATTCCCCGTGCACCGCCACGCCGGCCTGTGTCCAGTCGCCGGCTTCGGCCGTCGCGCGGAAGATCGCCTGCTTGATCTGCTCGGCCGGGCTCGGCGAGTCCGGGGCATAGTCGACGCGGACGTAGACCGGGCAGTAGCCTTCGTCGCGCAGGCGCGGCACCAGCCCGGCGCGCAGCAACGAGGTCTTGCCGAGGCCGGACTGGCCGAACAGCACCGTGAGCAGCTTGCGCTGCACGCGTCGCGCCAGTTCCGCGGCTTCTTCCTCGCGGCCGTGAAAGAAGGCGCGGGTCTCTTCGGTGTAGCTCGACAGGCCGAGCCACGGGTTGTCCGGATCGAGCTGCAACGCGCTCGCAGTGGGGCGGACCGGCCGTCTCGCCACGTCGTTCATGCGCGCCGCCCCGACAACAGGTCCTGCAACCGGCGCACGAACTCGGATGTAGGCTCGCCATCGGGCAGCCGCGCGAAGTGCAAGGCGCGGAACCGGTCGGGGACGAGCGCGTCGGCTTCGGGCGTGCCGTCGACACAGACCGGCAGGATGAACACCGCGCCTTCGGCCATGTTGCGCGTGCGATCGACCGCGTAGCTCCACTCGCGTCGGAAGTACGCTTCGTGCCGGCGCTGAGTACTGGCGGAGACGATCGGCACGAAATAGCTGCAACGCGCGATGTTCGTACGGATCTTGCGATCGTAGTCGTCGCCGCCCTCGAGCCGGTCGAGGTCGAACCAGGTGACCAGGCCGGCCGCATCGAGCGCCGACTTGAGGCGCTGCACCGCGGGCAGGTCTTCGCGTGCGTAACTGATGAAGACGGCGTTCTCGGGCATCTCGCGCGCCGGTGGCAGGAACCGCTGCGGCACGACGCCGCCACCGGCCACCACCGGCGATTGTCGGGCCTGCCAGCGCCGACAGAGTTCGTCGACGAAAGCCGCAGCACCGGCGTAGACACGCGTCCGCACGCTCACCTGCTGCAGGAAGGCGAGCAGCCGGTCATCCGTGGCAGTGTGGTCGTCCGCCAGGATCTCGCCGACTTCGCGCGGATCGCTCAGGCGCTTGCGCTTGGCCATGCGCAGGAACAGCCGCGCGAGCCAGTTGGAAAAGTCGCTGCCGATCAACAGCAGGTGGTTGTGCTCGAGCTCGTGGAAGAGCTTCTCCGGCGTCAGGTGCTCCGACTGCAGCGCACAGATGAACTCGAGCATGTCCTCGTCGGAGAGCACATAGGTCGGCGAGGCCGAGAGCTTGCCGAGCAGGTGGTAGACGACGGGTCGCTGCAACTGGCTGCGCTCGGTCGGCAGGTCGACGACACGGTTCGGCGCATAGGCGAGCACGTCTGCGCCCGGCTGGCCTGCATGGCGCTCGGCATTGAGCGCCTGCTCGAGCAGCGGGTCGAACGTCGTGGTGACGAAAAGGTCGAAGTCCGTGATCCGCGTGAGCTGCCGCAGCGCTTCGGGTGGCGTGAACTGCACCTCGCGCATGATCGAGCGCAGGCGCGTGTAGGCCTCCTCGCGCCGGCCGCGCTGGCCGAGGTAGCTGCAGACGACGTCGTTGAGGTTGAGCGGTTGCGGCAGCGCCGCCGCATCGACCGCGAGACGTGCCGCGAGCTTTTCCGCGAGCCACTCGTACAGCAGCCGGGGTCCGCGGTCAGTCTCGACCCGAAGCAGGTCGGGGCCGACGATCGGGATGACGCGACGCTCCTCGATGTAATTGAGGAGATCGTCCCAGGCGTCCTCGTCGAGGTGCACCAGACCGGCGGCGTCCGCCGTCGCAGCAACCGCGCCCATCAGGGCGCTTCCGGCTGCCCGTGGCTCGTCGAATGCATGCCGCTGCCTCCCTTGCGTTCTGGACGCAGTCTAGCGTCAAACGCCGGGCAACAGGCAAGCGCGAGCTTTGAATTCGCGACAGATCGCCCCTCAGCGGGCGAGCGGGTTGGGCTGCGCCGCCTGGCGAATGCGGTTCCAGACCTCCGCGAAGGCTGCCGCCGCACCGCCGGTGCTCTTTTCGACGGCGGGGAATTCGTCCTGCAGTTCGTCGAGCCGGATGACGGCCTCGGGGCGCCCTTTCGGAAACTCGCCGCGCATCGAGAACACGACGCGACCCGCGACCGGCACGTCGTCGCCGGCGAACTGGCGCACCAGCGCGATGCGGTCGTAGAGCATCGGCAACGGGTTGGCGATCATGTAGTGACGCTTCGGGCCGAAGATCGACCACTGCGCCATCTTGTCGCCCGCGAAGACCACGCCGTGGGCGTCGAACAGGTCGATCAGCAGCAATCCCTTCTGCGTCAGCAGCAGGTGATTGACGTGCAACTGGTCGCCGCTGCCGGTCGGCAGCAATACGTTGCGCAACTCGTCGTAGGCAACCGATGAGATCACGTTGTCGATCGCGCGACGGGCGCGGACCAGTCGCACCCGCTCGAGGATGAAGTACACGGCGGCGCCGACTGCCGCCACGCCGAATACGACCCAGAGCCAGAGCGGCAGACCGAGAAAATTCTTCATGCAACGTGTTCCGTCAGCACCGCACGCAGGTCCTCGAGCCGCGGCTGCACATCGACCTGCAGCGACGGCAGCGCCAGCAGCGCGGCCAGCGCCGGCGGCACGGCAACCTCCGCGCCGATCAGCGGCTCGACGATGTCGTTGAACTTGGCCGGGTGGGCGGTGGCCACGAGCACCCAGCGCTCTTCATGTCGCACCGCCGGCAACTGGCGATAGACGTGTGCGGCCGTCGCAGTGTGCGGGCACCAGGTTTGCCCGAATTCGCGGTGGTCGCGGCGGATGGTCGCGCGGATGTCCGCGTCCGTGACGGCATGCGCGCTGAACTGACCGCGCAGCGCGGCCGCATCGCCGAAGAGCCAGCGCAATCGTTCCATGTTGCTCGGGTTGCCGACGTCCATCGCCGAGGCGAGCGTGGCGAGGCTCGGTCGCGGCTGCCATTCGCCGGTGCGCAGGAACTCCGGCACCGTCAGGTTCGCGTTGGTCGCCAGCACGACGTCACCGATGGGCAGGCCGATCCGTCGCGCCCAGAGACAGGCCGCGACGTTGCCGAGGTTGCCCGACGGCACGATGTAATTGGGCTTGCGCCCCTCGCGTCGATACAGCTCGAGGCTCGAGACGGCGTAGTACGCCATCTGCGGCAGCAGTCGGCCGACGTTGATGCTGTTGGCCGAGGACAACCGCAGGCGCGTCGTGAGCGCCGGGTCGAGGAACGCCTCCTTGACCATGCGCTGGCAATCGTCGAACGAACCGGCGACCGCGAGTGTGCGGACGTTGTCGCCCCAGCAGGCGAGCTGCTTTTCCTGTCGCGGCGACACGAGCCCTTTCGGGTACAGCACGACGACGTCGACCCACGGGCGTCGATGAAAGGCCGCGGCGACGGCCCCGCCCGTGTCGCCCGAAGTGGCAACGAGGATCGTGGTGCGACGGTCGTCGCGTCGCGGGATGCGTTCGAGCGTCGCGGCGAGGAACCGCGCGCCGAAATCCTTGAAGGCGGCCGTGGGCCCGTGAAAGAGCTCGAGCACCGACAGCGGCCCCGGTCCGCCAGCGACCTCGACCACGGGCACCGGGAAATCGAACGCGTCGGCGACGACGGGCCCGAGCTGGTCTGCGAGCGGATCGTCGACGAGGAAAGGCCGCAACAGCCGCTGCGCAACGGCACGGATGTCGTCGGCGCCGTCGAACGCTTCGAGCCCGGGTTGCGGCAGCGCGATCGGCACGTACAGGCCACCGTCGGGCGCGAGCCCGCGCGCGATGGCGTCGCTCAGGCCGACCGTGTGACCGGAGTCTCGAGTGCTCTGGTACCGCATCGTCTCAGTCACCCACGACGCGCGCGCCGTCGCGGTCGATCGTCGATATCCAGCTGTCGGAGACGAGGCCGTGCCGCGCAAACGCCTCGACCATGCCGACCCGGACCTTCTCCGCATCCGCGGCGTCCGCCCAGGCGAACACGGTCGGGCCGGCACCCGAAATCGAGCCGCCGAGCGCACCTGCGGCCAGTGCCGCCTGCTTGACGTCGGCGAACCCCGGGATCAGCACCTGTCGTTGCGGCTCGATCACGACGTCGAGCAGCGACTCGCGGATCAGCGCGAGGTCGTTGCTGAAACAACCGGCGAGGAAGCCCGCGAGATTGGCCTGCTGCCAGATCACGTCGGCGAGCGGCACGGTCTTGCTCAGGATCGCACGCGCCTCGCGCGTCGGCAGCACCATGTGCGGGTGCACCAGCACGCAGCGGATCGCCTCCGGCACGGGAATCTGCTTCACGAACGGGTTGTCGATGCCGACCGTCAGCACGAGCCCGCCGTACAGCGACGGCGCGATGTTGTCGACGTGCACCGAGCCGCTCGCGACCGCCTCGCCCTGCATCGCGTACTTGAGCAGTTGCGTGCGATCGAGGGTTTCGTCGACCAGCGCGGCCGCCGCGACGATGCCCGCCACGGCACTCGCGGCCGAGCCGCCGAGGCCCGAGCCCAACGGAATGCCCTTCTCGATCTCGAGATCGAACCCGAACGGCAGGTCGAGGTCTTTCTGCAGCGCGAGCACGGCCATGCCGGCCGTGTTCTTTTCGGCGACGCGCGGCAGGTCGACGTGCACGCCGGTGATCGCGCTGATCGTGACGCTGCGATCGGCGCGGCGCGTCGCGCGGACGCGGTCTCCGATCGCGGCCACGGTGTGGCCGAGGATGTCGAAGCCGACGCCGACGTTGCCGACGCTTGCCGGGGCAAAGGCCGTGGCGGAGTCGCGGCCCTCACCCGGGCTGCGCCCGACCTCTCCCACTGACGCGGGAGAGGTGAGACCACCGGATGAGCCGGACGTCTTCGCCATTACAGCTTGGCTCCGAGGTACGCGCAGACGCGCAGCAGGTCCGCGAACACGCCCGCCGCGGTCACGGCCGGGCCCGCACCCGGACCCTGCACGATCAGCGGGTTCTTGTCATAGCGCGCGGTCTGGAACCGGACGATGTTGTCGGTCAGCGCGATGTTCGCGAACGGATGGGTCTTCGGCAGCTCGACCAGGCCGACCTCGGCCCGCCCCTGCGCGTCGACCGAGCCGACGTAGCGCAGCACGTTGCCACGCGCGCCCGCGTCACGCAGGCGTGCGAGCATCGTCGCGTCGAACTCGCTCAGTCGCTCGACGAACTCTTCGATGCCACACCCGGCCAGCTCGGCCGGCACCAGGCTCTCGACCTTCACCTCGCTGAGCTCGGTGCGCAGCCCCATCTCGCGCGCGAGGATGATCAGCTTGCGCGCGACGTCCATGCCCGAGAGGTCGTCGCGCGGGTCGGGTTCCGTGTAGCCGAGCGACTTCGCCTGGCGCACGACCGACGAAAACGACTCGCGACCGTCCCAGGTGTTGAACAGGTACGCGAGCGTGCCGGAGAACATGCCTTCGATGCGCCGGATCTCGTCGCCGGTTTCGCGCAGGTCGCGCAGCGTCTGGATCACCGGCAGGCCGGCGCCGACCGTCGCCTCGTACAGGTAGTGCGATCCGGCGGCACGACGCGCGTCCTTGACGCGCTGGTAGTCCTCGTACGCGGCGCTGTTGGCCTTCTTGTTCGGCGTGACGACGTGGATGCCTTCGGCGAGCCAGTGCGCGTAGTGCTTGGCCACCTCGGTGCTTGCGGAGCAGTCGATGATCACCGCGTGCGGGAAGTGGTCGGCATGCACGTGGTCGGCGAAACGGTCGAGGTCGACCGGGTCGCCGCCCGCCTTGTATTCGTCCTGCCAGCGACGCAGGTCGATCGCCCCCTGCGCGAGCCGCATCGTCCGCGATCCGGCGACGGCGCGCAGCCGCAGGTCGAGCTTGAAGTCGCGCGCGAGCCGCCCGGCCTGGCTTCCGACCTGCTCGAGCAGCGAGCTGCCGACGAGCCCAGGCCCGATCAGGCCGATCGAGATCGTGTGGGCGGACAGGTAGAAGCTCGAGTGCACCGAGCGCAGCGCGCGCGCACTGCCCTTGCCGTCGATGACGACGGAAATGTTGCGTTCGGAGGCACCCTGCGCGATCGCACGGATGTTGATGCCGGCCGAACCGAGCGCGTGGAACACCTTGGCCGCGACGCCGTGTGCACCGGCCATGCCGTCGCCGACCACGGCGAGGATGCTGCAGCCGCGGTTGATCTCGACGCTCTGGATCTGGCCCTCGCGCAATTCGGGATCGAACGCGCGACGCACGACGCGCTCGGCGCGTTCGGCCTCGACCTCGGGCACGGCGAAACAGATCGAATGCTCCGAACTGCCCTGCGAGATCAGGATCACCGAGATGCCTTCCTCGCGCAGCGCGCCGAACAAGCGGTGCGCCGTGCCCGGCACGCCGATCATGCCGGCGCCCTCGAGGTTGACCAGTGCGATGCGGTCGATGGTCGTGATGCCCTTGACCAGCGGGTCGCGCTCGGAGCGGTCGTGGATCAGCGTGCCCGGCTTGTCGGCCGCGAACGTGTTCTTGATCCAGATGGGGATGCGCTTCTGCACCGCCGGCGCCATCGTCGCCGGGTGGATCACCTTGGCCCCGAAGTAAGCGAGTTCCATCGCCTCGTTGTACGAGAGCGTGTCGATCACCTGCGCCTCGGGCACCAGGCGCGGGTCGGCGCTCAGCACGCCGTCGACGTCGGTCCAGATGACGATTTCGGCCGCGTCGAGCAGCGAGCCGAAGATCGAGGCCGAGTAGTCGCTGCCGTTGCGGCCGAGCGTGGTCTGCAGGCCGTGCGTGTCGGTCGCGACAAAGCCCGTGACGACCAGCGTGCCGACGAAGTCGGTCGCGACCAGCTCCCGGACTTGCGCCCGCGACTGCTCCCAGCGCACGCCAGGCCCCATCGGCCCCCACTCGACCAGCAATGCCTTGCGCGCATCGAGCCACTGCACGTGGCCGGCGGCGCGCCGACGCAGCAGTCGCTCGAACAGCCGTGTCGACCAGAGCTCGCCGTAACCCGAAATGAGGTCGCGCATCGTGGTCGACGCGCTGCGGACCAGCCGCACCGTCTGCAGGATGCCCGCGATGTCGCGCAGGTCGGCGTCGAGCATCGCGACGAACTCGTCGTGCAGCGCGCCGGCCAGCAGCTCGCCCGCGATGCCGACGTGACGTTCACGCAGTTCGTGCAGCCGGTCGTCGAGCGTCGGCGAGTTCTGCTCGGCGAGCGTCACCAGCGTGAGCAGGGCATCGGTGACGCCGCGGCAGGCGGACAGCACCACGGCTTTGCGCGTGGCAGGGTCGGCCTCGATGATCCGCGCGACACGCAACATGCAGGCTGCGTCCGCGACGCTCGAGCCGCCGAATTTGTGGACTCTCCAGGCTTGCACGATCAGGGACTCGCTGTGGCCCGCATCCACCCGCCGACGGCGGGGCCGCGCCGTGGCCCGGCATGCGATCGGTGGATGGGAACCGGGTGATAAATGATTGTTTCCAGCGGGATCAATGTATCTTTTTGCAGCGCGGCAGGCAAACTAGCCCGGCCATGGACGAAGCCGCTTCCGGTCTGCACGCCGCCATCCTAGCCGCGGGCCCCGCGACTCGATTCGGCGAGGTCAAGCAGCTGCTGCGTCTGCGCGGCGAGCCGGTGCTGTACGAACTCGCCGCGAACGCGGCATTCGTCGCCGGCCAGTCGGTCACGGTCGTCATCGGCGCGCACGCGCGCGTGGTCGCACCGGTGCTGCGTCAGCGCGCGATCTCGCTCGCGCTCAACCGCGGCTGGGAGGAAGGCATTGCGAGTTCGATCCGGACCGCCGTGCATTCGGCACCGCCCGCCTCCGATGCCTTGCTGTTGTTGCAGGCCGACCAGGTGGCCGTGACGGCAGACGACCTGCGGCGACTGTACGCGAACTGGCGCCGCCACCCCGTGCTGATCGCGGCCGCGTTGTACGACGACACGCCAGGTCTGCCGGCGATCTTCCCCCGCTGGGCGTACACGGACCTGCTGGCTTTGCGTGGCGATCGCGACCCGCGCCTGGTGCTGAGACGCAACATCGATCGCGTCGTCCGCGTGCCGATGGCCAATGCCGCGATCGACCTCGACACACCCGGCGATCTCTTACGCCTCGATGCTGCCGCGGCCGCAAGCGCACCCGGCCCTGCGTAGCTATTATGTCAATCGTGGCGAACGCACCTTTGAGAGGCGTGTCGTGCTTTTGCACACATGCCGCCGGGCGATCGGGGGGGCAGGACTATGCTCGCCCCGCAGCCTAGCTTTCCTGGAGTCAAGCGCATGCGTGCCTTTCGTCGAACGCTTTCCCTGGCCGGTGGTTTCGCCGCCTTCCTGTTCGTCGGTGCGGCCCAGGCCGGCGCCGTCTCGGAGCAGTTCCGCAGCGGCGCTTTCGGCCTGTCCTGGAATGCCAGCCGCACGGCGATCCAGGCCAAGTACCCGGGTGGAAAATGGGACAAGGACGAGGCCGGGATCGACCGCTACTGCGCCGCGAGTCGCCAGCCGCTGCTCGGCCTGCCGCCGCAGCACCAGACACGCGAGCTCTGCTTCCTGATCGGCGACGACCAGACGATGGCCAGCGCCACCGCACGCATGGACGCGACGCTGCCGTCGCTGCTTGCGGTGGTGAACCGGTCGCGCACGCGCTTCGGCGACTTCGACGCGGTCAAGCGTGACGAGGGTTCCGTCCAGTCGCGGTTCACCTACATGATGTGGACCAAGGACGCGCCGATCATCGTCGTGGTCGGCAGCACCAACGATGCCGAAGGCCGTCCCGACATGGTCGCCTTCACGGTCGCGGACGAGGCGACGCTGTTCACCGGTGGCGCCGCCCGCGTCTCCAACCGGCCGGCCGGTACCTAGAACGCCTGGATCCGCCCTCTCCTGCCTCAGCGGGAGAGGGTCGGTGTCAGCGACGGCACTCCCGTCGCCTCACTCGCCCCGCACGGCGCCGCAGCCGTCGCGACCATCGCGGGCGCCGCTTGCCGGCGCTGTTCCAGCCATTCCGTGAGCGGCCTCCAGCTGTCCAGGTCTTCCTGCAGCAGTGCGCCCTTCATCTCGTGCAGACCCATGCCGCACTCCGCCGAACGCACGTAAGCCTGCGAGTCGCGCAGCACCGCCGCGACCGGGATGCGCAGGCTCTCGAGGAAACGCATCAGCGACGCAAACGCCTTGGTGTAGCGCCGCGCGCGGTTGGCGACGATCAACAACCGGCGTTCGGAACGATGCACGCGACCGGCCAGCAACAGGTCCGCGATGCAGCGCGAGGCGGCGTGGATGTCGATCTCCGACGGCATGACGGGCACGACGATCGCATGCGCGTCCTGTGTCATTTCCGGCAACTGCAGCGCGGTGACCGCGGCGGGCGTGTCGACGACGAGCTGCTCGGTGCCCGGCGGTGTACGCAGCGCAAATGACCGCGTGACGCCGAGCTTCCTTTCATAGGCGGCAATGCCGTGGATCGGTGGCAGTTCCGCGGGCCGCAGCTTGAGCCAGCGCATGCTGGACCCCTGCGGGTCATGGTCCATGAGCGCAACGCGGCGCCCTTTCCACGCGTACCAGGCCGCCAGGTTCGTCGCGATCGTCGACTTGCCCGAACCACCCTTCGGGTTCAGGACGACGATCTTCTGCAGCACCGGGGGCTGAAGCGAATCCATGGCTACCGTAGTCCGATTCCTGCAGCGGACCGTAACCGACAGCCCGCGCCCTCGCAAGCTGCGCCTTGGAAACCCCCGATGACGCCACGTTTCGGCCGGGCGCGCGGGCCGTCGGGCCCGGCCAGCACGATGCAGCGCGCCGCTCGAGCGGCGGCGAGACGCGGCGACTAACGCTCCGAGCGCAGCTTGGCCGCGATGAAATCGGCGTGCCGCACGTGCAGCAGGTCCGCGACGCGACGGATCAGGTGCTCCTCGTACTTGTGCACGGTTTCGTCGGCTCGCGCGACGCGCCAGAGGGCCTCGAGCAGGCGCACCTTGCCGGCGTCGTCGTAGACGCGATTGATCTGCGACGTGAACTGGTAGAGGTCGTGAGAGCGGTCGATCTGGCGTTCGGCCTCCGTCACCAGTTCCCCGCTCGCCTCCGGGTCGAGCTCGAGCAGCCGCGCCACGGAGTCGACGACCTGCTGGCGTTCGCCGGGCGCGACGTCGTAGTCCGCCCGCAGCACCTCGACCAGCAGGGCCGCCACCGCGAGGTTCAGGCCACCCTCGGCCGCCAGTTCGTCCGTCGCCGCAGGGCCGCGACGCGTAATCCAGTCCATCAGGCTCATCGGGTTTCGATCGTCGCTCAGGCGCAGGGAGGCGCCGCATGCTGCCATCCCGCTGCCCGCAAGCCAACCCGGATCGTTCGCGGGGCCGCCAGCCGCGCCGGGCCGGTGGCAACCGCCAGGGCTTTCCTGCAACCTTCCGGGGCCAGGGACGGTCCGATTCCATCGGTGCCGGTGGATGCCGTCAAATCACAACGACGCAAGAGGAAAACTGAATGGATACGAAGAAGCTGACGATCGCCGCTGCGGTGGGCAGCCTGCTCGCGATGGGCGCCCAGGCCAATCATCACGAGAAAATGGGCGAGGCCAAGGGCGACAACGTCAAGTGCTACGGCGTGGCGAAGGCCGGCAAGAACGATTGTTCCACCGCCGCCCACGGCTGCGCCGGTGTCGCCAAGACCGACAACGACCCGGCCGAATGGAAGTTCGTGCCCGCCGCCGAGTGCGAAAAGATGGGCGGCAAGACCGAGCCGGGCAAGAAGACGACGTGAGCGAACGATGACGGGCACTGCGGCCGCGTCGCCGCTCGCCCCGCGGCCGATCCCGGCGCGAGCCGGGGTGGGCCTGCGCGCGCAGCACCACGTCCAGTTCGTGCGCGAACGGCCGCCCGCCGCCTGGCTCGAGGCGCACACCGAGAATTACTTTCACGACGGCGGTCCTGCCGTTGGCGTGCTGGAGCGCCTCGCCGAGGCATACCCGCTGAGCCTGCACGGCGTCGGCCTCGGCCTCGGCTCAGCGGACCCGATCGACCGCGAGCACCTGCGCCGAGTGCGCGACGCCGTGCGCCGCTATCGCCCGGCGCTGGTGAGCGAGCACGCGTGCTGGACGCACGTCGACGGCGAGCACTTCAACGACCTGCTGCCGCTGCCGTACACCGAGGAGGCCGTCGAGCACCTCGCCGCGCGCGTGCGCCATGTGCAGGACTTTCTCGGGCGCCAGATCCTGCTCGAGAACCTGAGCGTCTACGCCGCGTTTGCCGCTACGCGACTGAGCGAAGGCGAGTTTCTGGCGGCCGTCGTCGAACGCAGTGGCTGCGGCCTGCTGCTCGACGTCAACAATGCCTGCGTCAACGCCCACAACGTCGGGCTCGACGTCGCGCGATTGTTCGCCGAACTGCCGGTTGCCGCCGTGCAGGAGATCCACCTTGCGGGCCACACGCGGCGACGCGTCGGCACGCAGGAGTTGCTGATCGACGACCACGGCTCGGCGGTGCCCGATGAAGTCTGGGCGCTTTATGCACAGGCCCTGCGTCGCTTCGGCCCGGTGCCGACGCTGATCGAGTGGGACAACGACATCCCCGCGCTCGAGGTGCTGCTCGGGGAGGCGCGGAAAGCCGATGCGCTGTCGCGCGAGGTGTGTGCCGATGCCGCCTGACCGCCCCGACGCACCGCTGCTTGCGTGGCAACGCTGCTTTGCTGCGGTCCTGCACGAACCGGGTCGCGGCGATCTCGCGCTTGCGTCGTCGCTCGTCGCCACGCAGGGAGCGGATGCGCACGCGCGAATCGGCGTCTATCGCAACAACTCGCTGCAGGCACGACGAGCGGCGCTCGCCCTCGCCTACCCCGTGCTCCAGCGCCGCGTCGGTGACGATTACTTCCGCCAGCTCACGCACGAGTACCGGCTGACGCACCCGTCGCGCAGCGGCGACCTGCACGATGGCGGCGGCGCGTTCCCGGCGTGGCTGCAGGAACGGCTCGCCGGCACCGACTACGCCTGGCTCGCCGAGCTCGCGCGGCTGGAATGGGCCGTCGAGGAAGCCGGCGCAGCGGCGGCGCGGGCGCCGGTGTCGCTCGCGGCCCTTGCGGCCATCCCCGCCGCGGCGCTCGATGACACCTCGCTGCAACTGCAGCCGTCGCTGCGGCTGGTGTCGTCGCCGTTCCCGGTGTGGTCGGTGTGGCAGGCGAACCAGGGCGAGGGCCCGGCCCCCGCGATCGACGGCGGAGGGCCCGAACACTGCGCCTGCGTCTGCACGGCGGACCGCGTGGCCGTCTATCGGCTTGCGGCCGCCGAATACGCGGTGCTCGAGGCGCTGTCGCGCGGCGCGACGTTTGCCGCAGCGCTGGAGGCTGCGCGCTCCGAGGCGGCCACGCTCGCCCGTGTACTCGACTGGGCCTTCGCCGAAGGCCTCGTCGTCGCGGTCAATCCATCCGTTCGGGCTTGACGCTCAGCAGCCGTCCGTCGTCGTCGATCTCGCAGCTGAGCTGGATCGGCTGGCAGCACACCTGGCAGTCCTCGACGTAGCTGCACGAACCGGCCGAAAGATCGACCTGGGTTTCGTAGCGCTCCCAGCAGTACGGGCATGACAGCGACACGAACTCGACGGCGAGACGCGAGGAGCGTGCAGGCCCGTCGGGTTCGTACACCGGCTCGAGGCCGTAAAGCTCGTCGATCACGGCCGCGTCCGTGACCGAGACACGGCGCTTGAGGTCGTCGAGCACGGAAGGCGGCCGGCGACGCTTCATGGCGGCGTCACCACGCGGTCGAGCGCGCGCTGCGCGATGGCGTGGTAGCCCGGCCGTGCCTGGGCGTAGACACGACGCGCAAACGACGCGCCCTGCGATGTCTTCATGAGGTCCACGTACAACGGCCTTATCAGCTTCAGGCGCCCGATGGCCACGAGATAGCGCTCGAGCGCGGCCTCGATGCCGGCGTAGCCACTGGCGAGCGCGAGCCGGTACCAGGCGTGGGCAACTTCTGCGTTGCGCGAGGCGGTCAGCTCGAATCGCGCATCGAGTTCGCCCAACCGCTCCTTCGACTGCGGCCGCGTGACGTGGTTCAGGAAATGCAGCCACTCCTGCACGGTCCAGCGCGCCGTGTCGAGGCCCGCCGTCGACAGGCTGCCTTGTTCCCAGGCTCCGCGCTGCCGGTCGACACGGTCGAAGGCGTCGGATGCCACGAGCAGTGCATCGTCCGGCAGCCCGGGCTCGTCGATCCAGGCGTGCAGGAAGTCCGTGTCGATGCGGCCCGGGTATTGCGCGAGCAACCGCTCCTGCAGTTCGGCGACGAACTGCGGTGTGGTGACGCTCGTGAACGCGTGGCGGTCGAACCAGCCTTGCAGGAACGTATCGAGTTCGGCGCGACCGATGCGACGCTCGAGCTGGTACAGGAACAGCGAGCCCTTTTCGTAGGCGACGCTCGAGCCGTCCTCCTCGATGCGACGGCTCAGATCGGGTGCGAGCGCACCCCGCCACGCCTCGTCGGGCCCGAGGGTCGAGAGCGCTTCGCGCAGGTCCTGCAGGCCGACGCCCCATTCCATGCGCGCGCGTTCGTCGCCGTAGACGGCTTCCATGATGCGACGCTCGAAATACGTCGTGAACCCTTCGTTGAGCCAGCCATCGCGCCAGGTCGCGTTGGTCACGAGGTTGCCCGACCAGCTGTGCGCGAGCTCGTGCGCGAGCACGCCGACCAGCGACTTGTCGCCGGCCACGACCGTCGGCGTCATGAACGTGAGCCGCGGATTCTCCATGCCGCCGAACGGGAACGACGGCGGCAGCACCAGCACGTCGTACCGGCCCCAGCGATAAGGCCCGTACAAGGCCTCCGTCTTGCGCAACATCGCGTCGGCATCGCCGAATTCCCAGGCCGAGACCTCCAGCAACGCGGGCTCGGCCCAGACCCCGGTGCGCGGCCCGGTCGCCTTGAAGTCGAGGTCCCCGACCGCGAGCGCGAGCAGGTACGACGGGATCGGTTGCGGCATCCGGAAGCGGAACTCGGTCGCACCACGACGGTTCGACGGATCGCTCTCCGCCGCCATCACCGCGACGAGCCCGCGCGGGACTGTCAGCTTCGCCGAGTAGGTCGAGCGCACCCGCGGCGTGTCCTGCAGCGGTACGAACGATCGGGCGTGCAGCGACTGCGCCTGGCTGTACATGAACGGGAGCTTCTTGCCACTGGTCTGGGCGGGAGCCAGCCATTGCAGCCCGGAGGCTTCGGACGACGAGGCGTACTCGATGCGCACGCGTCGCGCATCGGCCGGCATCGCGATGCGCAAGGCACTGCCGAGCACGTCGTGGCGGGGATCGAGCCGGAACGCCGTGCGCGTGAACCGATTGCTGCCCCCCGGCGCCGTGGCGACCTTGCGGATCTCGAGATCGCGCGTGTCGAGCACCAGCACGTCGCTCGCACTCGAGTCCGACGGCCTTTCGAGTTCGAGCGTGACCGTGCCGCGCAGCCGGTGCGCCGCGAAGTCGACGTCGAGGTCGAGGTCGTAGTGGCGCGTGACGAAGGCGTCGGTGTCGGCGTAGCTGTGCACGTCGGGCCAGTTGCGCGCGTCCGTGGCCATGGGCTGCGACGCCGGTGGTGCAGCCGTGGCCGGCTCGAGCGACCGTGCGTCGTCGCTCAGGGCGCGCGCCGCAGCGCTGCCGAGCAACAGCGCCACGAGGGACAAGGTCGACATGAGCGCAGGAAAAGTCGGCAGGCGGAAGGCGCGACTCGGGCCGGCGTGGGAAAGATCAGACGATGGCATTCGGCAAGCTCTCTGCTGTTCACGATCGCAACGTTGCGGCTAGCATCCAAGCATACGGTCCTGCGCGCAGGGCCGCGACCCATTGCAAGGGACTGCGCGGGTGGGTATGGACACGAAGGTCTGGGACGTGATCGTCGTCGGTGGCGGGCCCGCGGGGCTCAGCGCCGCACTGGTGCTCGGGCGCTGCCGACGCAGCGTGCTGGTCTGCGACGCGGGCGAGTACCGCAATCGGCACGCGCGCGCGATGCACGGATTCCTGAGCCGTGACGGTACGGCACCCGGCGAATTCCTGCGCCGCGCGCGCAAGGACCTCGAACCGTACGCGTCGGTCGAACTGCGCTCGTGCACCGTGATGCGTGTCGAGCCGGTGGAGCGGCGTTTTCGCGTCACGCTCGCCGACGCGAGCGGCGCCCTCTCGTGCCGGAAGCTGCTGCTCGCGACCGGCGTGGTCGACGAGTTGCCCAAAGTCGCGCGCATCGATGAGTTCTACGGTCACACGGTGCACCACTGCCCTTACTGCGACGGCTGGGAGGCGCGCAATCAGCCGATCGCCGTCTACGGTCGGCGCAACCGTGCGTTCGAGATGTCGCGCGCGATGACGGCGTGGAGCGACGATATCGTGCTCTGCAGCGACGGTGCCTCCGGCCTGCAGGCAGAACAGAAACGGCAACTCGCGCGCAACGGCGTGCGCCTGATCGAGGACCGCATCGACCATCTCGCCGGCCACGACGGGCAACTCGAGGCGATCGTGTTCGCGAACGGGCGCCGGCTGCCGCGCCGGCGACTGTTCTTCGACCTGCCTTCGCACGCGCAAGCGTCGCTGCCGCGACAGCTCGGCTGTCGCCTGCGACGCGACGGCAGCGTGCACTGCGCGAGTTACGAGGCCACGGACGTGCCTGGCGTGTTCGTCGCCGGCAATGTCGCGGGCGACGTGCAGCTGGTGATCTTCGCTGCGGCGGAAGGCGCCAAGGCCGCGTTCGGGATCAACCGTTCGCTGACGCGCGAAGATTTCGAACTGAACGCAACCGGTCGGCGCGTGGTCGAGCATCCCGCGCCTGTCGCGGACGATTGACGCCGGCGATTGCGAAAGCGTCGCCGAACGTCGCAACTCGACCACGCACGCCTGTCAGATGCGGCGTCTGGACGTGCATCGCGGCCCGTCGCACAGTCCGCTCCGGTTGCATTTCAAGCGCTCGCAGTTCTCAATCGCTCCCGGTGTCAATCGAGCAGACGGACGAGGGAATGGAGGCGACGGCCAAGCCAGGCGAACAGGACCACGCCAGTTTTGCGAACGAGTCCGACAGCCGTCCGACGCCCGACGAGGAACTCGGGCAGGTCGAGGGTCGCCTCATGGCGGAGATCGCTTCGGGCGCCCCGCTGCAGGACGTGCTCGCGGCGATCGCGCGCGAACTCGAAGCGCTCGTTCCCGGACTGTCCGTTTCCCTGCTGCTGGCCGACCCCGAGCGCCACAGCCTGATCCACGGTGCGGGCCCGAGCCTTCCCGACGGCTTTCGTCGTGCCGTCGACGGATTGCCGTTCGAGGCTGCGAGCGACACGACCCGTGACGGTGCGCGACAGTCCCGCACAGCACTTGAAGACTTCGGGCACGCTCGCGGTGCAGGCGCGATCTGTCGCCTCGCGCGTGAGTGCGGCCTGCGCGCCTGCTGGACGGTACCGCTCGGCGACGGCAACGGCGAGTCGCCCGGCACGATCGCATTCCTCGGCGACAGCGACTGGAAACCGGGCCCGTACGAGCACCACGTCGTCGCGGTCGCCAGGCATGCGGCCTGGATTGCGATCCGTCGCGACCGCAAGGAGCAGCGTCTGCGCAAGCTCTCGGCCGCCGTCGAGCAGAGCGGCGACAGCATCCTGATCATCGACCTCGAGGGCCGCATCGAATACGCGAACGACACCTACGTCCGCGTGAGCGGCTACACGCGCGGCGAGCTGATCGGGACGCGCCCGGCGCTGCTGCAGCCCGGCCTGTTGCCGCAGTCCACGCTGCGCGAGGCGAAGGAGACCCTGCGCCGCGGCGACTCCTGGCGCGGCGAGGTGGCGAACCGGCGCAAGGACGGGCGCGTCTATTACGAGAACTGCCGCATCACGCCGCTGCGCCAGCCCGACGGCCGCATCACGCACTACCTGGCGGTCAATTCCGACATCACCGACTACAAGCGCCTCTCGGCCGAGCTCAACCTGCACAAGCACCACCTCGAGGACCTCGTCGAGAAGCGCACGGCCGAGCTCGAACTCGCCAAGGTCCAGGCGGAAGCGGCGAACCGGGCGAAGGGCACGTTCCTCGCCAACATGAGCCACGAGATCCGCACGCCGATGAACTCGATCCTCGGGCTCACCTACATCCTGCGACAGAGCACGCAGGATCCCGAGCAGCAGGCGCTGCTCGCGCGGCTCTACGATTCCACGCAGCACCTGATGCACGTCATCAACGGCATCCTCGACCTCTCGAAGATCGATGCCGGCAAGATCGCGATCGAGACCTCGGAGCTGTCCGTGCCGTCTGTCGTGCACAACGTCGCCGACCTGCTCATGCACGAGGCGCGCGGCAAGGGCCTGAGCCTCGAGGTGGACGTTGCCGGCGTCGACGGGGTGCTGCAAGGCGACCCGACGCGCCTGTCGCAGGCCCTGCTCAACTATGCGAGCAACGCGATCAAGTTCACCGAGACCGGTCGTGTCGTGCTGCGCGCCCGCGGCGAGAACGAAGACGACAAGGCAGTGCTCGTTCGCTTCGAGGTCGAGGACACGGGCCCGGGCATTCCCGCGGAGCGCCTCGGCAAGCTCTTCAACGCGTTCGAGCAGGGCGACGCGTCGACGACTCGGCGTCACGGCGGCACCGGCCTCGGCCTAGCGATCACGCGCGGCCTCGCCCAGCTGATGGGTGGCGACGCGGGCGTCGACAGCGTGGCGGGCCAGGGCAGTACGTTCTGGTTCACGGCGCGGCTGCGTCGTGTCGCGGCCTCCATCACCGCCCGCACGGCACTGCAGGAGATCCGTCGGTCGGGCCGTCGTCCCGTCGCCGCGCAGCATGCGACGACATTCGAGGGACGCGTGCTGCTCGCCGAAGACAACCCGACCAACCAGTTCGTGCTGCTGAAGCTGCTGCGCGACCTCGGCGTGCACGTCGACCTCGCCGAAAACGGCCGCGACGCGGTCGATCGGCTGGCGGAGCGGTCCTACGACCTCGTGCTGATGGACCTGCAGATGCCGGAAATGGACGGCCTCACCGCCACGCGCGAGATCCGGCGCTTGCCGGCGCGTGCCGACACCCCCGTCGTCGCGTTGACCGCGAACGCGTTCACCGAGGACCGCGAGCGTTGTCTCCAGGCCGGCATGAACGGCTTCCTGCCGAAGCCGATCGACCCGATCCTGCTGCGCGAGGCGCTCGAGCGCTGGCTTCGCTAACATCGCCGGCATGACGACCGATTTCTCCGCCGTGCTGGCCGCGATCGAGCGCGCCAGCCCCGACTCGCTCCGCGCCGCCGTGCCGGCAGACTGGCTGCAGGGTCGCACCGTGTTCGGTGGCATGCAGATGGCACTCGCCGTGCGCGCGATGCGGCTGTCGATACCGGACGACACCCGTGCCCTGCCCTTGCGCTCGGCGCAGATGACGTTCGTGGGGCCGGTCGCCGGCAACGAGCCGATCGAGCTGCGGGCCGGGCTGCTGCGACGGGGCAAGTCGACGGTGCACGCGCGCTGCGACCTCGTGCAGGACGGTGCCGTGGGGGCCAGCGCCGTCGCGATCTTCGGAGTCTCCCGACCGTCGCGGTTCGTGCGGGAATTGCCGGCGCCGACTTCCGGCAAGGCGCCCGACGATGCGTCGCTGCCCACGCTCGAAAAGGGCTTTGCACCGGCCTTCACGCGGCATTTCGAGGCGCGCTGGGCCTATGGCGACGTGCCCTTCACGGGTTTTCCGGAGCCTCGCTCGCTCATCTACGGGCGCCTGCGCGACCGCGAGTGCGGGCCCGAAGACGCACTGCTGGCGCTTGCAGACCTGATCCCGACGCCCGTGCTCTCGATGCTGCACGAACCCGCGCCGGCGAGTTCGCTGAGCTGGATGATCGAAGTGCTGCGTGACCCGGTTCAGCTCGACCTGCACGGCTGGTGCCTGATCGACACGCACGTGCGGGCAGGCACCGATGGCTACCTGAGCCAGACCTCGGTGCTGCACGGCCCCGACGGCCACGCCTATGCGGTGAGCCACCAGACCGTGGGCGTGTTCGGCTGAGCGAGGCGCCAGCAAGGCGGCTTGCGCCGCGCCCGCGGCAACGGCTGCGCACGATCCATTCCTGCTCGGCGTTCGAGCGGTCGGCTCAGTAGCGACGCGTTCGCAACCAGTACGGCACATAGTCCCCCGGATCGGGGGTGGCGATGTAACAGACCGGCGAGGACGGTGCCTGCGGGTCGGCCACGGGAGATTCACCGACCGCGAGTGGCCGCCAGCATGCCGCGCGCGGTCGCCCCTCCGTCACAGCGTCGAGCGGATACCGGGCGAGCGCCTCACGTTGTGCCTGGCGCAGGCTGTGCCCGGTGTTCGCGCCGTAGGTCAGGTCCGGATGCACGAGTTGCTCGAAATCGTCGATCCAGCCGCAGACCGGACAGACGGCCCCGCTGCCGACCGGCGCGTCGTGCACGCGAAAGCCACAGGCCGCGCAAGGATGCAGATCCGGGTCCGACATGGCACGAGTATGCCGCCGCGACCCGTGGAACGTAGTAGAAATACCTCCTTGTGGCCGCGACCGCGGGCTCTGTCCAATGATCGATCGGGCTGCGGGCATGCGCGGCCCTGGTGACGACGCAGGAGACGACCCCGGCATGAGCACGACCCGACGTGAATTCCTGCGACAGTCCGTCGCCGCGACGACCCTGGCAGTCGTGCCGCAATGGCGCGCGTGGTCGGCCACGGACGTCGCGGACGTGATCGTCGTCGGTGCGGGTCTGTCCGGACTCATGGCGGCATTCGAACTGGAACGCGCGGGTTGCCGGGTCGTCGTGCTCGAGGCGCGCAACCGCGTCGGCGGCAAGATCCTCACGTTCTCCGGCACGCAGGGCGCGCCCGAGGCCGGCGGCAACATCATTTACGGCGACTACCGGCGGTTGCTCGAAATCGCCAACACGCTCGGCGTCGTGCTCGAGGACCAGGTGCCGCGCCTCGCCCGCCACGTGGGCTACACGCTCGTGCTCGACGGCCAGCCGATTTCGCGCAAGGACTGGCCGAACTCGCCACGCAACCCGTTCCCGCCGGCGCTGCGTGAAATGATGCCGTGGCAGTACGTGCCGATGCTGACGAGCCAGGAAAACCCGCTGCGCTCCACGGCCGGCTGGTACGCGCCCGACAAGGCGCGGCTCGACGTGTCGATGCGCGACTTCCTGCGCGCGCAGGGCGCGACCGACGCGATCATCGACCTCGCCTACGACACGATCCCGACGTACGGCATGAACGCGAAGGACGTGTCCGCGCTGTTGATGGCCTACGTTTCCGCGTACACGAGCACGCAGAAGAATGCGCGCCCGGTCATGTACCAGGCGCGCGGCGGCAACCAGCGTATCCCCGAAGCGATGGCCGGCAGGCTACGCAGCGAGGTGCGTTTCGGCCAGGCGGCCAAGGCGATCCGGGCGACGGACGCGGGCGTCGAAGTCCACACGACCGACGGCGCGCGGTACGCGGCGAAAGCCTGCGTCTGCGCGCTGCCGTTTGCGACGCTGCGCGAGGTCGACCTCGAGCCGTCGTTGACCGGCGCGCAGGCCAGGGCCGTGCGCACGCTGCCGCACCAGGCGATCCACCAGGTCGCGCTGCACGTCACGCGGCCTTTCTGGGAAACCGACGGAATGGAACCGTCGATGTGGACCGACTCGCACCTCGGTCGCGTCTCGGCGATCTACCATGGCGCCGACGCGGACGAGGTGTCGAGCCTGGTGGTGTCGGCGTTCGGGCCGGCCGCGTTGCACCTCGACCGTCTTGGCCAGGAAGCTGTCGCGCGTCACGTGGTCGCCGAGATCGAACGCATGCGACCCGCGGCAAAAGGCACTCTGACCGTGACCGCCCAGCACTCGTGGACGAAGGACCGCTACGCCGGCGGTGCCTGGGCCTACTTCCATCCCGGCACGGTGACGAAGTTCCTGCCGGCAATGAACGCCCCGAGCGGTCGCGTGCACTTCTGCGGCGAACAGACCGCGTTGGCCAGCCGCGGCATGGAAGGCGCGCTCGAATCGGGCGAACGCGCGGCGCAGGCCGTCGTCGCGCAACTGGGCTGAGCACCGCGCGCCAAAAAGAAAGGCGGACGGTCTCGCGACCGCCCGCCCGGGGTCTCACCGTACAGTCGGCGGCTTACTTGACCTGTTTCGCGGCCGCGACCGCGGCGTTGATCTGCGGCGCGGCGCCGTCGAGCGCCTCCTTGATGCACTTGTCGACCGTGGAGCCTTCGGCCGGCACGTCGACCTTGATCTCCTTGCACGTCGACACCGCGGTGTCGCGCACGCGCTTCTCGAGCGCCTGCACGCCGGCCGGCGTCGTCAGGTCGAGGTCCGCGTAACTCACGCGCGAACGGATGCTGAGTTCCTTGATCGGCGCGCCGATGGCCGACTTGCCGACCACGATCTCGCGCACCGCCTCGACGGTGACGACTTCCATGGCCTGGCCGTAGGCGCTGGCGCCGGCGAACGTGGCCCCGGCGGCAGCCACCAACAACGGTGCAAACCTGCTGTACTTCATCGCGCAGTCTCCAGTGGATTAGGGTTTCGAACCGGACCGAGTCCTTGGCCCCGCCCCCTGCGGTCGCTGCCGGACATCGGGTGCAAGAATAGACGCCCGGATTCAGTCCAGAAATTGCGGTCGCTACGGAGGAGAAGCCGGCCGAGCGAAACGCGCCGTCGTGTCGCTGACGCGATGTTTTCCTGCGTGACAGTTAAGAACGCCACGACTTGGATTTGCGGATCGGCGGTTCGCCCCACCCGGCGTCCACCAGCATTCCCGCGCGGGGGTCGGCCGGGGCCCTCGATACGCTAACCTAGCGGCTCGCAGGTCTCGAGGCGCGTTGCACATGCTCGAAGTCTTCACGGCGGCGACACCCAACGGTCACAAGGTATCGATCGCGCTCGAGGAACTGGGCCTGCCCTGGACCATGCGCGTGATCGACTTGAGCGAGGGCGAGCAGAAGCAGGACTGGTACCTGGCCATCAACCCGAACGGCCGCATTCCCGCGCTGATCGATCACGATGCCGACGACTTCGTCGTGTTCGAGTCCGGTGCGATCCTGGTGTACCTCGCGGAGAAGACCGGACGCCTGCTGCCGAGCGACGCGCGCGGCCGCTCGCTCGTGCTGCAATGGCTCATGTTCCAGATGGCGGGCATCGGCCCGATGATGGGCCAGGCAAACGTGTTCCATCGCTACCTGCCGGAGCGGATCCCGGTGGCGATCGACCGCTACCAGGGGGAAACCAAGCGACTGTTCCGCGTGCTGGACCGCCGGCTCGCCGGGCATGAATTCCTCGCTGGCGATTACTCGATCGCCGACATCGCGAATTTCGCCTGGGTGCGCACCTGGAAATGGTCGGGCGTGCCGATCGACGACCTGCCGCACCTGTCGCGCTGGCTCGAGCAGATCCGGGCCCGTCCCGCCGTCGAGGCCGGCCTGCAGAAGCCGCCGTCGCGGGTCAACGTCACCGAGGACGAAGCCAAGGCACAGCAGTTCATCGAGCAAGCACGACGCATGGTCGTGACCGGCGACGGCCGCTCGGCCGACCAGCGCTGAGCGCCGAAGCGAGGAGCCCTGCGTGAAACTGCACACCTCCCTGCGTGCGCCGAGCCCGCGTCGCGTCGACATGTTCCTCGTCGAAAAAGGCATCGGCGGCATCGAGCGCGTGGTCTACGACCTCAACCGGCACGAACACCGCAGCGCGTCGTTTCTCGCACGCAACCCGCTCGCGCGCGTGCCGGTGCTCGAACTCGACGACGGTCGTCACCTCGCCGAGACGCGTGCCATCTGCAACTACCTCGAGGCGCTGCACCCCGAGCCGAACCTGATGGGTCGCGACGCGACCGAACGCGCGTTCATCGAGATGGCGGACCGCCAGGTCGAGTTCTTCCTGCTCGCGCCGATCGCGCATTGCGCGCGGCACACGCACCCCGGCCTTGCCGTGCTGGAGCAGCCGCAGTTCCCCGATTACGGCGCGTCACAGGGCGAACGCATGCTCGAGGCGGCGCGCGTCTTCGACGCGCGGCTGGCGCACCAGGAGTGGATGGCGGGCGACCGGTTCACGGTGGCCGACATCACCGCGTTCTGTGGCATCGAGTTCGCGCGGCTGGTGAAGTTCAAGCCGGCCGAGGCAGGCCTCGCACGCCTCGCCGCGTGGCGCGACCGCGTCGCGGCGCGGCCGAGCGCCGCCAGTTCCTGAGCGAGCGCGGCTGACGGGCGCCGGGCCGCGTCGCGGTTTGGCGTTACTCGGGCCGCCGCGTACCATCGTGCGCTCCACGACACCCTGAGCGCACCCAGCATGCTCGCCGCCCTGCTCGACTCCGGCAAGGTCCTGCTCGCCGACGGCGCCACCGGCACCAACCTGTTCGCGATGGGGCTCGCCTCGGGCGAGGCGCCCGAGACGTGGAACCTCGAGCACCCGGACCGGATCCGCAAACTGCACCAGGATTTCGTCGACGCCGGTGCCGACATCATTCTGACCAACACCTTCGGCGGCAACGCGCGGCGATTGATGCTGCACGGACTGCAGGAGCGCACGCGCGAGATCAACCGCATCGCGGCACGGCTCGCACGATCGGTCGCCGACGCAGCCGGTCGCACGGTCGTCGTCGCCGGCTCGGTCGGGCCCACCGGCGAGCTCTTCGAACCGCTGGGACCGCTGACCGAAGACGCGGCAATCGAAGTGTTCGCCGAGCAGATGAACGGCCTCAAGCAAGGCGGCGTCGACGTCGCCTGGATCGAGACGATGTCGTCGCTCGAGGAGATCCGCGCCGCCGCGCTCGCCGCAGCGCAAGTGGGCCTGCCCTACACGTTCACCGCCAGCTTCGACACGGCGGGTCGCACGATGATGGGCGTGACCCCGGCCGCGCTGGTCGAGTTCGCGCAGCAACTGGAGCCGCGCCCGCTCGCAATCGGTGCGAACTGCGGCGTCGGTGCATCGGATCTCGTCATGAGCGTGCTCGGCATGTCGGCCAGGGCCGCCGGCATCCCGTTGATCGCAAAGGCGAACGCCGGCATCCCGCAGTTCGTCGGCGCCGAGATCCGCTACTCCGGCACGCCCGCGCTGATGGCGGACTACGCGCGGCTCGCGGTCGCCTCGGGCGCAAGCATCGTAGGCGGCTGCTGCGGCACCGGTATCGCACACCTGGGCGCGATGCACGATGCACTCGTGCATCCGGCGCACGAGCCGCGGCCCGACGCGACGACAGTCATCGCGCGGCTGGGCGCACTGCAGGCGCCGGAGGCGAAGCAAGGCGCGTCGGGTGTCGGCCGCGAGGGGCGGCGCAGCCGTCGCTCCTGATCGACGCGTACGGGCCGTCACGCGCACGGTGCCCGCAACGAAAGAGGACAACTCCTTGCGGAGAGCCGTCCTCGTAGCAACGATCGGCCCTGTCGCTACGGCACGTTGCACGACGCTTGCGTGTCGACGTCGAACGGCTGCGCGACCGGCTTGCGCATCGGCCCGTAGTAGACGGTGACGCCCGCAGGCGCGTCGAGCTTGAGGCATGCGCTCTTGCCGTCCTGCGGCTTGAAGTTGAACCCGTCGGTCCCCGTGCCGGTCGTCACGAGCGAGAACGCGATCCGCTTCGGGTCCGTGGTGCCGTTGACGACGTCATCGGCCTCGAGCCCCTGCGGCGTGACACTGAGGTAGTTGACCGTCGACGCGACCGTGCCCGAATAGACGATGCGCGCCCGGGCCGAGACGGTCTTGAGCCGCCATTCACCCGACGGGCAGTCGCGCCACACGAACACACCAACGTCCGTCGCACCGTCGAGCGGCGGCGCGCCACACGGATAGGCCGGCGCATTGCCCGGCGTCACCACAGCGATGCCGGAGCCTTCGGTGACGCGGTAAAGCCGGTTCGCCGCCACGCCGTTGAACGTCTGCACGTTGCCGCTCGGCCATTCGACGCGCAGGTCGACCGTCGCGCTGCCCGCGAGTCCGAAATGCGCACGGCGCAAGTCCTGCGACCAGCGGTGATAGCTGCCGTCCTGCACGCGCAGCTGCGTCTTGCCGGCCGCCATGGCATAGACCTTTGCGCCGACCGCATCGCGATCGCTCTGCGTGCCGACGAGGTCGAGCTGGACCCAGTTGTTGCCGTTGCCACGATTGCGGAACAGCTTGTTCGGACCGCCGTAACCGAGCGGCCTCAGGTTGAAGCCGTTGGTGACGAACAGGTCGACGTTGCCGTCGAGGTCGTAGTCGGCGCTGACGACGGAATCGGCGGTGCCGGCCCCGCTCGCCACGGCGATGCCGACCGGGCCCGCCGCGCCACCCGCGTTGGCGACGGCCTGGAACGTGCCGTTGCCCAGGTTCTCGTACAGCACGTTCGCGATGTTGCTCGCGCCCGTGCGGCAGGCGAGGTAGAGGTCGAGGTCGCCGTCGTTGTCGAAGTCCGCCGTGGTGACGCTCACGCACTGCACCGGCGCCGCGAGCCCCGCCGCCTCGGTCGCGTCGACGTAGCCGCCGACCCGGTTCATCAGCAACGTCGGGCGCGCCGCCTTGTCGCTCGGCCACAGGCCCGACGCGGCAAGCTTGCTGTAGGGCTGCGCCGTGTCGACCTGGACGTAGGCCTCGCTGAACACGTTCGGACTCGTCGTCGTGAGCTTGGTCTGGATCACGACGGTCCACAGCTTCGTCGACGGGTTGAAGCCGACCTGCATCAGCGGCAGCTGGGCCTGGTCCGTCGGCGGCTGCGGAAAACCATGCACGTTCGTGTTGGCCGGATCCAGCGTGAACGGGATGGTCGTCGGGCTCCAGCCGGTCGCGCCGACCTGGATCCGCTTGAATTCGACCGTGGTGTCGCTGTCCGACTTGTTCCACGCCGGGTTCAGCGTGACCGCGCCGTCGGAGACGAATTTGAAGCCCTTGGTGCCGCCCGTCAGTTGCGCCTCGAAATGATTGGCGTCGCCGGCGACCACCGACGCCGGTCGCAATTGCACGCCACTGAGCATGAACACGTCGAGCCGGCCGTCGTTGTCGAAGTCGCCCACGATCGAGTCGACGACCTTCTGCGTGATCGGGAACAGCGAGTTCGGCGACGCTGCGTCGAAGAGCTTCCTCCACGGCATCGACGCGGTCTCGTAGATCTTCTGCGGGAACTTGGCCTCGCTCGGGCACAGCAGCTCGAGCCGGTCGTCGTCGTTGACGTCGTAGAGGTGGCCGTAATGAAAGCGAGTGCACACGAGCTTCGCGTTGGATGTGACCTCGGTGAACGTGCCGCCCGCATTCTGGCGGAACAGCTTCGCGATGCCGCCGTACTGGGTCATCACGAAGTCCGGCAGCCGGTCACGGTTGAAGTCGAGCCAGACAGGCAGGCGACCACCGACGTTGGTGATGTCGAGCCCGCGCGCGATCGTGCGGTCGACGAGCCGCTGGTTCTCGTTGACGAGCAACTGGCTCAGGTTGCCGGTGCCCGTGCTCACGAGCAGGTCCTGGTCGCCGTCGTTGTCGAAGTCGGCCCACGTGCCCCCGTGCGTGTCTGCGCCGGCCCGGTTACGCCAGGTCAGCACGTCCGGGCCGATGCGATAGAACGTTCCGTTCGCCTGGTTGAGGAAGATGTTCGGTTGCTGGCGGTGGTTGCTCACGAAGACGTCCGGATAACCGTCACCGTTCAGGTCGCCCCACGAGGCGCCGTAGCTCTCGTTGCGGATCTCGATGCCGGCTGCCGCCGAGACGTCCTCGAATGCGATCGCCGCCGTGGCGAAGCGCACCGGCAGTAAGACGACCGTCGCGGCCAGCAGGAACAGCGCCCCGCCGCGTCCCATCGTCCGGACGTGCCTGTGGATGCCACGCTTCTTGATGCAATGCATGGGGGCTGCCTCGACTTTCCCTGTGAGGGCGGCTGACGGAACGGGCTGTGATGATCGCAGCGCGGTGGCCAAGCCGACAGTCGCCCGGCGCCGCGTGGGCCGCGGGCATTCCGCCTACACGATGCCGGCCGGCCCCCGGGGCTGGAGCGCTGCGCGGCGCGGTTCGCTGAGAACGACGTACTCCACCGGGGTCGTCGGGTCGAGCGGACGCGACAGCAGACCGCGCAGCAGGGCCAGTGCGCTCACCTGCCAGACGACCTGGCCAAGCAACGCGTCGCGCAGGCTGCGGGCGCGCCAGGCCCGCAAGACCACCAGCAGCCCGACCAGGCCGACCACCGCGACCAGCAGCGATGGCGTGCGTGGCAGCGCGAGGATGCCTGCGAGCAAGCCGAACCAGATTGCCAAGGCCAGCAAGAGGTGACGCTGCGTGCGCACCGCACGCTGGAAATACGGGCGGCCGATCGCGGCTCGCAACAGCTCGCCGGAACCGTCGAGGTACCGGCTGCGCCAGCGTCGCCCGAGCAATGACCAGGTGCCTTCGGGTCGACCGTGATGCGTCACGCCCGGTACCGGCATGCGGCACAGCCGCCACCCCGCCGCGCGCAAACGCAGGCCGAGCTCCAGTTCCTCGAAGGCATGGAGGTTGCGATTGGAGAAGTACCCCACGGCACGCAATGCCGCGGTGCGATAGAGCCCGCCCATGTCGAGCCACTCGCACTCCCCGCGCACGGCTTGCCCATCGGCGCGGCGTTTGCGACCGCGGAACTGGTAGCTCGCTTCGCTGCGTTCCTCGACCACACCCGCGACTCCGCCGAGTTGCGGGTCGGCCTCCATGGCCGCGAGCGCAGTCACGAGGAAGTCCGGGTGCAGCTCCATGTCACCGTCGAGGATGTACACGAACTCGCCGCGCGCCACCTGGAAGCCGAGTTGCGGCCCGATGCCGCAACGCCGCTCGGAGCGATGCCTCAGTTGCACGACCGTGACCGGGTGCGCACTGGCGAGGGCAACGGTGCGATCGGTCGAGCCGCTGTCGGCGAGGATGACTTCACCGCCGACACGCGCTACGGCGACGAGCGCGGACTCCACGGCGGCCCGGATGTGTTGCTCCTCGTCGAGCGCCTTGATCACGACCGTGACCCGCACCGGGTGTGCGGTGGGCGGGTCGGCTGCGCGTCGAAGGGGCAGTGTCGCGCTCATGGGTGCGCTCAGTAGACGTTGTGCTGGCGGTGTCGCAACGCGGTCATCGGCTTCACCAGGATCACGCGCCAGGGCCGCTCGAGCTCACCATTGAGCTTGCGCCAGATCTCCTGGGCGTACTCGCGCAGGGATTCCGCAACCGACCAGTACCTGCGCCGCCAGCGCGAGACGTCGCGATCCGAGTCGGGTGCGCGTGTCGCATAGCCGCAATGCGCCAGCGTGCGGCCGGCGATCCGTTCGAGCCGTTCGATCGTGCGCGGCTGGAAATAGCCGCGCCACTTGTTCGAGTTGCGCTGGAGCCCCGTCTTGTGACGACGCGCGCCATGCAGGCGCAGGTAGGGTTGCGCCGAGTCGAGCACGCGCGGATCGAACGGCACGTCGAGGAACTCGCAGATGCGTCGCAGCGAGTGCTCGGGTTGCGCCGTGAGGTCTTCGTAGCGCACTTCCAGGTACCGCGCCGGACCGAGACGCCTCCCCTGCTCGCGTCCCATCGAGACGACCTTCTTCCAGCGGAAGATCGTGAGTTCGGGCTGGCGCTTCCATCGACGGTGGAACGAGACCGCGCAGTCACGTCCGTCGCGGATCACGTGGATGAACCGCGCCTGCGGGAACTCGCGCGCCAGCGCCAGAAGGTGCTGCACGTGCTGCGGCGTCTTTTCGCACCAGCGGCGCTTGCCTTCGCGTGCGGCGAACTGCCGGAACAACGCGTCGAGGATCGCCGCGAGCCGTCGGGGCTGCTGGTTCCAGTCGTCGGGCAACGGCACCGGCATGCGTCCATTCGCCTCGCGGAACGCGGGCAGCGCCAGCACGTCGTCCCAGAGCGCCTTGAAGTTGGCGTCGACCGCCAGGTCGCCGTACGTGCGCTCGCGCGCCATCAGGTACGGGATCAGGCGGGTCTCCTTCGGAAACGCATAAAGCGACGGGTGCCGGCCGAGGCAATCGAGCAGCATCGTCGTGCCCGAACCGTTCATGCCGACCACGAAGACCGGCTCGCATTGTTCTCGTTGTGCTGTCACGCGTTCAGAACCTCTCGATAGACAGAAGCGATTCCCGCCGCCATGGCGACGTCCGAAAAGTGTCGGCGCTGGCGGCACCAGCCGCTGTCGCCCATGGCTTGCGCATCCACGTCGCCCCTGGCGAACCGCGCCAGGGCCGTCGCCAGTTCGTCCGCGACGCCCGGCGACGCCAGCAGGCCGTCCTGGCCGTCCCGGACGACCTGCGGGATGCCCTCGACGCGCGTGCTGACGACCGGCAGCCCGGCCGCCATGGCCTCGAGCACGACCATCGGCATGCCTTCGCCGAACAGGCTCGGCAGCGCGAAGACGTGCATGCGCCCGAACTCCGCGCCCACGTCAGAGCGAAAGCCTGCCCAATGGACGGCGTCCTGCAACTCCAGTCGCTGCACCAGATCCTTGACGGACTGTTCGTACGCGGGCGTCTCGAACGGGCCGACCGCGTGCAGGCGCACGGGAACCCCGGCCGCACGCAGCCGCGCAGCGGCCTCGAGCAGCACCTCGATACCCTTGCGCGGCCGATACAGCGCGACCGTCCCGACCACCAGTTCTTCGCCCGGGCGGTAGGCGAGCCGGCGTCGGTCCGACATCGGCACGCCGTTCGGCACTTCACGGATGCGTTCCGGCGCGTAGCCGCGATCGCACAGATGGCGTTCCAGGCTGCTCGATACGGCGATCAGGCGCCGTGCGCCGCGCAGGCTCACGCGTTCGACCAGCGCATTGCGGGCGTTGCGCAGCGCACTCTCGGTGTCGTCCGCCGCCGGGCTGTGCACGTGGTGCACCATCGGCACGCGCGCGAGCCTCGATACCAGCGTGCCGAGGAGCGCCGAACGCGGCGTGTGGGTGTGCAACAGCCCTATGCGATTCTCGCGCACCATCCGCGCGAGCCGGTAGCCCGGCCCGAGGTCGCCGCGCGATCGCATCGGCACGTTGTGCAATCGAGCCTCGCGGGACTGGCGCTTGGCTTCGAACACGCCCGGCTTCAGGCATGCGAACTCGACGTCGAAGCCGTAGTCGCCGAGCTTGAGCGCGAGCAAGTCCTGCACGCGCTCGGCGCCGGCGTAGAACTCGCCGTTGATCAGGTGCAGCACGCGTGCCGGTGCCATGGCGTTCACGAGACCGCGAACCCGCGCAGCAATCGCACGGCGCGCTTGCCGACGACGCGCTCGACCGCGCCGATTTCGTGGCCGTTGAACGGCCGGCCGATGCGCAGGAACGCGAGGAAGAACAGGAAGGCGACCGCCCCGGCGAGCAGCGGCCGCGCCCAGCCGAGCATCAGGATGCCGATCACGGCGGCGGCGAGCCCGGGCAGGAAGATGGCCGTCATGCCGCGCCAGTCCACGCGGAACCAGTCGGTCTTCCACTGCAGCACGGCCGCCGCGAGCCAGTTCGCCGTCATGCTGCCGGCCGTCATGATCAGCACGGCGACGTTGAGGCCATAGCCCGCGCACAGCCAGATCAGCAGCAGTGCGAGCGGCGAGACGATGGACGTGATCCACAGCACGCGCGTGTGGCCGGTGATCTGCATCACCATTTCCTGCACGCCACGCTGCGAAGTCGCGATCATGTTGACGTAGAGCAGCAGCAGCGTGAGCCCCGCGCCACTGAACTTGCCACCGCTCATCAGGGAGACGATCTGGTCGCCGCACACGGCGATCACCACGAGCCCGCCGATCACGGCCAGCATGTTGCTCTTGAGCAGCAGGCCCGTGCCGGCCGCCAGCAGTTCGCGATCGCCGCGGCCGAAGTAGCGCGAGATCAGCACCGGGCGGATCAGGTTCTTGAGCAGGGTCGCCGGCAGGTAGCGACTGACGAGCCGCTCGAGCGTCTGCAGGAATGCAAACAGGCCGCTCTCCGCGAGGCCGAGGCCGTTGGCGAGCACCAGGCGCACGGCGCCGGGATTCGACGTCGCGCTCATCGGGCCGACCAGTGCCATGTTGAACGCGAACTTCCCCATTTCGCGCAATGGCAGGCTGCCCTCTGCGACGGGCGTGTGCAGCGACGCCAGGTTGGCCCGCACGCGCGAGAGCACCGCCAGCACGCAGAGCCCGGTGGCGATCGCGTCGACGACGAGGATGTCGCGCAACTGCACTTCGGGGCGCACGAGGATCAGCACGATGATCGCACCTGCCCGCACCAGCACCATGATGGCGCGCGCGATCTGGCCGAACCCGAGCAGGCACTCGAGCAGTTCGGCCGTGAAGCGGAAGGCCGGGATGACCAGGAAAATCCATACGGCGATCCGCGTCGCCTCGGTCTGGGCCGCATCCATGCCGAAGAACGGCGTCAGTCGCTCCCAGAACGCGCCGAGCGTCAAGGCGATCGCGGCATATACGGCGAGCTGCGCCATGACCAGGCATGCCACGAAGCGGTAGAGCTTCTGCAGCGGCAGCGTCGTGAGCAGTTGTGGCAGGTAGCGCTGCGCCACCGGCAGGATGCCGAACGAGGCGACCTGCACCATCATCTCGGCGGTGCCGATGATGAGCATGTAGGCGCCGTAGTCCTTGACCGGGAGGACACGCACGACCGCCAGTACGAGCAGCACGCGCGCGGCGGCCTGGGCGACTCGCCCTCCGACCAGCTGGATTGCCGCCTTGCGGAAGCGGCCGACGCTATAGGCGCCAGCGGCCATGGGCCCTGCCCTGGCTGCGGACGATCTGCAGCCATGCGTTCGCGACGTAGCCGATCAGCAGGTACGTGAGCGTCTGGTACGGGATGTGGACGATGAAGAAGTCCTTGTGCGCGAGGCCGAGTGCGAGCACCGCGATGCCCGCCTGCAGGGCTTCGTAGACCGAACAGCGCAGCGGGTCGCGGTTGCGGTGGTGCCGCGCCACCCAGCCAGCCATCAGGAAGCCCGAGCCGAACATGCCGAGCACGGCGACGAGCCCGACGACGCCCGTGTCCCACAGCAACGCCGACACCGCCGTGTAACCGATGTTGAGACCGGGATAGCGGCGTTCGGCGAGCGTCTTCACCTGGTCCTCACCCGAGTCCTGCTCGCGCGACGCCCCGAGCCCGTGGCCGAGCAGCGTGTTGACCGGGTTCGCGGTCGCGTGCTGCTCCGCCCAGAATGTCAGCGCGGTCCAGCGGCTCAAGGCGCTGTAGTGTTCGCCTCGTTCCTCGATCGTGGCGGTCTGGCGCTGGACGACGAAATCCACCAGCTCCTGCCAGCTGTTCAGCCGCCCGGTCGGGTGGGTCAGCATCAAGGCCGTCATCAGGACCGCGAACACGCCCGCGACGCCGACGCCGGCGACCAGGAACTTGCCCGGCTTGACGATGAAGTCGCGGCGGAACAGCACGAGGAAGACCAGCGGCACGTACAGCACGGCCACCTTTGCCTGGTTGACCGCAAGTGGCGCGAGCAGCAGCAGCGCGGGGATCGCCATGCCCGGCAACGAGACGACGCCGTTCTTCCACAACGCGAGCAGCAGCGCGAACACGATCACCTGGAATGCCGCGAGCACGGCGTTGGCACCGCCGCCGTACAGGTTTGCACCAAACGTTCCGGCGACGACGTCGACCGGCACGATCCCTTCGCTGAGGCCGATGCGCTGGGGCACGAGATAGAAGTATTGGTGGAACGCGAACGGCAGTTGCAGCAGCGCAATCGCGACGAGCACGCGCACGAGGACACGGTCGAGCCGGGCGTGGTCCCACGGCAGGAATGCGACGCCGAGGAAGAACGCTCCCATCTGGAAATAGTTGCGTACGCCGAGGAGGGCGACGTCGAGGTTCGAGAGGTTGACCATGATCGAGACGATGCCTGTCGCGGCGAACGCGAGCGCCCAGACGACCGGCATCGGCACGAGGTCGTCGCGATCGCGCGGCCGTGCGAGCAGCTGGCCGTTGACCCAGTGCAGCAGCAGCGCCAGGGAGGCGAGCGGTATGACGTAACGCACGTAGCGCGCGCCCGTGCCCGGCAGGTACAGCTGCGCCACGCCCGTCACCACCAGCGCACCGACGACGACGAACCAGAAAATCGCCACGCGCGACGACATCAGCAACGCGGCCAGTGCCAGGCCGATGAAGATCGCGGTGAGCTCCGGGCGCCCGATCGCGCTCAGCACGCCGCCGAAGACGCCGCAGGCGCCGACGAGCCCGACGACGACGAGGTCGCGGCCCGCTGCTTGCCATTGCGATCTCATGCCGCCACCTCCATCGGTCGCTTGCGCGCGAGCCAGCCCGGCAGCGGCCGCCCGAGCAACTGCTCCAGCTCCCGCACCTCGGGCTCGAAGCGCTGCCGCAGCATGGCCAGCGTCTCCGGCCGCGGCGGCGGGATCACGTCTTCGCTCGCGGCGTGATTGACGCCACGGTAGATCGAACGCAGGCCGAGCCCCGCGGCCGCGTCCCACGCCCACCGCAGCCCCGGCCAGCGCGTGGCGCCGTACGCTGCATCCTTGACGCCGGCCAGCACCCGCGAGCGCGAGACGTAGCTGGGGTTGTAGCGCTCGACGAGCCCCGGCGGCACGAACTGCTCGTCGACGCCGAGAAACCGGTACACGGCGCGACTGACGCCGAGCGGATCGCGCACCACGTCATCGAGCAGCACGACCTGCAACTGTTCCGCGGGGAAGTGCCGCAACCAGCGTCGCAGGTGCGTCGCGTACAGGCCCTGTTCGACGTACATCGGGTTGTTGGCGAGCCCCGCCTCGAAGCTCAGGTCCCCGGCAAGGTGGCCGACCCGCACTTCGTGCCGATGGTTGGACAGTGCGCGCTCCACCGGGTCGCGCAGCGTCAGCACGATGCGGGCCTCCGGCAAGTATTGCGCGACGCGCGCGGGCACGGCGGGCTCGTGGAAGTACGACGGCGACACCTCGCCCCTGGCGAGAGTCGCGTCCGACGTGCTGGCAAAGCAGCCCTCGTACCACTGGTAGCCGCGGTCGAAGCGATAGGAGAAGAAGTCGAGTTCCTTGACCTCCGGCACGCACACCTGCGGATGCGCGGCGAGGATCCGGTGCACCCAGGTCGAGGCGCACTTCTGCGCGCCAATCCCGACGTAGGTCGGACGGGACGTCGTCGTCGCGTTGGGCGTGGTCACTCCGAATACCCCAGCTGGCGCAGCATCGGCTGCGTCTCGCGCAGCACGGAGGCCAGTTCGTTCGCGTTCCATTCCGCACCCCAGCGCGCACTCACGGGACGCAGTTGCAGGGCTTCGATCGCGGCGCGGTAAGCCGGCGAGAACTCCAGGCCCAGGAACCGCACGACGCGCTCGAGTTGCGGCACGGGTTCGCGCAGCAGGTCCTCGAACCGCAGTTCCACCAGCTTGTGGGCGGGAACCGGCTGCAGTTGTGTGCGCAACTCCTCCAGTTCGCGCACCCAGTTGCGCGCGCAGATCGAGAGCCGCGATTCGCCGCAACGCTCCATCTCGGCGGCCGTGCGTCCGTCCCACCAGACCGTGTGGTCGGCCCACCATTCGACCGCGGCCAGCGACTGCGTCACCTCTCGGCCGTCGCGCACCAGGTGAACGTAGCGCGCTTCCGGGAACACGGCGGCCATGTAGCGCAGTCGACGGTTGTTCGCGGTGCGCTTGGACAGGAACAGCCGGGCGCCGGCACGGTGACGCAAGGTCGCAAAGCTCCTGCGCAGGCACTCCGCGGTCCTCGCATCCGGCAACTCGTCGCGCTCCGGGTAGAGCGGCACGCCGCAGGCGCGGTACACGGACTCGCCTTCGTGTGGCGTGGGGAACAGCTTCTTGAACCACGGGCGATCGATGAAGTACGCGTTGCCGCCGCGGTTGAACCACGTGTGCAGCTTTGGCTCAACCTGGCCGGCGATCGCACGCGCGGCGAGGCCGGCCGGGAACCAGCGCAGGCGGTTTTCGTAATTGCTGATGTAGGCGACTTCGGGGTGCAGGCACAGCAGCTTGTAGAGCAGCGTGGTGCCCGAACGCCCTGCCCCGACCAGGAACGCGACGTCCGCTCCGGCGCGACGCGGGTGTGCGCTCATGCGGCCGCCCTCGCCTGCTCGAGGTAGCGCCACTCCGGCGGCAGCGGGCCCGCGACGAAATCCCGCAAGGCCCGTGCGGATGGGGCGTAGTACCGCGTCAGCAGCTCGCGTGTCGCCGTCGGCATCGGATCGTAACCCTCACGTTCCTGGTTGAGCGCCTTGTACATGCGCACGAGCGACTGCTTCACCGCCGGATACCGGCGCATCAGCGGCTCGGCGAGCGCGTTGCCGCGCACGGCCAGCCGGTGCAGACCGTGGTTGCGCGCCGAGAATGTCACGTTGCTCGGGCGGAACGGGAAGTCGCGCCAGAAGCCGCTGTCGATCCCGACGAAGTCACTGAGGTCTGTCATGAAGCCCCGTTCGTCCGCGCGCAGCGTCTCGAAAAAGCCGACCTTGACGTGACCGCGTGGCAACGCGGCGACGAACCGGGCGACGAACTCCGCATACCTCCCGAAACGCAGCACCTTGAGGTACCACTCGTCGAGACCGAGTTCCCCGGCAGCACGAGTCCCGCGATCGAACTCCAGGCAGCGACGCACGTAGTCGTCGAAGTCGAGCGACTGCGGCAGGTTCAGCCTGCCGCGATGAAAGTGATACGAAGAATGCAGCCGTTCGATCGGGTCGCGCAGGATGAACAGCAGCCGCGCCCCGGGCAGCAGTGCCGACAGTCGCGGCACGACCGTGTCGGCCTCGCCGAGATACCCGGGCGAGGCTTCGAGCAGCACGCGGGCCGTCGGCGCGCAGTGCTCGAAATAGCTCGCGTATTGCGCACGGTCGCGAGCGGGGTCGCCCGTCCAGCCCGTGCGGAAGAAGTCCGTCTCCTTGCGCGACGAAGTGCCGACCTCGGGGTGCGCGCTGAGCCAGTCGAACACCGACGTCGTGCCCGCCTTCTCGGTGCCGCCGACGATGAATCCCGGCAGACGCAGGGCCGCGCCGTTCACGTGAGGCCTCCATTGCGTCGCGCCTGCGGCGCGTGGCCGGCGGCGCGCCAGAACAGCGTGCGCGCGATGAACGCTGGATTGCCCAGCAGGTAGCGCCCCGCGAGCCGTCGTGGCTCCAGCATCAGCCGGTACAGCCACTCGCTGCGAAGTTCGCGGACGACGCGTGGGGCGCGGCGCACGGCGCCCGAGTAGAAATCGAACAGCGCACCGACGCCCAGGACCACGGGTGCGGCGAGTTGTGCCGCATGTCCGGCGATCCACCGCTCCTGGGCCGGCACGCCCTTGGCCACGAAGAGCATGCGCGCACCGGACGCGTTCAGCTCCGCGAGCGACGCCTGTTCTTCGTCCTCGCCGAGGTAGCCGTGACCGGTCCACGCCACGCGCAGGCCCGGGAACATATTCTGCATCCGCTCGGCGCACGCCTGTGCCACGCCGGGGCGCGCGCCGAGCAGCGCGATCGGGACCGACTCGCGTGCTGCGGCCTCGCACAGCAGGGGGAACAGGTCCGTGCCGTTGACGTTGTGGTCAAGGTGCATGCCGGAAAAGCGCGCGGCGATCGCCATGCCCACGCCGTCGGCGAACACGAACGGCGCCCCGGCCAGCAAGGCGGCATAGGCTTTGTCGTGTGCGGCCTCGTTGAAACAGTGCGCATTGACGAAATAGACCTGCGTCGCCTGGCCGCGCTGCGCACGCGCGACGAGCCAGCCGGCCGCCGCGTCGAGCGGCGCGTCCCAGAACGTCAATCCGATGAAGCGTTTCATCTCGCGCGGGTCCGGGTCGGCGAGCGTCGGGCCGTCCTCCGCGGCACTTGCGGCGGACCGGTCGCCAACGGTGGCCTCGCGCGCGCCCCCGACTGTCGAGTCGGGCGGACCGGGCCGATCCGACCCCGCTGGCGGCCTCGAGCGCATCAGCGCCCGCGCCTGCACCGCCGCCCGTCGCGGGTTCACCAGCAACACCGCGCCGAGGTGCCCGAGAAAGCTGAGCCGCAGGCGCAGGTCGCTGAACGGCCCGTGCCGCTGCGACACCGGCTCGTAACCGAACTGGCGCATGAGGCTGCCGCAGTCCCGTTCGGTGACGGCCGTCTCGGCCGGCGTCAGCACCCGGCGCCAGCGGTCGATCGCATCGGGCCGCATCCCTGTGTGCATCCCGTCGAGCGCCGATTCGTGCGAGGAGTTGACCTGCTCCACCTGCAGCATGCGCGGATCGAAGTCGAGCCCGAGGCGCTCGCAGAGCGCGCGCACCGTAGGTTCGGGCTGTGTCACGAGGTCCTCGTACCGCAGCACGGTGCAACGCGGATGGTCGCGCAGGAGCAGCGCGGCGCGTGTCGCCTGCGACCAGAGGCGGGCCACCGTGAACGGGTGGTAGTTGACCCAGACGCGCAGCGTTTCGTAGCGCGGAACCGAACCCGCAGCCGCGAGACTGCGCCGGCGCCAGCGGTTCTTCTGCGACGCCATCACCGCCCGCGGGTCGCGCACGAGGTGCACGACGTGCGACTTCGGATAGCGCTCCAGCAGCGCTCGCGCGTAGAAGATGTAGCGTGGCGTCTGTTCGCACGGAATCGTCTTGCCGGCGGCTTGCGCCAGCGCGTTGACCGCCGCGAGAAACAGCTCGGCCGGATCCGCTGCCGCCCCGCCGAGCTCGCGCACGAGGGCCGCCGCCCTGCGACGGTGCTCTGCCTCGACCCGGTTCACGAGCACGCCGTGCTGCTCGCGCGCGAACAGCGTCGCCGCCGCGTTGCGAGCCTCGGCTGGCGTGAAACGCCGCTGCGTATCGCGCGGGTCCCAGAAGTCGCCGAAATACTGCAGTTCGCGCAGGCCGAACACGTCCGCATCGTGGCGCAGCACGAAGCTCAGCAGCGTCGTACCGGACCGGGAGGCGCCCGTGATGAAGATGATGTCTGCTCGCGCCACGACTCGTCCCTGCTGTACGCCTGCTGTCTGCCGTCGTCGCCTGCCGGCCCGACGGACTGCGTCGGGCCGGTGCGCGTCCGTTCAGATCTCCGTGACCGGTTCCGCGACGAACTGCCGACGCAGCCGCATCGACGGCGTCTTCGGATTCACCATCTCGGCCATGAACGCGGCGACGATGCCGAGAAACAGGCCCAGCACCGTCGCGCTGATCATGTTCAGCGGCACGTTCGGCGTCGACGGCTTGCTCGGCGGGAACGCCGGCGCCAGCACCGAGATGTTCGTCTGCGTGAACTGGCTTTCCATCGCCGACTTGTAATATGCCTGCAGCGTCGCCGCGTAGTTCTGCTCCTCGGACTGCACTTCGTTGGCCAGCGTATTGAGCTGCTCGCGCTGCGAATTGAGTTCGACGATGCGGCGCTTCTGGAGCTCGAGGGCACCGGCCAGCGTACGCTCGCGTTGCAGCGCGCTCTGGTACTCGGGATGGTTCACGCCGAGCTGTCGGCCGCGCACCGTCGCGGTGGCGGCCTGCGCCTCGACCAGGTTGCGGGAAATCTCGTCGACGC
This sequence comes from Steroidobacteraceae bacterium, assembly GCA_035554635.1. GTDB lineage: Bacteria > Pseudomonadota > Gammaproteobacteria > Steroidobacterales > Steroidobacteraceae > RPQJ01. The sequence continues at coordinate 5,524 of DATMIB010000113.1, read as the reverse complement.
GGGTGCTCTCGGTGCCGAGCTTCTCGTCGAGGCCGGCGACGCCCTTCTCGGCCTGCAGGCGCGCCATGCGCGTGCGTGCCTCGTCGAGCCTGCCGCGCTGCATCTTGAGCTGCTGGTCGAACCACGCGACGTTGCGCTTCGCCGGCTCGACCGTGAGGTCCAGCGTCGTGGCGATGAACGCCTGCGCATAGGCATTGGCCATGCGTGCGGCCTCGCCCGGGGCGAGCGCCTGGTAGCTCAGGTTGACGACGCGACTGTTCTGCAACGGCTCGGCGTCGACGTTTTCCATGATCGTGTTGGCGATCCAGTACTCGATCGGGATCGCCGACTCGCCCGCCTCCTCGTACGCCTGTCGCCAGGCCGGGTCGGCCGCGAGTTTCTGCTGCTCGACCACCCTGACGGCGACCTTCTGGCTGCGGATGATGTCGAGCTGTGTCGCGAGGTAGCTCGACGACAGCGCGGCGGGGATCGCTTCGCGGTCGAACGGGCTTTCGCTCTCGAGGTTCAGCACGAGCGCCGTCGTGCCGACGTAGCGCGGGGCCTCGAGGAAGGTCAGTGCTCCCGCGACGGCGACGGTGATGAACAGCGTCGCGAAGATCAGTCCCTTCCGCGACCGCATGATGTCGAGCAACAGTCTGAAGCTCATGACTGGGTACCTTCCATGGTTGATGGCACGTTGTGCCTCAGAACACCGCGGTCTTGACGTAGAGCACGTCGTTCGGCTGCAGCCGATCCTCGAGGTTGGTGCCGAGCGAGGTCATCGTCGTCCCGGCCAGGCGGTTCAGGACGATGCCCTTGACGGTGCCGCGCGGCGTCATGCCGCTCGCGACCGACAGCCCCTGCATGACCGTCATGTCGCGCTCGAGCTTGTAACGGCCAGGCTTCTGTACCTCGCCATAGATGTAGAAGACGTCCATCTCCGGGACCAGCACGATGTCGCCGTTGGCGAGCGGCAGGTTCGTCTTCACGTTGCCGTTGCGCAGCAGGTCGATCAGGTCGACACGCGTCTTGCGCGGCTGGCCGTTCTCGTTGCGGATCAGGTAGCAGTAGTCCGCGGCCTTGTCCGTGGTGCCGCCCGCCTTGGCGAGCAGCGTCACGAGCGTCGACACCGCTTCGGGCGAATCCCTGTCGAGCGTGTACGTGCCCGAGCGCACGACCTGCCCGAGCAGCGTCACGGTCGAGACGGCGACGGGGCTCCGCTCCTGGACGAAGATGCTGACCGCCGCGTTGCGCACGAACCCGCCACGGCTGAGCCGGTCGGCGATGTTGACCTCGGCCTGCGCGGGCGTCGCGCCGCCGACCGTGACCTGGCCGATCAGCGGAAACGTGATGCTGCCGTTCGGCATGACGCGCGTGACCGTCGTGAGGTCGGGGTTGCCGTAGACCGAGATCTTGAGCACGTCGCCCGGGGCGATCGATGCCGACGTGGTCTGGGCCAGGGTGGCCGGCGCGACACCGATCCATCCGAGGGCGATGATCAGCAGGGTCCGCCACAGGCCGCCGAGCGTCCGTTGTTGTCTCACGTGAACTGCTCCTTGTTCGTGATCATTGTTGGCTGTTCTCTTGTTCAACCGTCCCTGCGGAAGGACGGGTGACGAGCAATCACTTCACGGGCCTCGGCCCAGTCGCGCGAGTTGGCGGGTTGGCGCTTGGCGCGGTATTCCCAGAAGACGTAGTCGACGTGCAGCTTGTCCCGGGCAAAGACGAAGAGCTCTTCCATCGACCAGAAGTCGTCGGCGGCGGCCGCTGCCTTGCGCTGATGCCGGTAGCTGTCGGGCTGCATGGACCCGAACAGCTTCATCTGGCCACGGAAGCGCTCGTACAACGGATACGCACGGCGCGTGAGCGCGTCATTGTCGGGCAGGATGTCCGGGCCGCCCATCACCAGGCCGGAGCCGACGAGGTTCGCGGCGATCTCGCCGAGGTACTCCTGCTGCCCCGGCAGGAAGTTCATGTACCAGAACACGCGCGAGCGCGGCAGGCCTTCCGTCGCCGCGCGCAGCTGCCGTTGCAGCGCATCGCGGTAGGCCTCCGGCGTGTAGCCGTTCGCGTGCAGCACGGTGTCGTCCAGGCTCAGCGCCGTCTCCTGGAACGCGATGCCCTCGAGGTTGGGGTGGCAGTCGAGTTCCGCGCCGAGCGCGGCCACGAGCCGGTTCATGCGATCGACGACGGCGGGGTCCCAGCGCTTGGCCGTGTAGCCGCGTTTGCCGCGCAACGTCTGGCCGCCCTGCAGGTACGCCGGGGTCGGCAACTCGCCGTTGAACGACTTGTCTTCGATCACGGCCACCAGCTGCAGCTTGTTCTTCGCGACCGTGTCGAGGTCGCGACGGATCTGCGTGAAGTCGTAACGGTCGCGGTCGCGTTCGAGGTCGCTCCAGCGGTAACGCAACTGGATGCCGGTGACACCCTCGCCGAGGACGGCGTTGACGTTCACGCCGCTGCGCAGTTCGTGCCGACCGATCGTGACGTAGTGCCCCGGGTGAAACTTCCGCTCGGATTCCTTTTGCGGCCCGACGGCGGGACACTGCGCCACTGCCACCGGCGCCGCAAGCGCGCCCGACAGCGCGACAAGCAGCGCGCCGCAGCCGACGAAGGTGCGCAGCCTCGACTTCATCGACGATACCCCGAGGTCGTCGACAAGGCAGAGGCGTCGCCGCGGGTGCCGCGACTCGATCCGATCTTCGATGGCTCCATGCCTGCCCTGACCCCTGGCGCCTGGCGCGGCGCGTGTTCGCGAATTGGTTCGACGTCCGACGTGCGTGACGATAGCCCGCGCAATGTGCGCTTCGCAGCCGCCCGCGCCGTTCCCGCGCAGCACTCCGGCCGAACCTTCTGTAAGCCTGATCGAAGTGCGTCCGTCAGACTGCCACCGACGTCCGGTCACCCGGAAATCACGGCCACGCCGCCGTCCTGCCGGACCCTGTACACACGGTCCGCGACGAGCCCCGCATAGAAGCGCGTCGTGCCGTCCGGCCAGACCACCTCGACGTCGGCACGCGTGTTCGCACCGAGCCCGACGTGGATGCGTGTGAGATTCTGCGACCAGCGGTGATAGCCCCCGTTCTGTTCGCGGTATTGCCTGACGCCGCCTGCGCGCACGTACACCTTCGCGCCGACGCCGTCGCGATTCGACGTCGTGCCGACGAGATCGAGTTGCAGCCAGTGGTTCGAATTGCCACGGTTGCGGAAGAGCTGTTTCGGTCCGCCGAGGTACACCGGCCGCATGTTGTTGCCGTTGGTGACCAGCAGGTCCAGGAACCCGTCGAGGTTGTAATCGGCCGAGACGACGCTCTCGCTGGTGCCGGCGCGCGATGCAACCGCCGCGCCCGACTTGCCGGCCGCGCCACCGGCCCCGGCGATTTCGGTGAACCTGCCGTTGCCGTCGTTGCGGTACAGTCGATTCGGCTTGTTGTGCGAACCGCCCGTGCAGGCGAGGTAGAGGTCCTCGTCCATGTCGTTGTCGAAATCGCCGGCGACGACGCTCTGGCACCGCAGCGGCACGCCGAAGCCGGCGCCGCCGCCGACCGAGACGAGTCCGGCCGTCGTGTTACGCAGCAGGACGGGCTTCTGGCCGCGATCGGCCTCGCTCGAACCGGCAAAGGTCAGCGCCGTGATCGGCGCGGTCGAACTGACCTGCACGTATGAATAGCCGTACCCGGCGTGACCCTGCGCGATCTTCCACTGCCCCGTCGCGTTGAGGTAGCCGACGTTGAAGCCTGCAGCGCCGGTGCCGATGCCCCAGGTGCGCGAATCGGCACGGTTGAGCTGGAACACGAGACTGCCGGGACTCCATTGGCTCGCGCCGATGTCGATCGCGGCCGGGTCGCCCTGCGGATCGGTGCCTGCGCTGACACTCGCCGTGATGGTCACGACGCCCGTCGTCTTGAACGTGACCGACTTGGTCTTGCCGCCTGCGGTGATGAACTGCGCCTCGAAGCGCTGCGATGAAACCATGTACGCGTCGGACGGGCGCTCCGACCCCGGGACGAGGAACAGGTCGGGACGCAGGTCACCGTCATAGTCGAGCGACGCTGCGTCGATCACCGACGCAAACTGCGGGAAGCTGCCGCTCACGTCCTGCACCGAGCCGTTCGCAAAGGCGTTGACCTTGGGATAGCTGCCGATCCGCGGCGAGCACACGAACTCGAGCCCGGGCGTCGGGTGCAGATCGACGAGGTGCGCCCACTGCCCGTCCGTGCAGGCCATCGGGCGCTCCACACCGGCACCGTAACCGAAGGTGCCGTTGGCGAGCTGCGGCGCAAAGGCCGGGCGCGTCAGTGCGACGCCGGCGAGATCGAGTCGCCCGTCGCCATTGAAGTCGAGAAACAGGTTCTGGCGCGTGGCGAGGTGGTTCAGCCGGCTGATCCCGAGGTCCGCGGTGCGGTCGACCAGGCCTCCGGCGCCGTTGTTGAGGTGCAGCCGGTCGGTGCTGCTCTCGACCGCCTCGTAGAGGTCGTCATCGCCGTCGTTGTCGACGTCCCCCCAGCTGGCCCCGTGCGTGTCGACGTTCGCGCGCCCGCCGGTCCACCCCGGCGTCGCCGAGAGGTCGACCTGGTCCGACACCTCGCTGAACGAGCCGTTACGGTTGTTGCGGTACAACGTCGCACGGTTGCGATGGTTGCTGAAAAAGACATCCGGATAACCGTCGCCGTCGACGTCGCCCCAGGCGGCGCCCCACGTCTCCCCGAACGAATTGCCAAAACCGGCCGTGCCGGACACTTCGACGAACGAAATTTCCGCGAATGTCGTCGATACGGCTGCCGCGGACATGCCGATCGCAGCCAGCGAAGCGAGCAATCCGCTGTGTAGAAAATGCGTCTTTGAGGACTTGCGCTTCACTGTGGCTTTCGGTCAACATCCGGCCGGTCTGGGTCCCCCGACAAGTTAATGCTGCGGTGACTGGGCGGATGTAAGCCGCACCGCTTCCCGTGCGTCGGAGGGATTCATCGTGATCAATACCCGTACCGTTTCCCGTGCAACCTGTGCGACGCGTCGCGTTCGCCGCGGCAGCGTGCTGCTCGGCGCGTGCATCGCCGCGACACTGTCCGCTCCGGCACGTCCACAGACGCTGCCGACCAGCGAGGACGTCGCCCGTGCACTCGATGCGTTCAGCCCTTACGCATCGATCGGGATCGCGTACGACTCCAACATCTACCGCCTCGACGACGACGCACCTGAAATCGGCGACTCGCTTTCCGACCAGTACGTGACCCTTGCCGTCGGCTTCGACTCGCGGCTCCAGAAGCGCGAGCAGCGGTTCGACATCAACGGCGAACTGAACCACACGCTGTTCAACGAGCACGACGAACTCGACTACACGGGCAGCAAGCTCAATGCGATCTGGCGCTGGTTCGCAAGCGAAGGCACGACTGGCGACCTCGGCTTCCGTCATCGTCGCGCGCTGCGTGACTTCGCCAACCAGTCGACGCTCGAGCGCGTCGACGACATCCGCATGGAGAACGCGCTGTTTGCGAACGGCGACTTCGCGCTGGCCCGGAATCTTCGCGCCGGCGCCCGCGTGGAC
>DATMIB010000112.1:0-3240 GCA_035554635.1 Steroidobacteraceae bacterium | reverse complement strand
GCTCGACATCGTCTTCCGGCTGGCCGAGGACCATGGCATCGTGCTGCTGAACGGCAGCGGCTTCGAGGCGCCCGACTGGTCGGTGCGCGTATCGTTCGCCAATCTCGACGACCACGTCTACGACGACATCGGTCGCGCCGTGCGTGCAGTGGCGCGCAGCTACGTGCGGGCCTACGAGGCGGCGACGGGCATCAAGGTGGCGCCGGCCAGGTCGCCGATGCCCGCGACCACGGCACCGGCGGTGCCGCAGCTGGCGCCCTCGCGCGGCGAAAAGGCGACGCTGCCCGGCGCGAATGCGAAGCGCACTGCCGTGAAGACGAAAAAGACCGGCAGCTCGCACAAGCCGGCGAAGGCCTGACGTGAATCACGAGGTGCGCCGGCGCATGAACCGGCGTGCCGGCAAGCAAGGGAGAATGCCATGACAAGCAACATCAGTGGCGCACGGTTCGTGGCCGGCATGGCCGCGGGCCTGCTGTTCGTCGCCGTCGCGCAGGCGGCCGGGCCAGCCAGGATTACCGTGCTCGCGACCGGTGGCACGATCGCCGGCGCGCAGGCGAGTGCGACGGACTACGGCTACAAGTCGGGTGCTTATGACGTCGACTCGCTGCTGAAAGCCGTGCCGAACCTCGACAAGCTCGCGGTGATCACGGGCGAGCAGGTCGCCAACATCGGCAGCCAGGACATGAACGACGAGGTCTGGCTCAAGCTCGCCAAGCGCGTCAACGCAGTGCTGGCCGGCGCCGACACGGATGCCGTGCTGATCACGCACGGCACCGATACGCTCGAGGAGACGAGCTATTTCCTGTCGCTCGTGACCGGCAGCGACAAGCCGGTCGTGATGGTCGGCTCGATGCGACCGGCGACGGCGATCAGCGCCGACGGTCCCGGCAACATCTACAACGGCGTCGCGGTCGCCTCGAGCCCCGGCGCGAAGGGCAAGGGCACGCTCGTGGTGCTCAACGACACGATCCACTACGCGCGCAATGTCGTGAAGACCGACACCACGAGCGTGCAGACGTTCGTGAGCATCAACCGTGGCCCGGCCGGTGTCGTGCACACGGGCACGGTCGACTGGTTCGAGCCCATGGACCGCAAGCTCGGCAAGGCGACCGGATTCTCGGTCGACACGCTCGACCGCCTGCCGCGCGTCGACGTGATCTACGCGCACGCCAACATGAGCGCCGACCTGATCGACGCCGCGATCCGCAACGGCGCGAAGGGCCTCGTGATCGCGGGCGTGGGCGACGGCAACATGACCACGCCGGCGCTCGATGCGCTCACCAGGGCGGCGAAGAACGGCATCGTGGTCGTTCGCAGCACCCGCCTGCCGTCTGGTATCGTGTTGCGCAACAACGAAGTCAACGACGACGAGAAGGGTTTCGTCGCGTCGGGCGAACTCAACCCGGCGAAGTCGCGCGTGCTGCTGCAGCTCGCGCTCACGCAGACGGCCGACCCGGTCCGCATCCAGAAGATGTTCTACGAGTACTGACCTCAACCACGATGCGCCGGTTCGCCGGCTGCTGGACGGTGCACGGGAATTTTCGTGCCGCCGCCCTTTGAATCAAGGAGAGATCGAATGAGCAAGACGACATGGCTGGCCTGCGCGGCAGGTCTCCTCTTGGCGCTGCCTGCAGGGGCGCAATCGCTCGAGCAAGGCACCTGGGAGACGAGTATCGGGGTCGCGTTCCTCAACTCGAGCGACGCCGACTTCGAAGGCGGAACCCGCGCATCGTTCGACAGCGATGCGGGCTTCCGCATGGCGGTCGACTACAGCCTGACCGACGCGCTGCAGCTCGGCGCCAGCTTCGGCATCGGCCAGCGCAGCTACGACGCCAACATCGTCGGCGACGAGGCGGGCGAGAGCTTCCGTGCAAAGGGCGACCTCGACTACACCACGCTGCTGCTGACGGGCACCTACAACCTGCTCGAGGGTCCGTTCCGTCCGTTCGTGACGGCCGGCATCGGCTGGAGCTGGGTCGACACCAACATCGCGACCGATCCGCCCGAAGTCGGCTGCTGGTGGGACCCCTGGTACGGCTACATCTGCACGTCGTGGGTCAACACCCGCACGCTCGACGGCCTGACCTACCAGCTCGGCGTCGGCGCCCGCTACGACTTCACGGACAACTTCGCCGTGCACGCGAGCTATCGGATCGACTGGATCGACTTCGACCAGGCCGACGGGACGCCGGACTTCGACGGCTTCGACTTGAGCGTCGGCTGGAAATTCTGATCACCGCAACCGTGGCCTCCCGCCCGCAACGGGCGGGAGGCGTTCGGACGTCGCATCGACGGCACGCCTTTGTGCCCGCAGGCGTGCCGGCCAGCGGCCACGCGCGGGCGTGGCTCGCAGCCGCGATGCTCGTGCTGTCGTCTCATGCCGGACCGGCGGCGGCGGAGCGGCCGTCGCTGCGCGACCCCACGGACGGCGCCTTCGACCTGAGCGCGCTGCTCGACACCGCCTACGGCTTCGTGCCGATCGTGTCGCCGATCACGGAGCCGGCGGTCGGCTACGGCGCCGCCGGCGCGCTGGTCTTCATCGATCGCAATGCGCCGGACGACGGCAAGCCGGTGCGACCCAACATCGCCGCGGTCGGCGGGTTCGCCACCGAGAACGGCACGGACGGCCTGTTCGGCGGTCACGTCGGGCATTGGCTTGGCGGGCGCCTGCGTACGGTGGCGGCGCTCGCCGATGCCGACGTCAACCTCGAGTTCTTCGGGCTCGGCGATCGCAGCGGTGGCGCCGACGCCGGGCTCGATTACACGATCGGTGCCAGCGGCGGCGTGCTCGGCGCCAGCTACCGGCCGTGGTCGGCGCCGGTCTGGATCGGCACGCGGTACGTCGTGGCCGAGACCGACGTCCGGCTGCGCGACGCGCCGCTCGAAGGCCTCGTCGATCCCGCAGACATGGCGCTGCGGCTGGCCGCGCTCGCGGCGACCGTGACGTTCGACTCGCGCGACAACAGTTTCACGCCCACGCGCGGGTTCTACCTCGATGCGTCGATGCCGTGGTTTCGCGACGGCTTCGGCAGCGACCGCGATTTCGAGCTGCTCGACCTGTCGGCGCAGTACTTCCATCCGCTCGCCGATCGCTGGTTCGGCGGCGTGCGCGCCGGCTGGCGCGACAGCTCCGACGGCACGCCGTTCTACCTTCGGCCGTACGTGGGTCTGCGCGGCGTGCAGGCGATGCGTTACCAGGGCGAGGAGGTCGCCGAAGTCGAGGCCGAGCTGCGCTTTCAA
>DATMIB010000111.1:0-2079 GCA_035554635.1 Steroidobacteraceae bacterium | reverse complement strand
CGCTGGACTGATTGCTCCAACCCTATATAAGGACGCCGCGTTGCCCCGTATCGCCCTCGTCAGCGCCGCTGCCGCGCTGCCCCTCGACGAAGACATGCCGCCGCTCGTGGCCGCGCTCGAAGCACTCGGCGCCGAGGTCGTGACCCCGTGCTGGGACGATCGGAGCGTCGACTGGTCGCGGTTCGACATCGCCGTGCTGCGCTCGACCTGGGATTACGTCGAACGCATCGGTGAGTTCCTTGCCTGGGCGCGGCGCTGCGGCACCGAGACCCGACTCGCCAATGCAGCGGACGTCGTCGCGTGGAACACCGACAAGCACTACCTCGGGCACCTGCACCTCGCAGGTGTTGCGGTCGTACCGACGCGCTTCGTCGAACCCGGTACCGACGCAGCCGTGGAACTGGACGCCTTCCTGCGTGGTGGGCCGGGCTCGGTCAGTGCCGGCACCGCCTGTGCGTTCGAGGAGTTCGTCGTCAAGCCTTCGATCGGCGCCGGCTCGCGCGATGCGGCCCGGTACCGGCGTGACGAACGCGCCCGTGCATTGGAGCACCTCGCCCGGCTGACGCAGGCCGAGCGTCGCAGCGCGATGGTGCAGCCGTACCTCGACAGCGTCGACACGGCCGGCGAAACGGCATTGATCTACTTCGACGGCGTGCCGAGCCACGCGATCCGCAAGGGTCCGCTGCTCAGGCTCGGCGACGGCCTCGTCGAAGGGCTGTTCGCGCCGGAAGAGATCGTGGCGCGCTCGCCCAGCGAGGACGAGCAGGAGTTGGCCGCTGCGGCGCACGCCGCGATGCCGTTCGAGACGCCGTTGTACGCGCGCATCGACATGATCCGTGCCGCTGGCGGCGGGCCAGTGGTGCTCGAGCTCGAGCTGACCGAACCCTCGGTGTTCCTCGCCCATGCGCCCGGCAGTGCCGAGCGGCTCGCGCACGCCATTCTCGCCCGCATCGACTGACGGAAGCCGCGCCCCACGCGCGCGCACCTGTCGAGCCAGCGCACGGGTGCAACGGTGATCGTCAAATCTGAGACGTCACTGGGCAACTTCGACACGCAAAGTCCGAATGTGACATAGCGTGGCACTTTTGGCCCAAGGAATGGGAAGTGCGTCATGCTGCCGTTTCCTCGATTCGCTTGATAGTGCGCCCGCGATCGGAGCAGGGGCACGGCCATCGAACGATGGCGACGCAAGGTCAGGCCATGCCCAGCTCGATCGCCGATGAGCGACACGAGGTGCGACATGGGCGGACACAGATCGATTTCCCTCAATCCGCAGGCCGGCCAGCACCTGGCGTCGGCGCCCCATGCTTCGTCCGGTCGACAGGCGCGGGTCGTGACATCGCGCCGGCGCCACTCGCAGCTGCGCACGCTGGTGCTCGGACTGCTGTTCGTGCTCGGCCTGCTGTGCCTGCTCGGCAGCGCGTCGAGTCGGGCCGAGGGCACCGAGCGCCAGCAGATGAAGGGTCTCGACGAGCAGGTGCAGGAGATCAAGTCCGAGGTACTCGACATTGCGGCGGAACTCGGCCGTCTCGAGGAAAAGCTGCTGTACCCGTCGAACACGCAGGTCGCGGTCTTCGTCGCGCTGGCGGCGCAGGACCCGTCGCGCTTCGACGCGATCCGCGTGCAGATCGACGGCCAGCTGGTCGCGCACTACATCTACAGCTTCAAGGAACTCGACGCGCTGCGCCGGGGCGGCGTGCAGCGTCTGTTCGTGGGCAACCTCGCCACCGGTGAGCACCGGATCGAGGTGCAGGTCGACGGCAAGGCAAAGAGCGGCAGCGATTTCAGCCACACCGGCCAGTTCTCCTTCACCAAGGGGGTCGAGCCGAAGCTGGTGGGGCTGACGCTGGCCGGGCCCGATTCGGGCGAAGCCCGTATCGAACTGGGTAACTGGTGAGCCGTGATGCGAGCGCCACAGCGGCCGCTCGGGGTTCTCGTCGCACTGGCAGTGGCCAGTGCGCCGGCCTTGGCCGAGGATTTGCGTGACCTGCATTTCGGCGAGGCCCTGTTCCACGCCTACCAGGGCCAGCATTTCGACGCGCTCGAGCGGCTCGACACCGAGCTTGGCCAGTACTACGG
>DATMIB010000110.1:0-10066 GCA_035554635.1 Steroidobacteraceae bacterium | reverse complement strand
AGGCCGGCGGGACCGGCTGGCGCGCAGTGATCGCCGCGGTGCGCGACCTGGTGCCGGACCTCTGGCACCGTCTCGACGAGATCGAGCGACGACGCTTCCTGCGTCACGTGCGCCCGTACTGGGACGTGCACCGGCACCAGCTGCCGCCGGCCGTCGGGCAGCAGGTCCTGCGTCACGTCGCCGAAGGCGTGCTCTGCGTGCGCGCTGCGCGGATCGTCACGGCGCGAATCCAGGGCGATCGCGCGCTCGTGACGCTGCGCGACCGGGGGCGATCGACGATGGTCGAGGAAGCATTCGACCGCGTGGTCAATTGCAGCGGCCCCGACGACGACCTGGCGCGGTCACCCGAGCCGCTGGTCGAGGCGTTGCTGCGGTCCGGGCTGCTGACGCCATGCCCGACCGGCATCGGCGTGAGGCTCGACGCGGCCGGCCGTCCGCTCGGGCGTGCGGACGAGCCGGCACCGGGCCTCTACTACCTCGGGCCTTGGGCCCGCGCCCGCGATCTCGAGGCGACTGCCGTGCAGGAGCTGCGCGCGCAGGCGCACGCGCTTGCCACGCTGCTGCGCAGCCGCCTGACCGACCGTGCCGCGATGGCGCTCAGCCGTGCGCCGGCTCGCGTTGCAGCGCAGGCACGGGGGCGCGCTCGTCCGGCACCTGGATCATCCGCGTGATGCTCGAGGGTGTCGGTGCCGGCCAGCCCGATTCGCGCGCGACACGCGTGATCGCCTCGTTCGTGTCGAAGTAGACCTGCCAGTAGTGGTCGGTGTGGCAGTACGGGCGCACGGCGAGGACGACGCCGAGCAGGTTGATGTCGAGCAGCGAGACGTCGGGTGCGGGTTCCGCGAGCACGTTCGGGATCCGCGCGACTTGCGCCTTGAGCCGGGCGATCGCGTCGTGGTGGTCGACGCCGCCGGCGAGCTGTGCCGTGCGGTCGACGCGCCGGTACGGCAGCGCGGAGAAGTTCTGGATCGTGTCGGCGAAGATCTTGCCGTTGCCGATCAGCGTCAGCACGTTGTCGGGCGTGACGATCGTCGTGCCGAACAGGCCGAGTTCGTGCACGGTGCCGGTGACGCCGGCGACGCTGACGAAATCGCCGACCTTGAACGGCCGCAGCACCATCATGAAGGCGCCCGCGGCGAAATTGCCGAGCATGCCGCTCCAGGCCGCGCCGATCGCGACGCCCGCGCCCGCGAGCATGGCCGCGATGGAGGTCGTCTGGATGCCGAAGTAACCGAGGATGCCGAGCACCAGGGCGATGTTCAGCGCGACCGACACGATCGAGCCCAGGTAGCGCGTCAGCGTCGGGTCGATGTGGTTGCGGTGCATCGCCGCCTGGATCAGCGCGATCACGCGGTGGATCAGCCAGCGACCGACGAACCAGAAGATGATCGCCGCGGCGACCTTGATCGCGAAATCGGCGGCGGTCGTGCTCAGAAACGTCTGGATGGTCTCGATGTCCATGAGGGCTCCCTTCGTTGCGTGCTGCCCGCGGCAGTGACCACGCGGCTTGCGCCGCGCCCCGCGAGCGACCCCACTGCACTCGACTATAGCGCGCGCCGGTCGTGCCGGTAGCGACGGTCGAGCTTGCAACGCGCGCGCAAACCGTCAACATCGCCCGACCCATGGACCGCCTGCTCGCTGCCCTGCGCCCCGATTCGTTCACGCTGCTGATCCTCGCGACGGTCGGGCTCGCGAGCGTGCTGCCGGCCACCGGTGCCGCGGTCGACTGGCTCGACCTGGCGGTCAAGGCGTCCGTGATGACGCTGTTCTTCATGCACGGGGCGAGGCTCGCGCCTGAAGCCGTGCTGCAGGCGATCGGGCACTGGCGGCTGCAACTGACGATCCTCGCGATCACGTTCGTGCTGTTCCCGCTGCTCGCGCTCGCCGCGGCGCCGCTGCTCGGGCGCGTGCTCGACCCGACGCTGTATTCCGGCGTGCTGTTCCTGTGCTGCCTGCCGTCGACGGTGCAGTCGTCGATCGCCTTCACCTCGATGGCGCGCGGCAACGTGCCCGCGGCGGCGTGTGCCGCGTCGGCCTCCAACCTGCTGGGCATCGCATTGACACCGCTGCTGCTCGGGCTGCTGCTGTCGCGGCAGGGGGAGGTCTCGCTGAGCGCCGTCGGTTCGATCGTGCTGCTGCTGCTGGTGCCGTTCGTCGCCGGGCAGGTTGCACGACCGTGGCTCGGCGCCTGGATCGGCCGGCGCCGCCTGCTGCTGACGACGATCGATCGCGGTGCGATCCTGCTGATGCTCTACAGCGCCTTCGGCAAGTCCGTGGTGGGGGGTGTCTGGCTGCGCATCTCGGGTGTCGACCTGCTGGCCGTCGTCGCCGTCTGTGTGGTGCTGCTCGCGCTCGTGCTGGTACTCGCGGTCGTGGCGGCGCGACGCTACGGTTTCGCTCGCGCCGACGAGGCCGCGATCGTCTTCTGCGGTTCGATGAAGTCGCTGGTCACCGGCATGCCGATGGCCAACGTGCTGTTTCCAGGCGCGCAGGCGGCCCTGCTCGTGATCCCGCTGATCGTGTTTCACCAGGTGCAGTTGTTCGCCTGCGCGGTGCTGGCCCGACGCTACGGCATCACGACACGCGAGCAGGCATGAGTCGTGCGGATGGCGCCACGACGCGCATGTGTTGTGCCGGGCGTCGCACGACTCGCGCGACACGCTGCGACTGAGTCTTGCCCAATTGGCGTGCACCACGCTGCTGCAATGCACCATTGAAGGTCAGTGCAGCCGCGCGAGTGCATCCAGAGCGGTGCGAAAGCGGCGAAAATCAAGGCATTTACGGGTTTCGACGTATTGCCCGAGGGGTGGCACGACCGTTGCAATACGTCTCGTAGCAACGGTGCATTCCCCCGCACCAATGCAGGTCCCGGCGTGATGCCGGCGCCGCTGACGCCGCCGAACGTCGCGCTCCCCCCGCGTGTTCCGCGGCGTTTTTATTTGTACGCCGGCCGCAGCCGGCCCGCGACCAGCAACCCGACCAGCATCGCCGCGACGAACGTGAACGCCTGCACGGTCAGGCCGCCGAGCAGCACGAGCCCGGGCCCCGGGCAGATGCCGCTCAGGCCCCAGCCGAGCCCGAAGATCGCGGCACCGAGCACCAGCGCGCCGTCGATGCGCGTGCGGTCCGGCAGCGTGACGGGCTCGCCGGCCAGCGTGCGCGCACGGCGTCGCATCAGCAGGAACGCCGGTGCGCCGACGAGGATCGCGCCCCCCATCACGAACATCAGCGCGGGATTCCAGTTGCCTGCGACGTCGAGGAAACCGAGCACGACCTGCGGGTCGGCCATGCGCGAGAGCAGCAGCCCGCCACCGAACAGCAGGCCCGCGACGAATGCGGTGAGGACTTTCATGCGTGACGCACCAGGTAGACCGTGGCGATCGCGACGGCCATGAACGTCGCCGTGGCGACGAGCGACCGCAGCGAGAGGTTGGAGAGGCCGCAGACGCCGTGGCCGCTCGTGCAGCCGGAACCGACGCGCGTGCCGATGCCGACGAGCAGGCCCGAAGCCGCGAGCCAGGGCAGGTTGCCCGCAAAGGCCACGTCCGGCGCGCCGAACACGAACGCGGGCGCGATCAGCCCGGCGAGGAACGCCAGGCGCCACGCGCCCTCGCCCGTGTCGCCGGAGACCACATCGGCCGTAATGCCGCTGATGCCGGCGATGCGGCCGTTGCAGTACAACAGCACGACCGCGGCCGCCCCGATCAGCAGCCCCCCGAGCAAAGCATCGATCCAGGCCGTCGGAAGCATGCAGGCATAATACAAGTCACGGGAACGATGCGATGCGACTGTTGCTGGCCGAAGACGACACGATGATCGGCGAGGCCGTGCGCAATGGCTTGCGCCGCCACGGCTTCGCCGTCGACTGGGTCCAGGACGGTCTCGCGGCCGAGCAGGCGCTCGCGACGGAGCCGTACGACGCCTGCGTGCTCGACCTGGGCCTGCCGCGCAAGGAGGGCCTGGGCGTGCTGCGCGACCTGCGCGCGCGCGGCGTCGAACTGCCCGTGCTGCTCCTCACGGCGCGCGACGCGGTCGCCGATCGCGTGGCGGGGCTCGATGCCGGCGCCGACGATTACGTGGTCAAGCCGTTCGACCTCGACGAGCTCGCGGCGCGGATCAGGGCGCTGCTGCGGCGGCGCGCCGGTCGCGCGAGTGCGGTGCTCGAGCACCGCGGCGTCACGCTCGATCCGGCCACGCACGAGGTGCGCAGGCTCGGCGAGCCGGTGCCGCTGTCGCCGCGCGAGTTCGCGCTGCTGCACGCGCTGCTCGAACAGCCCGGTCGCGTGCTGTCGCGCGCGCAACTCGAAGAACGACTGTACGGGTGGGGTGAGGAAGTGGAGAGCAACGTCGTGGAAGTGCACGTGCACGGGCTGCGTCGCAAGCTCGGCGCGGAATTCATCCGCAACGTGCGGGGCGTCGGGTACCGCGTCGCCCCGGACGGCAAGGCATGAGTTCGCTGCGCAACACGCTGCTGGCCTGGCTGCTCGGCGCCGTCGCGGTGGTCGGCGCGGCCGGCTCCTGGTTCAGCTATCGCTCGGCGCTCGACGAGGCGAACGCGTTCTTCGACTACCAGCTGCGCGAAGCGGCGATGCTGCTGCGCGACCAGTTCTTCGGCTTCCAGCCGCCCACCGCGCTGCCGCAGGAAGTGCCCGCCTACGACTTCGTCGTGCAGGTGTGGACGTTCGAGGGCGTGCGGATCTACCAGTCGCGCCCGCACACGGTCCTGCCCGGTCTCACGCAGATCGGCCTGTCGACGGTCGAGACGCCGGCGGGGCGCTGGCGCGTGTACGGCGTCACGGTCGGCCGACACGTGATCCAGGTCGCGCAGCCGCTCGACGTGCGCGAACGACGCGCCGCGACCCTCGCGCTGCGCACGATGCAGCCGTTCGCGGTGCTGATGCCCGCACTGGCACTGCTGATCGTCTGGGTCGTGCGGCGCTCGGTGCGTCCCATGCGCGAGTTCTCGCTCGCGCTCAGCACCCGCAAGCCCGATTCGCTGGAGCCGTTACCGGACACGCGCCTGCCGGACGAGCTGCAGCCGGTGGCCTCGTCGCTGAACGAGCTGCTGGCACGGCTGCGCGACGCCGTCGGCCGCGAGCGCGCGTTCGTCGCGGACGCGGCACACGAACTGCGGACGCCGCTCACGGCCCTTACGCTGCAGGCGCAGGAGGTCGCGCAGCTGCCGTCCGGGCCGGAGCGCGAGGCGGCCGTGGGACAGTTGCGCGCCGGCGTCGAGCGCGTCGCCCGCCTGGTCGAGCAACTGCTCGCGCTCGCGCGCGAGGAGCGCGCCGGTGCACGCGAGCACGCGCCGGTGGACCTGCTCGAACTCGCGCGCGAGGTCGTCGGCGAGATGCTGCCGCTCGCCGACGCCCGCCACGTCGATCTCGGGGTCGAGACCGCGACGTCCGCAAGCGTCCGCGGCGAACGTGAAGCACTGCGGCTGCTGGTGCGCAACGTGATCGACAACGCCGTGCGCTATTCGCCCGAGGGCGGCAGCGTCGACGTCGCGATCGAAAGCGTGGGCGACCCGGCCAGGGTCGAGCTGACGGTCACCGACGCCGGTCCGGGCATCCCCGCCGCCGAGCGCGACCGCGTCTTCGACCGGTTCTACCGTCTCCCGGGTACACCGGTCGCCGGCAGCGGCATTGGCCTTGCGCTGGTACGCTCGATCGCGAGCCACCACGGCGCGAACGTCCGGCTCGAGGATGGGCCGGACGGCCGCGGCCTGAGGGTCCGGATCTCGTTCCCGGCGCCTTAAGGTTCCCCTAAGCCGCCTTCGGGCACTCTCCCTCCTGCGGCACGCCAACACCGTGCTGCCAAGGACGTGGAGGGTAGTGACATGAAGGCGAACGCACTGACCGGTCATCCGTGGGTGGCCGCCGCCCTGGGCGCCGCGGCGATCGCCGTGCCCGCGGGTGCGATGTACCTGTATTCCACCGAACGCTCGTCGGCCGAGGTCTCGGGCCCCGTGGCCGCCGTCGCCGCGCCCGCGCAAGCGACGCCCGCCGTGGCGACTCCGGCCGCGAGCGGCCTGCCGGACTTCCGCGGTCTCGTGCAGCAGTACGGTCCGGCCGTCGTCAACGTGAGCGTGCGCGGCGTCGTCAAGACCGGTGCGCGCGCCGGGCTGCCGCCGGGCATGGACGAGGACAATCCGCTGTTCCGGTATTTCGGCATGCCGAACATCCCGGGCCACGGGCAAGGCATGCCCATGCGCGGCGAGGGCTCGGGGTTCATCGTGAGCCCGGACGGGGTGATCCTGACCAACGCGCACGTCGTCGACGATGCGCAGAAGGTCACGGTCAAGCTCACCGACCGGCGCGAATTCGTCGCGAAGGTGATCGGCTCGGATCCCAAGAGCGACGTGGCCGTGCTCAAGATCGAGGCCAAGTCGCTGCCGTTCGTGACGTTCGGCGACCCGGCGGAGCTGCAGGTCGGCGAGTGGGTCGTCGCGATCGGCTCGCCGTTCGGCTTCGACAACTCGGTCACGGCCGGCATCGTGAGTGCGAAGGAGCGCAGCCTCCCCGACGACACGTACGTGCCGTTCATCCAGACCGACGTCGCCGTGAATCCGGGCAACTCGGGTGGGCCGCTGTTCAACCTGCGCGGCCAGGTGGTCGGCATCAATTCGCAGATCTTCAGCCGCTCGGGCGGCTTCGAGGGACTGTCGTTCGCGATCCCGATCGACGTCGCCATGAACGTGAGCCAGCAGCTGCAGGCGAACGGTCACGTCACGCGCGGCAAGCTCGGCGTCGGCATCCAGGACGTCGACCAGGCGCTCGCCGAGACGTTCGGGCTCGACGTGCCGCGCGGCGCGCTCGTCGCGAACGTCGAGAAGGGCGGCCCGGCCGAGAAGGCCGGCATGCAGGCCGGCGACGTGATCCTCGCTTTCGGCGACCGGCCGATCGACACGGCGGCGTTGCTGCCGGCGGCCGTGGCCGGGTCCGCACCCGGCAAGACGGTGACGCTGCAGGTGTGGCGCGACCGCAAGACGCAGCCGATCAAGGTCACGCTCGGTGAGGTCACCGACGAGCCCGTCGTGGCCGCCATCGGTGGCGTCGACGAGTCCGGGCGCCTCGGGATCATGGTGCGGCCGCTGTCGCCGGAGGAAAAACGGCAGGCCGACGTGGCCGACGGTCTCGTCGTCGAGGACGTCGACGGCGCGGCGGCCGAGGCCGGCATCCGTCGCGGCGACGTCGTGCTGTCGGCAAACGGCAAGCCGGTCCACGACGCCAAGCAACTGCGCGACGTCGTCTCGGCCTCGCGCGACCACGTCGCGCTGCTCGTGCAGCGTGGCGAGGCCAGGATTTTCGTACCGGTCGAACTCGGTTGAAGTTCGCGGCGGCGACCGGTCGGCCCCGGTCGTCGTCGATACTCACCGCGGGCGGCGCCTGACTCCCGTCGCCCCGGTTCCTTCCGCAGCGCGTCCGTACTCCCCGGACGCGCTGCGATGTTGGCCACCCCCGCTGACGCCTCGCTCGATGCCCGATTCCGGTGCAAGCCTGCGCACGACCCCGCCGGGCGCGACCGAGTCCGGACGGTGCACGGGCCGATGGCAGGCCGGGCACTGCAAACCAGGTCACACATTCAGGCTTCCGACGATGGTGCGGCGGGTGTCCCGCACCGTACAGTCCGCCGAATGGCCACGATCCTCATCGTCGACGATCGCAAGGAACACCGGACGGCAACACGTCTGGTGCTCGAGCGCGCGGGCCATCGCGTGCTCGAGACCGCCGATGGCGAAGGTGCGCTGCAGGTCGCGCGGCGCGAACGTCCCGACCTCGTGCTGTCCGACGTGCTGATGCCGGGCATGGACGGCTTCGCGCTGTGCCGTCGTGCACAGGAAGATCCCGACCTGCGGGCCGTGCCGTTCGTGCTGATGACCGGCATGTTCGCGGACCCGCGTTACAAGGAGTTCGCGGCCGAGGTGGGCGCGGTCGACGTGCTGCAGAAGCCGCTCGATTCGAAGTCGCTGCGTGACGCGGTCGATGCGGCGCTGCGCACCGTGGACGCCGAGGACACGGCCCGGCGCATCCGGCGCCTCGACGAGCGCGCGTTCCACCAGCGGCACGTCGAGGCCGTGAACGCCAAGCTCGAGCAGCAGATGGCGGAACTCGAGCTCGCGAATGCGCAGTTGCGCGCCAGCGAGTTCCGCATGCGCGAGGTGCTCGGTGCCGTCGTCGAAGCCATCACCAAGATGGTCGAGTACCGCGATCCGTACACGACCGGCCATGAGCGGCGCGTCGGCGCGCTCGCGACGGCGATCGGGCAGGAAATGGGCATCGCGGGCGACGTGCTCGACGGCCTGCGCATCGGCGGCTACCTGCACGACGTCGGCAAGATCGCGATGCCGTCGGAGATCCTCACCAAGCCGGGGCGGCTCAGCGACGTCGAGATGGCGTTGCTGCGCTCGCACGCGCAGATCGGCTACGACATCCTCTCCGGCATCGACTTCCCGTGGCGCATCGCCGAAATGGCGCGCCAGCACCACGAACGCATCAACGGCACCGGTTATCCGCGCGGGCTCGCGGGCAGCGAGATCCTGCTCGAGGCCCGCATCATCGCGGTCGCGGACACGGTCGAGGCCATGACCTCGCACCGGCCGTACCGCCCCGGCAAGGGGCTCGCCGACGCACTCGCCGAAATCGAACAGGGCCGCGACGTGCTTTACGACGCGGCCCCGGTCGATGCGTGCCTGCAACTGTTCCGCGAAGGGCGCTTTTCGTTCCAGTGAGCGGCCGGGGGCAAAGGGCCCCGGCCCTTGCGCGCCATCAGAGGTTCGCGCTGACCTCGCCCGAGTAGTCGCTCTCCAGGCCCGTGTTGTTGAACGAGCGGATCGCGAAGTACCAGGTGCCCGGGGCCAGGCCTTCGAGCACGACCGACGTCGCACCGGCGTCGGGCACGCGGACCGACGCCTGGTACTGGCGCGACGCGTTGCCGTAGAACAGGGTGTAGCCGGCGAGGTTGGTCAGCGCCGTGCCGTCCGTGTTGCTGGTCGGCGCCGTCCAGTTCAGCGTCACGCTGCGCGTGGGCGCGGGCGCCACGGTGATCGAGAACGGCGCGAGCGCGGCGGACGCCTTGCCGTCCGAGACGCCGATCGTCACGTTGGCGTACGTGCCGACCTGGGCAGCTGTCGGCGTGCCGTACAAGGTGCCCGAGGTCGCGTCGAACGTGGCCCACGACGGCTTGTTGACGATGCTGAAGACGAGCGTGTCGCCGTCCGCGTCCGCGGCCGTGGGGCGGAAGGAGTAGGGCCGGTCCGATTCGGCCGCCGTCACGGGCGTGCCGGAGATCGTCGGCGCACGGTTGGCGGCCGGTGCGGTGACGGTGATCGAGAACGGTGCCAGCGCGGCGGTCGTCTTGCCGTCCGAGACGCCGATCGCCACGTTGGCGTAGGTGCCGGCCTGTGCGGCGGTCGGCGTGCCCTGCAGCGTGCCGGTCGTCGTGTCGAATGCGGCCCACGACGGCTTGTTGGCGATGCTGAACGCGAGCTTGTCGCCGTCGGCGTCCGCAGCGCTCGGGCTGAACGAGTATGGGCGGTCGGATTCGACGGCCGTCATCGGCGTGCCGCTGATCGTCGGGGCGCGGTTCGTCACGGACGCGGCCACGGTGATCGAGAAGCCTGGCAGTGCCGTGGTCTTGCTGCCGTCCGTGGCGGAGATGCTGATCGTCGATGTGACCCCGGCGGCCGTCGGCACGCCGCTCAGACGTCCGGTCGCGGTGCTGAACGTCGCCCATGCGGGCTTGTTCTTGACCTTGAACGTGACCGCACGTCCTTCCGGGTCGTAGGCCGACGGCTGGAACGCGTACGGCGAGCCGACCGTGGCCGTGGTCGAGGGCGCGCCCGAGATGACCGGCGGCAGGTTCGGTGCGGGCCTTGCGGCTTCGGCTTGCATCGTGCCGAGGCACCACGTGGCGATCATCGCGAGTGCAGGCCCGACCGCTCGGCGGGCCGACGTGGAACGAACTTGGAACATGACGAGGTCCTCTGCTCGGCAACCCCGCTATCCCTCGGCACGGTGGCCGGTGGACCGGAGGCTTTGCGTCCCCGTCTCGCGACGGGTTTGCC
>DATMIB010000109.1:0-13964 GCA_035554635.1 Steroidobacteraceae bacterium | reverse complement strand
AGCGCTGGGTCCGCGACGAGGGCTATCTCGCATTGGTGCCACGCGCGATCGGCGCCGCGCTCGAACCGGCGGGCCTCGCCGCGAGCGATGTCACGCGCTGCATCGTGCAGGGCCCGCAGCGCTTCGCCGCGGCCGTCGCAGCGGCGGCCGGCATCGCCGCCGGGGCCGTGCAGGACGACCTGCAGTCGAACTGCGGCGACAGTGGCGTCGCGCATCCGCTGCTGCTGCTCGGCGCCGCCCTCGAATCGGCGCGAGCCGGTGACGTGATCCTGCTCGCCGGTTTCGGCCAGGGTTGCGACGTACTCGTGCTGCGTGCGACGGGTCGTCGCGCCACGCACGGCCGCGGCTGTGCCGGAGCGCTCGCCGCCGGCATCTCGAGCACGGAGTACCTGCGCTTCCTTGCCGACTGCGGCCTGGTCGAAATGGATTGGGGCATGCGCGCCGAGCGCGACAATCGCACGGCGCAGTCCGCGCACTGGCGCCGCCACCGCGATGTCACGGCATTCGTCGGCGGCCGCTGCAGCGCGTGTGGCACCGTGCAGTTTCCACGCGCACGTGCCTGTGTGAACCCGGAGTGTCGCGCCTTCGACACGCAGGTGCCCGAGCCGCTCGCCGAGAAGGCCGGGCGCGTCAAGACGTTCACCGAGGACTGGCTCGCGTTCACGCGCAGCCCACCGCACGTCTACGGCAACGTCGAGCTCGACGGCGGCGGCAACGTCTTCATCGAGTTCGGTGATGCGCGCCCCGGCGAACTTGCGGTCGGTACCGCGGTGCGGTTCGCATTCCGCATCAAGGATTTCGACACCGCGCGTGATTTCCGTCGTTACTTCTGGAAAGCCGTCCCGGTGAGGGGCTGACGATGGCCAGCGGGATCAGGGACAAGGTCGCAATCGTCGGGATGGGGTGCTCGCGTTTCGGCGAACGCTGGGACGCAAGCCCGGACGACCTCATGGTCGAAGCGTTCGGCGAGGCGCTCGCCGATGCGGGGATCGAGCGCGATCGCATCGAGGCGGCCTGGCTCGGCGTCTTCTACCAGGAACAGAGCGTCAGCCGGTCGGGGCTGCCTTTGTCGATGGCGCTGCGCCTGCCGAACGTGCCGGTCACGCGCGTCGAGAACCTCTGCGCGACCGGCACCGAGGCGCTGCGTGGGGCCGCCTATGCGGTCGCCGCCGGTGCCGTCGACATCGCGCTCGCGTTCGGCGTCGAGAAACTCAAGGACACCGGGTTTGCTGGCTTGCCCGAGCGCACGAAGGGCACGTTCGAGGACCTCTGGCAGCCCGGTTTCACGCCTCCCGGCGCGTTCGCGCAACTGGGTGCCGCCTACGCCGCGCGGCACGGTCACGCGATGGCGGACGTCAAGCGCGCGATGGCGCACGTCTCGTGGAAGAGTCACGAGAACGCGGTCGACAGCCCCAAGGCGCACCTGCGCAATCGCATCACGATCGAGCAGGCGCTCGCCGCGCCGATGGTCGCCTACCCGCTTGGCCTCTACGACTGCTGCGGCGTCAGCGACGGCGCCGCCTGCGCGATCGTCACGACCCCCGCGATCGCGGCGACGCTCGGCAAGCGCGACATGGTGACGATCAAGGCGCTCGCGCTCGCGCCGTCGAACGGCGTCGAGATGGGTCACGCGAGCTGGGACGGCAGCCACACGCCGACGACACGACTCGCCGCACGACGCGCCTACCACGAGGCCGGCATCACGGACGCCGCGGCCGAAATCGACCTGATGGAAGTGCACGACTGTTTCTCGATCACCGAACTCGTGCTGATGGAAGACCTCGGGTTTTCGGCGCCCGGTCGCGCGGTGCACGACGTGCTCGACGGTCGCTACGACCGCGGCGGCGCGATCCCATGCCAGACCGACGGCGGGCTCAAGTGCTTCGGCCACCCGGTGGGCGCGTCGGGCCTGCGCATGGCCTACGAAATCTATACCCAGCTGCTCGGTCGCGCGGGCGCGCGCCAGCTCGCCGCCCCGGCGCTGGGGCTGACCCATAACCTGGGCGGCATCCCGAATCGCAATGTCGCAAGCGTGTCCGTGCTGGGACTGCACAGAGGTCGATCATGACAGCCAAGGTCGAGCGTCTACAGCCAACTTCGAACCCGCACGACTGGGGCTTTTCGGACGAGGAACTCGCGGCACTCGAGACCGTGTACCGGCCGGGCCTGCTCGACGGCAAGGTCTTCATCGTTTCGGGCGGAGGCACCGGCATCGGCCGCGGCATCACCTACCTGCTCGCGCGGCTCGGCGCCGACGTGATGATCTGCGGCCGTCGCCAGGAAATGCTCGACGAGACGGCCGCCGGCGTCCGCCAGCACGTCGGTCGCGAAGTCGCCACGCAGTCGATGACCATTCGCGAGCCGGAACACGTGCAGCGGCTCATCGACACGACGCTCGAGCGCTTCGGCCGGCTCGACACGATCGTCAACAACGGCGGCGGGCAGTTTCCCCAGGACGCGATCGACTTTTCGGTCAAGGGCTGGAACGCCGTGATCGACACCAACCTGAGCGGGGCCTGGTACATGATGCAGACCGCAGCCCGCGCATGGCGCGACCGCGGCCAGCCCGGCAACATCGTCAACATCGTCGCGACGATCTGGCGCGGCATGCCGCAGGTCGCCCACACGACCGCTGCTCGCGCGGGCGTGATCTACCTGAGCAAGACGCTCGCGACCGAATGGGCGCCGCTCAACATCCGTGTCAACTGCATCGCCCCCGGTGCGATCGCCACGAGCGGCCTCAACGTCTACCCGGAAGGCGCCGTCGACCATTTCCATCACACCAACCCGATGAAGCGGCTCGGCGACGTGCAGGACATCGCCGAGGCCGTGGTCTACCTGTCCGCCAACTCGGGCAAGTTCGTGACGGGCGAAACGCTCGTCGTCGACGGCGGTCACACCTGCTGGGGTGACAGCGAATGGCCGGGTGGCAAGCCGGAGTATTTCCGCTCGAGCCAGTGAGGCAATCATCCGCGGCCGCGAGCACCGCACACCGTCGAACAGGAGGTCGCATGTCCAACACCCTGCTTGCGCGCACGCCGCGCGCGGAGCTCGACCCGAAGTTCCACCTCGCGTGGGACACGCTGAACCGGCTCACCGGCGAACCGACCTTCGTCGAGGTCTTCGCGTCCAACCCCGAGATGCTCGACTTCGTCATGAACCGGTTCTACGCCGGCATCTTCTTCGGCGGCAAGGTCGACCAGCGCTACAAGCAGCTGGCGCGGCTCGAGTTGTCGCTGCTGCACGGCTGTCGCACCTGCAACAAGCAGAACGTGCCGGGCGCGCTCGAAGCCGGCATTTCCCAGGCGCAGGTCGACGCGATGCTCGACTTCGAGACCGGCCCGTTCACCGACGCCGAAAAGGCGGTGATCGCATACGCGCGCGAAGTCGCGCTCACGAACCCCGACGGACGCATGACACCGGAGCTGCACCGGCGATTGAGCGCCCACTTCTCACAGGCCGACATCCTCGAGCTCGGCGTCGTCATGGCCATCGTCTCGGGCATGGCGAAGCTCTCGTTCGTGCTCGACCTGGTCGAGAAGGAACCGTACTGCTCGTTCGCCGGCGAAGTCGCCGCGTGAGCGTCCACCCCTACGCACAGGCAAGCGCAACGCAATGAGTCAACGCATTTTTCCGATCACGATGCCCAAGTGGGGCATCGAGATGACACAGGGCACGATCACCGCGTGGCACGCCGCGCCGGGGCAGGCGGTCACCAGGGGCGACACGCTGCTCGACGTCGAGACCGAGAAGATCGTCAACTCGGTCGAGGCGCCGGTCTCAGGCACCGTGCGCCGCATCCTCGCCGATGTCGGTGCGACCGAGAACGTCGGTGCGCTGATCGCTGTGTTCGCCGCACCGGAGGTCGGCGAGGCCGAGATCGACGGCTTCATCGGCGGGTTCCGCCCGGCCGACACGAGTTTCGAACCCGACGCGGGCAGTGCCCCCGCCGCGGCACCGGCGGCGGCTGCAACTGTTGCTGCAACTGCAGCGAGCGACGGCAGCGGCGATGGCGCCGCGAAGGTGAGCCCGATTGCGCGACGGCTCGCCGAGAAGCTCGGCGTCGACATCACGCAGATCAAGGGCACCGGCACGCACGGTCGCGTCTCGAAGGAAGACGTCGAGGCCTACGCCGCGCGGCTGCAGGGCGGCGGCACCACACCGGCAACCGCCAGCGGACCCGCGGCTGCCACTTCCGGCACTTCGCCAGCGACCGCTGCACAGGCCTCGCCTGCCTCGGCAGCCGCACCGTCACGCGAGCGCATGACGTCGATGCGCGCGACGATCGCACGCCGCCTGCTCGAGTCGAAGCAGTCCATTCCGCATTACCGGCTCGCGGCCGACGTCGACCTCACGGCGCTGACGGCCCACCGCGCGTCGCTCAATGCCGGAGGTGCCGCGAAAGTCTCGATCAACGACCTGATCGTGCGTGCGGCGGCACTCGCACTCGTCCGTCATCCGGAGGTCAACGCGCAGCTCCAGGGCGAGGAAATCCTCAAGTTCGCGCAAGCCGACGTGGCGGTCGCCGTCGCCTCGGAAAACGGGCTCGTCACGCCGATCGTGCGCGCGGCGGACCGCAAGGGTGTCGCGGAAATTGCGGCGGAGGTCGCGGACCTGGCCGAGCGCGCCCGCGGCGGCAAGCTCACGCGCGACGAAATCACGGGCGGGACGTTCACGGTCTCGAACCTGGGCATGTTCGGCGTCGACCGGTTCGACGCGATCATCAACCCGCCACAGGTTGCGATCCTGGCGGTCGGTGCGGCGAGCGACCGCATCGTCGCACGCAATGGGCAGCCTGCGGTCGCGAAGGTGGTCACGCTGACGCTGTCGTGCGATCACCGCGTGGTCGACGGCGCCACCGGCGCGAAGTTCCTCGGCACCTTGCGCGAGTTGCTCGAAACGCCAGCGCAACTGTCCTGACGCGCGTCAGCGAGCGGAGGCCCGGCCCATCGCGCCGGACTCCGCTCGACAGACGCGGCCCTGGGCAGGGCACGTGACTTCTGACGGCTCCCCCCTGTTCGGTCGGTTCAGGACCGAGCGGTTCGCCCCTTCGGCTCGTAACACAGCGCCACGGCTCCCGAGCGGAACTCGCGCCGGCCCACCAGTTGCAGGTCGAGGTGCTGCGACAGCCCCGCGAGCACTGTCGGGCCATGCCCGGCAACTCTTGGATGGATCACGAACTTGTATTCGTCGATCAGGCCCAGCTGTGCCAAGGCCAGCGGAAGTTGCACGCCCGACACGAACAGCCCCTTGCCCGGCTGCTGCTTGAGTCGCCGGACGGACGATTCCAGGTCCCCGCGCACGAGTTCCGCATTCCAGTCGACCCGCTCCAGGGTGCTCGACACGACGTACTTCTTCGCCGCATCGATCGTGCGGCCGAAGGGTTCCATCCAGTCTGCCATCCAATCCGGTCGTGGTCGCGGCTGCGCCGGCACACGCCACGCATCCTCCATCATCTCGTACATGACCCTGCCGAACAGCAGGGCATCCGCCCGTTCGAGGTTCTCGGCCGCGTGACGATGCAGCTCTTCGTCCGCGAATCCGGCGCGATGGTCGCAGCAGCCGTCAAGCGTGACGTTGATGAAATATCGCAGTGGTCTCATCACAACCCCCTGGCAGCGTCGCGGCCGCATCGAACCGATGCGTTGCGATCCTTCAGCGGCCGCCGCTACTGCACGCGGTCCTCGCACCCGCGGGGTGCCGACGCAGCGGTCGAAGATGCGGCATAGATCACACGCCCGTCCCGGATCGTGCAGCGCACGTCGGCGAACGCCTCGATGCTGCGCGAGGGATCGCCGCCGAGCAGGACCAGGTCCGCGCGATCACCGACGACGATACGTCCACTTCGTCCCGCGTCGCCGAATCGCGCAGCGGGTGTCGTCGTGAGCGACCGCAGGATCGCGCGATGGTCGAGACCGGCACCGGCCATCAGCCGGTACTCGAGGGTCGTGTCCGCCTCGGCAATGAAACCGACGTCGGTGCCGAACAGGATGTCGCCGCCCGCGGCGGCCAGCGCGCGCACCTGCTGTTGGGCGTCGGCCATCATGCGGTCGCGGATCGCCGCGGGGACGCCGTCCTCCTTGAGCGCCACGTCCAGCAACATCAGCGTCGGCACGAGCGCGACGCGACGCTGCGCAAGCTCCCGGGCGAGTGCGTCGGGCCATGGCCCTTCCGTCGGCGTCGTGTGCGCCAGGACCGTCACGCCCGCATCGACCGCGATGCGAATGCCGCGTGGGTCCGTCGGGTGCGCGAACGCCGGCTTGCCCGCTGCCAGCGCGGGAGCGACGGCCGCGCTCGCGACGTCGGGCCGCATCGGCACCACGCCCTGTGGCGAGCCGACGATCGCGCCGGTGAACACTTTCACCGCGTCCGCACCCCGCGCGAGCTGGTCGACGGCACGTGCGCGCGCCTCGGCCGGGGTCGGGACTTCGTCGTTCCAGCCGTGGGCCCGATAGGTTTCGCGGACGTAGATCGGCGTGCCGCCGGCCGGGAAGAACGGGTTGCCTGTCGTGAGCACACGGGGGCCACGAACCTCGCCCGATTCGATGCGTTGGCGCAACGCAAGTGCATTGCCGAGCGGCGACGCGATATCGAACACGGTCGTGAAGCCCCAGCGACCGAAGAGGTCGCGCAACTGGCGTTCGAGGTCCGCCGGAGGGTGCGTCGCGACCGTAAAACCCTCGGGCAGCAGGTGGACGTGCGAATTCCAGAAGCCGGCCGCGAGCGTGAGTCCCGCGCCGTCGATGACGGTGGCCCCGGCAGGAACCGCCACGTCCGCACCGACGGCTGCAATGCGGCCGTCGCGCACGACGACGGTGCCGCGATCGATCGGCGGATCGTCGGGCGAGCCGAACACCCGCGTGTTCACGATCGCGAGGTCGGCGGCAATGGTCGCCGCGGGCGTGGAGATCAGCGCGAGCGCGATCAGCAGCGTGCGTAGCGGTGCGTTCATCGCGCAACGCTAACCGCGTCCCCCGTCCGCGTGCAAGGCGTCGGCGCGACGCCCCGGCCGCGTCCGCGCTCAGCGCGGCCCCATCAGCTCGAGGGGCGTGCGGTACAACGGCTCGGCACCGTCGGCGTGGATGATGAAGACGTTCTCCATGTGACAGGGGCCGATCCGCGCGCCGAAGAACAGGCAGTCGACCGAGACGACCATGTTCTCCTCGAGCGTGAAGCCGGCGGCGCCCCGCGTGCCCATCGATGGCCCCGGCACCGGCGATTCGACCGGCATCATGCCGACGCCGTGCGCAAAGACCAGCAGCTTTTCGGGCGCGGCGATGCCCTTGGCGCGCATGTAGTCATGGCCCATCGCGGTCAACGCGCCGGTGTGGAACCCGGGCTTCAGCGATTCGAGCAGGCCCAGGTAACCGTCGCGAACGGTATCGTGCAGCGCCTGGTACTCCGCAGTGGGCGGCCCGATCACGGCCGTGCGGTTGATGTCGATCCAGAAGCCCTCGGTCTTGCCGAGCGTCTCGAGGATGACGATCTGCCCCTGCTGGAATGGTTTGTCGTAGCGCGTGCGGAACAATTCCGGGATGAACTCGCCGTCGTAGGCGCCCCCGAACAACATCGTGCCTTCGTCGACCGGCGTGATGCCCTGCGAAGCCATGAACCCCGCGACCGACAGCGTGAGGTCCGACCAGTTGAGCCCGGACTGCAGTTGCGCCGCGGCGAACTGGATCGCGGCGTCGGCCTTGGGACCGGTGCGGCGCACGGCCTCCATTTCCTCCGGCGTCTTGACGCTCCGCGCACGCACCATCGCGTCGACGCCGTCGAGCGGCTTGTAGCCGGCGAAGCGCGCGTCGTTCTGCACCCACAGCCACACGCGCAGGTCGTCGAACGCGACGCGCGCCTTGGCGAGACCGTGGTCGGCCAGCGCGTCGGTGAGGCCATCGACGAGATTGTCGCGGGTCTTGCCGCGAACGCGATTGCCGAAGATCTCCATCGCCTTGTGATGCAGCGGCCCCGGCCTGGCGTCCGGGTCCGGCGCACGCGCCATCCGGCAGAACGTCAGCAGTTCGGTGAGCCGCAGTTCCTCCGCGCGGTCCGGCTGTCCCGAATCCGCCGCCACCGCCAGCAGCGCGATGTTCGCCTCGGGCATGACCAGCGTCACCGGGATCGACGGGTCGCGCGCGACGATCGCCGCACAGATCGGCTCCTGCAGCGTCCAGTACTCCATGATCGAGCTGTAGCCGGTCGCATAGACGACGTCGTGCGTGTTGGTCAGCACGATCGCGTCCCAGCCTTCGCGCTCGAGTTCTGCCCGGATGCGCGCGTGTCGGGGATCTGCCATGACGGGTTCTCCGACCGCCCGGCGTGCGGGCGGCGATGGGGCACGACGGGCGGGGCGTCGCGCCCCGCCCGCCTCCACGGGACGGCTCAGTCGAACTTCAGGTTCAGGCTCACGCCGATCTGCCGCGGCGCGCCGTAGTTGGTGAAGTTCCAGAGCCCGGCGACGGGCAGCGCCGCGACGCGATAGGTCTCGTTGGTCAGGTTGGTGCCGAACAGCGTCGCCGACCAGCGGTCCTCGGGGTCGCGGTAAGTGACTGCGGCGCCGAGCACCGTGCGCTCCTCCATCTGCGTGTTCGCGCCGTTGAACACGTCGGTCTCGGCCTCGGACTGGTAGTTGAGGTTGGCATTGAGCGTGACGGTGCCGCCGCCGACCAGGAAGTCGCGCGAGACGTCGAGCCCGGCCTTCCACTCGGGCGAGAACGGCAGTTCGAACTGCGTCAGGTCGACGTCGCACGACTGCGGGTCGGGGTTGTCCCCACGCAGGTTGGGCAGGCACGAACCGCTGCCGTACTCCTGGTCGAGCCAGTTGATCGACGCACCGATGCGCCACAGGTCGGTCGGAACCCAGGTCATGTCGACGTCGACGCCGGTGGCGTCCGACGACCCGGTGTTGACGGTCACGGTCTCCTGCTGCGTCGTACCGTCGGCGGCCGTGTAGGTCGCCACCACTGCGCGTTGCAGGTCTTCGTACTTGGTGAGATACACCGCGGCGTTCAGGCGCAGCGTCCGGTCGAACAGGTCGGCCTTGTAACCAAGCTCGATGTTCTCGTTGGTCTCGGGGTCGTAGGCGCAACGTGCAGGTGTGGCGCAAGTCTCCGAGAAGCCGCCGGACAGGAAACCCGTCGCGTAGCTCAGGTAGAACATGCCGATGTCGTTGACGGGTTTCCAGTCGGCCACGGCGCGCCAGGTCGTCTTCTGCCAGTCGTTCTCCTCGTCGACCACGACGCCGTACGCCGAGAGCGGCAGCGGCGTGTGCATGCCCGTCACCTGCGACGCGGTCAGGCCCGCGCGGCTCAGGTACTGCGACCGTGTGTCGATGCAACCGCCGCCGTCGGGCGTCACCATGTCGCGTGGATCGGTCAGCGCGGTGCAGGGGCCACCGCCGTCGACGAAGCGCAGGAATTGCTTCTCGTCCTTGCTGAAGCGCACGCCGGCCGAGAGCTTGACGGTGTCGGTCACTTCGAAGGAGCCGTCGAAGTAGGCCGCGTACTCGTCGCGCGTCTGCTCGGTGCCCTGCGTCTGGAAGTCGCTGATCGCGCGGAGGTCGAGGTTGACGTAGCCGTCCGGCCGCAGCGCCGTGCCCGTGTCCGGATGGATCGACGGCACGAGCGACGTCAGGCCGACGGAGAACACCGAGAGGAAGTCGAACGAGTCGTGGAAGTAGTTGGCACCCGTGACGAAGTTGAACCGGCCGTCGAGGTCCGAGATGAAGCGGATTTCCTGCTGCGTCGTGCGCCGCGAGGTGTTGCGCGAGGAATCGAACAGCGTCACGAACGCCTCGCCCGTGTAGGTGCTCGGCAGCCGCTGGTACTGCTCGCGGTAGCCGGTGATCGACTTGATCTCGCCGAAACCGAGCTTGAACGACTGGTTCAGGTAGACACCCTCGGTGTCGACCTTGTGGCCCTCGTCCATGTAGATGTCCTGGTTGTGCGAGATCAGCGTGCTGAAGACGTCCTTCTGTCCCGCGATGCCGATGCCGGGGAAGCCGAGCGCCGTCAGCAAGTCGGTGTCGATGCTCTCGTTGACGCCCGGCGGGCTGTCGGAGCGGTCCTTGACGTTTTCGTAGATCAGGTAGCCCGTGTACCAGTCGGTCGGCTCCCAGAGGAACTTGACCTTGCCCGCGATCACGTCCTTGCCGCCTAGGTGGCCCCCACCGCCGTTCACGTTCGTGTCGAGTTCGGGCGGTGGCAGGGCTCCCGCGGGAATGCCGAACGCGCCCCAGAGCGGCACGTTCTGCGGGAAGGTCGCGGTCCTCTTGCTGTCCTTGTAGAAGCCGTCGTCCTGGTCGTAGATCGCCGCGATGCGCATCGCAAGCGTCTCGCCGAGCGGCACGTTCACGGCTCCCATGAGGCTGCGGGCCGACCCGTTCGTGTCCCACTGGCCGTAGCTCAGTTGCGTCTCGGCGCTGTACTCGCCCTGCACCGGCATCTTCGAGGTGATCTTGATCACGCCGCCGGTCGTGTTCTTGCCGAACAGCGTGCCCTGCGGGCCGCGATAGACCTCGACCTGCTGCGTGTCGAACAGCGACACGAACTGCGAAGTGACGTGGCTCAGCGCAAAGTCGTCCATCAGGAAGCTGACGGGCGCGTCCTGCGTGACGAGGATGATGTTGGTGCCGGTGCCGCGCATGCCGCCGCCGGTGGCGTTGAAGCCGGCCGGGTTCGACAGCACGAGACCCGGCGCGAGGTTCTGCAGCGCGCGCACGTCGTTGACGTGGGCGTTCTGCAGCGCGGTCTCGCTGATCGCGGAGATGGCGATCGGCACGTCCTGCGACGACTCGACGCGCATCGTGCCCGTCACGATGATTTCCTCGAGACCGGAACTCGCTGCGGGCGTGCCCGCGGGCTCGGCCTGTTCCTGCGCGTGAGCCGCGCCGGCGAGCGCAAACGCGATGGCGGCTGCGATGCGGCTGCCAGACCGGACGCTGCGATGGTTTTGCATGTTCCTCGACCCCTGCGGTTGCATGAACTCGAAGCCACGCGCAGCACTCCACGACGCGCGGCATCCTGGTGACAGCACACGCCGACAAAAAACCGGCATGACTGTTTTTTATGCGCGGGCCGACGATACAAGACTCAGGCTAATAAAAGCAATCCTGACTGTTTTTTTTGATATGCTCGCGACGACCTTCCTCGACGACGGGAAGGCCGCTTTTTTCATGCTGCGGCGCACACATAGGCGAGGACCTGCATGGCCAGACTGGCGGCGTTCGTACCCGTGATCGCGTTCGGTTGCACCCTGTCCGTCGCGGCTGTCGCGGCCCCGGTCGAACGTCCGCCGGGCGAGCTCTACAAGACCCACTGCGCGAGTTGCCACGAGGGCGGCGTGCCGCGCGCTCCGCACGCGGTGAAGTTCCAGATGCTGGGCCCTGTGACGATCCTGAATGCACTCGAACACGGTGTGATGCGCACGCAGGGCTCGGCACTGACGCCGGCCGAGCGGCGCTCGCTGGCGGAGTTTCTTGGTGGCGCGAAACTGGCCGAGGCGCGCAAGGTGCCCCTCAAGCACTGCGCGCCGAACGAGAGCTGGTTCGACTACGACCGCGCTCCGCCGCTCGCGGGCTGGGGCATGACGCTCGAAGGCACGCGCTACGTCGACGCGGCGAAGGCCGGCCTCGCCGCGACCGACGTGCCGAAGCTCGAGCTCAAGTGGTCATTTGCGTTCCCCGGTGCGACGCGCGCGCGATCACAGCCGACGGTCGGTGCCGGCGCGGTCTTCGTCGGCAGCCAGGACGGGACGGTGTACGCGCTCGACTTCGACACCGGTTGCGTGCGCTGGACGTTCGCGGCCGAAGCCGAGGTGCGGTCGAGCCCGACGGTCGAGCCCTGGGCCCGTGGCGACCGCAAGGCGCGGCCGCGGCTGTTCTTCGGCGATTTCAATGGCAACGCCTATGCGCTCGACGCAAAGAGCGGGCGACTGCTGTGGAAGACGCGCGTCGAGGACCACCCACGCGTGACGATCACCGGCTCGCCGCGACTGTTCGAGAACCGGCTCTACGTGCCGCTGTCGTCGAACGAATGGGCGGCGGCGGCCGACCCCACGTACGAATGCTGCACGTTCCGCGGCGGCGTCACCGCGCTCGACGCCACGACTGGCAAGCTCGCCTGGCGTTCCTACACGATCCCACAGGCGCCGGTCGCCACCGGTGAGCGCAACTCGGCCGGTGCCGTGCGTCGGCACGCGGCCGGTGCGCCGGTCTGGAACTCGCCCACGATCGACGCCAAGCGTCGTCGTCTCTATGTCGGCACCGGCGAGGGTTACACGTCGCCTGCCGCGCCTCAATCCGACGCCGTGATCGCGTACGACCTCGACACCGGCAAGATGCTCTGGTGGCACCAGTCGCTCGCCAAGGACGCCTGGAACATGGCGTGCTTCATCGGCGGTGGCCCGAACTGCCCGCAAGAGAACGGCCCCGACCTCGACATCGGCGCACCGCCGATCCTGCACCGGTTGCCGTCCGGTGACGACGTGCTGCTGGTCGGTCAGAAGTCCGCCGACGTGTTCGCGCTCGATCCCGACGACGGCAAGCTCGTCTGGAAGGTCAAGTACGGGCGTGGCGGCTATGCGGGCGGTGTGCACTGGGGCATGGCGGCGACCGACACGCTGCTGTACGCGCCCAACGCGGACACGACGTTCCTGCCGACCGAACGCGGCGAACCGAAGCCCGGCCTGTTCGCGCTTTCGCCGAAGGACGGTTCGATCGTGTGGTTTGCGCCGGCGCCGGACGTGTGCCCGGAAAACCTCAAACCCGGCTGCGACCGCGGCTATTCGCCGCCGCCGACCGCAATCCCGGGCGCCGTGTTCCAGCCGTCGTTCGACGGCCGGTTGCGGGCCTATGCCGAGCGCGACGGCAAGCTGCTCTGGGAATTCGACACCGTGCGCGACTTCACCACCGTCTCGGGCGAGGTGGCGCGTGGCGGCTCGATCGAAAGTGCCGGCGCGATCGTCGCGGACGGTCGCGTGCTCGTGAACTCGGGCTACCTGTTCGGCGGACGCATGCCGGGCAACGTGTTGCTCGTGTTCGCGGTCCCGCCGCAACACTGAGGGTCTCGCGATGACGACGACGACGATGCCGGGCGCGACGACTCCGGACCTCGACCGCTGGAACCTGCTCGATCCGGCAGTGCAACAGTGTCCGTACCGGTTCTACGAGGCTGCCCGCACGCAGGCGCCGATCTACCGCATGCCGCAGACCGGCTTCTACCTCGTCACCTCGTTCGATCTGTGCCGCGAAGTGATCCGCGCGCCGGACCTGTACGCGAGTGGCGTGAGTCCGATGGCGTTGCGCGAAGGCGGCGTCCCGCAGGCGATCATCGACGTCTACGCCAACGAAGGCTGGCTGCCGGAGGCCTCGTGCTCCACCAGCGACCCGCCGCGCCACACGCGCGTGCGCGCGTTCCTCGAGCCATTGTTCACGGTGCAGCGGGTGCGCGAGTTGGCACCGATGATCGATGCCGTCGCGCACGAACTGCTCGACGCACTCGGCGAGCACCGCGACGTCGAGTTCGTGCACGAGTTTTCACACCCGCTGCCGATGATCGTGATCGCGCGGCTGATCGGCGTACCGGACGACGACCTCGCGCGCTTCAAGGCCTGGTCCGACGCGATCGTCGAGCCGTTCAGCATGATGGTATCGCCCGAGCGCGAACTCGAGTGCGCGCGGCTCGTGGTCGAGATGCAGCACTATTTCGCCGACCTGCTCGCGGACCGTCGCGCGCAGCCGCGCGACGACCTGCTCACGGCCGTGGTGCGTGCCGGCGACGATCCCGAACTGCACTTCGACCTGCGCGAGCAGCTGACGATCCTGACGATCGACCTGCTGGCCTCCGGCAACGAGACGACCACCGCCGCGATCACGTCGGGCATGAAACTGCTGATCGAAAACCCGACGGTCGTGGCCGAGCTGCGCAGCGATCCGCGGCTGTTTCGCAACCTCACCGAAGAGATCCTGC
>DATMIB010000108.1:0-2338 GCA_035554635.1 Steroidobacteraceae bacterium | reverse complement strand
CGCGGCGACGTACGCGACGTCGCGCCAGCCTTCCACGCGCAGCTCGCGCCATTCACCGGCGGCCACGAGCTCGGCGATGCGCGTCTTCGCGTCCAGGACGCCCAGCCGGAAGTAGTCGCGCAGGTCGCGCGCGGTCGCCACACCCATTGCGCACAGCGACGTGCGCAACAACTCGCGTTGCGCGTCCTCGATCGACGGCGTCGGCGCGTTGCAGACCGCGGCCGGCAGCACGCGCTCGGTGAGGTCATAGACGCGCTCGAAGCGGCGTCGCGAGTGCGTCGTCACCTGGCCGGTCCAGAACAGCCATTCGAGCGCGGCCTTGCCCTCGCTCCAGCCCCACCACCCGCCGCGGCGCTTGCCGCCAGACGCGAGCTCCGACACGCCGAGCGGGCCACGGTCGCGGATCTCACCGAGGATCGCTGCGCACAGTTCCGCCCGTTCGCGGCCGACCCGCGCGACGCCGGCCCAGAGCCCGACGCCGTCGCG
The DNA here is from genome assembly GCA_035554635.1 of Steroidobacteraceae bacterium. Taxonomy (GTDB): domain Bacteria; phylum Pseudomonadota; class Gammaproteobacteria; order Steroidobacterales; family Steroidobacteraceae; genus RPQJ01. Next base: position 1,852 of record DATMIB010000108.1, on the reverse strand, counting down.
CGCCCGCTGCATGCGCCAGCGCAGCAGCGGCTGCAGCTCGACCGGCAGCAGCGATGCCTCGTGTCCCCAGTATTCGAACAATTGCCGCCGACGACCGTCGTAGGCCGTGGCGTCGAGCAACCCCGCCTCATAGGTGCCGAGCCGCGAAAAGAACGGCAGGTAGTGCGAGCGCACGAGCACGTTGACCGAGTCGATCTGGACCAGGCCCAGGTCGCGCGCCACGCGGACGACGTCGCGTCGCGTCGGCTCACGCTCGAGACGTCCGTCGCCAAAGCCTTGTGCCGCCAGTGCGACGCGTCGCGCCTCGGCGGCCGAGAGGGTCTCGCGCTGTCTTGGTCGTACCGGCATGGGAGGGATCATAATGCGCGCTGGGCTTTGAGGGCGGCACGGAGCAGGACGATGGTGCGCTACCAGGCGGACGTGATCGTGATCGGGGCCGGCATCGCCGGCGTCACCGCCGCCATCGAGCTGCTCGAGCGTGGCCGCAGCGTGCTGCTGCTCGACCGCGACGTCGAGGACAACATGGGCGGCCTCGCCAAGGAGAGCTTCGGCGGCCTCTGGTTCGCCGGCACGCCGCTGCAGAAGCGCTACGGCATTCGCGACGGCGCCGAGCAGGGGCTGCGCGACTGGCTCTCGTTCGCCGACTTCGGCGCCGAGGACCGCTGGCCGCGCGCCTGGGCCGAGGCCTACGTGCAGCGCGCCAACGGCGAGATCTTCGACTGGTTGCGCGGTATCGGCGTCGAGTTCATGCCGATGCCGCTCTGGGTCGAGCGTGGGCTGCACAGTCCCGGCAATTCCGTGCCCCGCTGGCACATCGTCTGGGGCACCGGCCACGAGCTGCAGGTGGTCCTCAATCGCCACCTGCTCAACCACGCGCGGCGCGAGCGCCTGCAGTTGCAGTTCGGTCATTGCGTCGAGTCGCTCCTGACGACCAATGGTCGCGTGACCGGGTGTCGCGGGCGGTTCGAAGGCCGCGAGGGCGAGTTCACTGCCTTCGCCGACAACGTCATCGTGGCGAGCGGTGGCATCAACGGCGACCTCGAACGCGTGAAGCGTCACTGGCATGCCGACTGGTCGAAGCCGCCGCAGACCCTGTTGAACGGTTCGCACAAGTTTGCCGACGGCCGTCTGCACGACGCGGCGGCGACGCTCGGCGCCCGCATCACGCACCTCGACTGGCAGTGGAACTACGCGGCCGGCGTGCACCACTGGGAACCACGCAAGCCGTCACACGGGTTGTCGCTGGTGCCGCCGAAGTCCGCGCTGTGGCTCAACTGGCGTGGCGAGCGCATCGGGCCGATGCCGCTCGTGACCGGCTTCGACACGCACGATCTCGTCGCGCAGATCTGCCGGCAGGAGCGCGCCTACTCGTGGCAACTGCTCAACCGCCGCATCATGCTCAAGGAGCTCGCGATCTCGGGCGGCGAGTTCAACCCGTCGTTCCGGCGCAAGAAACGCCTGCACGTGGCGCGCGACATCCTGCTCGGCAACCACTGGCTCTACGACCAGATGACCCAGCTGTGCCCCGACGTCGTCGTGGCGCCGACACTCGATGAGCTCGTCGCGAAGATGAACACGCTGGTCGGCGACGGCTCGGTCAGCGTGGATGCCGTCCGCGACGCGACGACACGCTACGACGCGTGCATCGACCTCGGGCCGCGCTTCCACACCGACGAGCAGCTGCGTCGGATCGAGTTCGCGCGCCGCTGGGTCGGGGACCGCCTGCGCACCTGCAAGTTCCAGAAGATCCTCGATCCGGCCGCCGGCCCGTTGATCGCGATCCGCGAGTTCATCATCAGCCGCAAGAGCATGGGTGGTTTGCAGACGGACCTCGACTGCCGCGTGCTCGACG
>DATMIB010000107.1:0-4793 GCA_035554635.1 Steroidobacteraceae bacterium | reverse complement strand
GTCGTGCTCGCAGCCATGCGCGAAGACCCGCGCCACTGGCAGCGCTACTACCCGGCCGCGGAGCCCGCCCGCGGTTTCCACCTCGAATACAGCCTGAGCGACCGGATCCGCTACTACTGGAGCCGCGACGAGGTCGTGGCCGCACAGGCGCGACTGTTCGCGAACCTGCGCCAGCGACCGATCCCGCTCGCGCTGCTGAGCCAGCATTTCCCGGCCGAGTTCGGCCACGTGCGCGCCGGCGACTTGGCCGCCGACCCCGAGGCGCTCGTCGTCGCGCACGTCGGACGGGTGCTCGACGACTACTGGCGGGCCTGCCGCCCCAACGGATGAAGACCCATGCTTGATTCCGGCCTCGACGTCCCCGCGCTCGCGGCGCGCGGTGCACTCGCCACCGCGACCGAGATCGCGCAGCAACCGGCAATGTTGCGCGCGACCCAGGCGCTGCTCGACGAGCGCGCCGACGAGATCCGCGACTGGATGGCCGCGCGACTGCGGCAGGACCGCGTCCGCGTCGTCTTCGCCGGCGCCGGCACTTCGGCGTTCATCGGCGAATGCCTGGCGCCGGAACTGTCGCGGCGGCTCGGCGTGCGTTGCGACGCGGTCGCGACCACCGACATCGTCGCGACGCCCGCTGCGGCGTTCGAGCGCTCGCAGCCGCTGGTGCTCGTGTCGTTCGGTCGTTCGGGCAACAGCCCGGAGAGCCTCGCGACGGTGGAACTCGCAGATCGGCTCGTCGACCATGTCCATCACCTCGTGATCACCTGCAATGCCGACGGAGCGCTCGCGCGGCACGCGCGACGCAGCCGCGACGCGTTGCTGCTGTTGCTGCCCGATGCGACGCACGACCGCAGTTTCGCGATGACCTCGAGTTTCAGCTGCATGTTGTACGCAGCGCTCGTGGCGTTCCGCGGCCCCGAGGGCGGGCGCGGCCGGCTGGACGCAATTGCCGCGGCCACGGCGGAGGTCATCGAATGCGAGGCTGCGAGGGTGCATGGCCTCGCCGCGGAGGGGTACGAGCGCGTGATCTATCTCGGCAGCCACGTGCTGCGCGGGCTCGCACGTGAAGCCGCGCTCAAGCTGCTGGAGCTGACGGACGGCCGCTGCGTCGCGTTGCACGACACGCCGCTCGGCTTCCGCCACGGCCCGAAGACGGTCGTGAACGAGCGCACGCTGGTCGTCGTATTCGTGTCCAACGATCCCCACACGCGTCGGTACGACCTGGATTTGCTCGCGGAGCTCGGCCGTGACCGGGTGGCCGCGCGCGTGCTTGCGGTGACGGCGCGGCCGGTCGCGCCGATCGCGGGTGTCGACACGGTCGACGTGCCGCACCTCGCCGACGCCGACGACGTCGACCTGCTCGTGCCCTACGTGGCGCTGGCGCAGATGCTCGCGTTCCATGCGTCGCTGCAGGCCGGCCTGTCGCCGGACCGCCCCAACGCGGCAGGCACGGTCAACCGCGTCGTGCAGGGCGTCACGATCCATCCGCTGGGGTGAGGGCATGACCCGAGGGTTGTTGCTGGGTGTCGACGGCGGTGGCACGAAGACCGAGTTCGTGCTGATCGACCGCGCCGGGCGCGTGCTCGCCCGACACCGCGACGCCGGTTCGTATCACCTGCAAGTCGGTGTCGACGGCCTGCGCGCCGTGATCCAGCGCGGCCTCGCCGCGCTGTTCGCCCAGGCGCAAGCCACGGCGGCGGATGTCGAACATGCCTTCTTCGGCATGCCGGCTTACGGCGAGGACAGCAGCCTGCAGCCGAGCCTCGACGCACTGCCCGAGCCGTTGCTCGGTCACCGGCGTTATCGCTGCGGCAACGACATGGTCTGCACCTGGGCCGGCTCACTGGCCGGTGCCGACGGGATCGGCATCGTCGCCGGCACCGGCGCCATCGGCTACGGCGAACGCGCGGGTCGCGCCATGCGGGCAAGTGGCTGGGGAGAGCTGTTCGGCGACGAGGGCTCGGCGTACTGGGTCGCGATCCAGGGCCTCAACGCGTTCAGCCGCATGGCGGACGGTCGCTTGCCCAAGGGACCGCTGCACGCGCTGGTCATGCGCGATTTCGGGCTGCGTTCCGAGCTGGATCTTTGCGCAAGGATGATGGGGCCGCAGGTGGCGCGCGACGAGATCGCATCGTTCAGCGGCCTGGTCGCGACGGCCGCCGCGGCCGGCGATTCCACGGCGCTGGGGATCTTTGAATCGGCCGGTCGGGAACTTGCGCAAGTGGCGCAGGCGCTCCGTGAACGGCTGGAATTCGGTGCGGGGGAGGTCGTGCCCGTCTCATACTCGGGCGGATTGTTCCGCTGCGGCGAGCTCGTGCTCGCTCCGTTGCGCGAACACCTGCGTGCCGCCAGCCCGGACTTCGAACTGCGGTCGCCTTTGCTGGGCCCGGCGATCGGGGCCGCGCTCTACGCGGCGCGCGACGCGGGCAGGGCGCTCGACGCCGCTGCGGTCGCCACGTTACGGCAACTCGAGCCGACGTCCGGCACGACGCCGTGAGCGCGTCACCGCGTCCGAGGGAAAAACGATGGATCGAACGGAAGGCCCGGGCGAGCCGGGCCTTCCGTGCACAGAAGTGCTGCGGAGTCGGTTTCGGCGGCCGTGACCGCCGAGCGACTTACCAGCGACGCTGACCGCCGCCGCCACCGCCGCCGTAGCCGCCGCCACCACCGCCGTAGCCGCCGCCACCGCCGCCGTAGCCGCCGCCACCCGAGCGACCGCCGCCGCCGCCCATGCGACCGCCGCCACCGCCGCCGGTGCGCGGACGATCCTGCGCTTCATTGACGCGCAGCGGGCGACCGCCCATGTTGAAGCCGTTCAGGGCGCCCATGGCGCGCTGGGCATCCGCCTGCGGCATTTCGACGAAGCCGAAGCCGCGCGGCCGGCCGGTCTCGCGGTCAGTCGGGAGGGCAACCGATTCGACGGTGCCGTGCTGGCCGAACAGTTCCTTGACGTCCTGCTCCGTCGCGGTGAAAGGCAGGTTGCCCACGTAGATCTTGGTCATTCGAACATCCTCAGAGATAACACTAAAACCGGAACGCAGGCGTCATTGCCTGGCCGGCACTACTCGACACACACACATGAACAGGAGGGTTTTCAGCCGAGCGTCTGCAAGTCCGCCGCGCTTTCCAGGCGGCGCTCCAGCGACGTTTCCTGTCACCTGATCGCAGACGTTTCGGCTCGAACAAGGAGGCGCTTGGCAGCGCCCTGCAAGATACGTACGGGCAACGATCGCGGCGCATGGTATCACACGCCCCCGGCGTCCTGCCCTGATGACGATTCACAACCTCGCCGGCCATCCTGCCGCAAGCCGCTGCAGGGGCCCGTGCGAAGCGCCGGTCCTTGGCGGAGAAGGGACAGCTGTCCCTGGGGCTGGGTCATCATGGATTTGGGCGGCACCGCTCGAAGAAAGCGAAAAGTTGGCTCGTTGTTCGATCTGCTGGCCGGTGCCGTCTCAGCGCTAAGCGCAGGTTGGTCAAATCTTGACCATTGCGGAATCTACCTGCGTGCAAGGCGCGCTGCAACCGGAATTCGTTGACGCGCTGCAAAAATTGAGTACAGTGCGCCGCTTCGTTGGGGAGTAGCCGCCGTCCGCAAGGGACGGGGCCGCGTCAACAGACTTGGGCGTAGCCCATGGCGCGGCCGGCATGGGGCTTGGCGAGACCGATGACACGCAGCCGTCCCGGGTCGGGCGGGTTGTGCGTCATTGCGTCCTTCGCGTCCGACCCCCGCCGTGAAGCTCCCATGGAAGCCCTCCTAATCTCGACCGGGGTCGTCGCGCTCGCCGAAATCGGCGACAAGACGCAGTTGCTGGCGCTCGTGCTGGCCGCCCGTTTCCGCAAGCCCGTGCCGATCGTGCTCGGCATCCTCGTCGCCACGCTCGCGAACCACGCGATGGCCGGCGCCGTCGGCGCGTGGGTCGCCGATATGGTGGGACCGGGCGCGATGCGCTGGATCCTCGGCGTGTCGTTCATCGCAATGGCGGTGTGGACCTTGATCCCGGACCGTCTCGACGATGAGGACCCCGACGGGCGCCCGCCGCGGTTTGGCGTGTTCGGCACCACCGTGATCGCGTTCTTCCTGCTCGAGATGGGCGACAAGACACAGATCGCGACAGTCGCGCTTGCCGCGAAGTACACGAGTCTCGCCGCGATCGTGGCGGGCACGACGTTCGGCATGATGCTCGCGAACGTCCCGGCCGTGCTGCTCGGCGAGGTCGCCGCGAAGAAGCTGCCGATGCAGGTCGTGCACCGGATCGCGGCCGCGATCTTCCTCGCGCTCGGCGTCACCGTGCTGCTGGGGTACGGCTCGCCCGTGTGAGCCGGCAGAGGGCGCGCCCTCGGGGTGACGCCGCTCCCGGCGGGCGGCGGCATCCGTACAGATCCCGTTTGACTCGACACGGTCATGCGAATGAGAATCCTTCGCAGTCCCGAATAGCTGCTCATGCAAAACAAATCCCCGACCGCCCCGCAGATCGTTTCGCGTGTCCTGGCCAGCGTGCTCGGTGGTTATGGCTTCGTCTGGGGCTTCGCCGCGTTTGGGACCGCCCTGCTCGTGGCCGGCGGCATGGAGTACCACGATGCCTGGACACTCGTGATGTTGCTGGCGTTCCTGCTGTTCCTCGGCCTGTTCTGCTGGGCCTTTGCGGCGGCGAGCCTGGCGCGCGTCTGGACGGTGCTTGCCGGCGGCGGCGGTGCCATGACGCTCGGCGCCTGGCTGCTGACGCGTCACCTGGTTTCCTGACCGTCGTCGTCACCTAACCCCGTCCTTCGCCCGCGATCCCGAGGTATCGCCCAGT
>DATMIB010000106.1:0-13947 GCA_035554635.1 Steroidobacteraceae bacterium | reverse complement strand
CCGTGGTGCGGCGGCATGCCGGCCCTTGCCGATTTCCTTCCACAGGTCCGCATTCGCGATGCCGAGCTTTTCAGGATCGAACGTCGGATCGAGGCCGGCCTTCTTCTGCGCCTCGTAGTCCTTCAGCGCCTGCAGCGCCGGCTTCTGGATGATCAGGATGGCAATGACGTTGAGCCAGGCCATGATGCCGACACCGATGCTGCCGGCCGCCCACACCCCTTCCGAGCTCCAGACGGCGCCGACGCCGACCGACACCATGATCAGTATCTTCAGCAGCATGACCGACCAGTCGGGCGCCTTGTTGCGCACGATGTACTGGAGGTTCGTCTCGGCCATGTAGTAGTAGGCGATGATCGTCGTGAACGCAAAGAACAGGATCGCGATCGCGACGAAGGAGGAGCCGAACCCCGTGAACACCGACTCGATGGCTGCCTGCGTATAGCCGGAGCCGGCCGGCGCCGGCACGAGCGCGCCGCTCGCGTTGGTGACGCGCGGCAGGTTCTCCATCAGCACCTCACCCGTGGTCGGATGGATGACGTTGTACCTGCCGGTGCTCAGGATCATGAACGCCGTCGAGGTGCAGACGATGGCGGTGTCGAAGTAGATCGAGAACGCCTGCACGTAGCCCTGCTTCGCGGGGTGCGACACCTCTGCGGCGGCCGCGGCATGCGGACCCGTGCCTTGGCCGGCTTCGTTCGCGTAGATGCCGCGCTTCACGCCCCACTGGACGGCGAGGCCGAGAATGGCGCCGAAGGCCGCATTCGAGTTGAAGGCGTTGTCCATGATCAGCGCGAACATCGCGGGGATCACGTCGGCGTTGATCACCATGACCACGATCGCGACGATCATGTAACCGAACGCCATGAACGGCACGACGATTTCGGCGAAGCTGGCGATGCGGCGCACGCCGCCGACGATGATGACGCCGAGCGCGGCGACCACCGCGAGACCGGTGATCCACGCCGGGGTGCCCCACGCATTCGTGACGCTGCTGGCGATTTCGAACGACTGCACCGTCGGCAGCAGCAGACCGGTGCCGATGATGGTCGAGATGGCGAAGATCACCGCGTACCAGCGCTGACCCATGCCCCGCTCGATGTAGTAGGCCGGGCCGCCGCGATAGTGGCCGTGGCCGTCCTTCTGCTTGTAGATCTGCGCCAGCGTGCATTCGATGTAGGAGGTGGACGCACCGAGCAGTGCCATGGCCCACATCCAGAAGATGGCGCCGGGCCCGCCGGCGGCGATGGCCGTGGCGATGCCGGCAATGTTGCCCACGCCGATGCGACCGGACAGCGACATCGCGAGCGACTGGAAGGACGACACGCCGGCATCGGATTTCTTGCCGCCGGCGGTCAGGCGCAGCATCTCCATGAACCCGCGGATCTGCATAAACCGTGTCCGTATCGAGAAATACAGACCGGCGCCCAGGCAGAGGTAGATCAGTGGCTGGCTCCAGATCAGGCCGTCCAGAGTCGTCAACAGTTCAGTCACGCGGAACGCTCCCGGGTTCGTGGGTCGCGGGAGGATGGCACAGGAGCCGGCCGGGAGGTAAGCGGTGCGTGATCTCGGGATCCTGGTGCGCGGCGCCGTTCGAAGACTCGACTCGTTCTTGGCGGACCTCGAGCGTCGGCCTGACGACTCAAGCGGTCGCCAGCCCACCTGTGCCGGCTTCGGTATGCACCTATCTTCGCTCTGGACGTCGACGTTTGAGGCTCTGGCACAATCCGGACGAGTCCTCGAGTGGAGAACCGCTGGCAAGCGAATGACGAACGCTTGCGCTGGCGAGCTGCCGTCGCGGGAAACGAGGCGTAAGAACACGCAAGAATAGGGGAACGTCTCTATGGGAACCCGTGCCGCGGCAACCGCGTTTGCCGCTGCGTTCGTCGTTGTGTCGGCCGCAAGCGCGGCTCCCCCGCCGATCGATGCGTTCGCGCGCATGCCGAACATTCGTGGCGTGACCCTTTCTCCGGACGGCTCCAGCGTCGCCTACCTCACGTCGCTCGACGACGAGGTCATCGTGGTGACCCGCGGCTTCAAGGACGGGCCGTCGAAACCGGTTCCGATCCTGAAGTCGAAGCCGGGTTCCTATGACGTCGCCTGGTGCAACTGGGCGAATGACACGCGTCTGTTGTGCGGATTGCGCGCCATCGCGATGCGATCGGGGCGCGTGTACCCGGTCACGCGGCTGGTTGCCGTCAATGCCGATGGCTCCAAGCTGAAGGTGCTCGTCAACGAGTCCGAAGCGGGCACCGCTCAGCTGCAGGACCGTATTCTCGACTGGACACCGGACGAGCCCGATACGGTGCTGATCGAACTCGACGATGACCGCAATGGCAACCCGAGTGTCTTCGAGCTCAATGTGAACAGCGGTCTCCGTGCTGTGAGGACTCGCGAACGTCCGCCGATCAAGTGGTTCACGACGGATGCCAAAGGCAACGTCCGGCTCGGTTGGGGGTACACCGAGCGCTCCACGAACGTCGAATACTTCGCGCGACTCGAGGGCGAACACGATTGGCGTCTGCTGTCGAAGATCAAGGCCTTTGGTGAGACTGATGAACTGCGGCCGATTGCCGTCGCGCCGGGCAAGAACGTCGCCTATGCGACGGGCGACCATGAAGGGCGTTCGGCGCTTTGGGAGATGGACCTTACCGATGCACGTGAGCCCCAGCTGGTGTTCTCGCATCCGCACGTGGATGCGGACGATCCACTGCTCACGCCGGACGGTCGCCTGCTCGGGATCCGGTACGAGCTCGATCGTCCATTCGTGTATTACACGGACGAATACACACGCGGGCTGGTTCAGGCCATCAACCGGGTCGACCCGTCGAAGTTCAGCGTCCTTTCCGACAGCAGCCGGGACGAGCGCGTCTACGTCGTTCGATCCTTCAGCGACGTCGACGCCAGCACCTACTCCATCTTCGATACTGGCTCGAAGAGGCTGCTCCGACTCGGAACGCAGTATCCGGAGCTCGACCCGACGGCGTTGGGACGCATGCGCTCGATCGCATACAAGGCGGCCGACGGCACGGAGGTCCCCGGTTACCTGACGGTACCGCCCGGGATGCGCGAAACGAACCTGCCGCTGATCGTCATGCCACACGGTGGGCCGATCGCGCGTGACAGCTGGGATTTCGATTTCCTGCGTGCGTTCCTCGTGAGCCGTGGCTACGCCGTGCTGCAGATGAACTTCCGCGGCTCCTCGGGTTACGGCAGCGACTGGTATTACGCCGCACACCAGGACTGGGGTGGGCTGACCTACTCGGACATCACGGATGGGGCACGCTGGGCCGTCGCCCAGGGAATCGCTGACCCGAAGCGCATGTGCATCGTGGGGTGGAGCTTCGGCGGCTACGCGGCGCTGCTCGGCGCCGTCCGCAACAACGACCTGTATCGCTGCTCCGTCAGCATTGCGGGTGTGGCGGACCTCAACCAGCTCTTGTTGGAGGGACGCTTCTTCAGCGGGTCGCGATTCAGGCGCGAACAGCTTGGCTCCGACAAGGAGAAGCTGCAGGCCGACTCACCGTTGCGTCACGTCGACCGGATCGAGATGCCCGTGTTGATGATTCACGGGGACAAGGACTATCAGGTCGACGTCGATCACACGCGCAGGATGGACTCGGCCATGACGCGCGCAAAGAGGCCGCACCGCACCGTCGTGATCGAGGACGGCACGCATCAGCTCGAGCGCAAGTCGGATCGAGTCGTGCTGTTGTCGGAAATCGAGCAATTCCTGCTGCAGAACCTCGGGCCGGGCGCCACGGTCAATTGACGGTGGATGAGGGGCAGGCCGCCAGTATGTTCGGCACGCGTTCCTGGAATACGCGGCAAGTCCACATCCCGCGGTCGGCGGCGATCGCAGTCGCCGTCACGCCAACGACACCGCATTCACGCAGTGCCGTTGGCGCTCGGGCCTCAGGAGAGCTTCAGACCTTTGACGGTCGCCATGCTCAGAAGCGGTACTCCAGGTTCACCGTGTAGTTCATCGGCGCGCCGTAGTAGCCCGCGTAGCGCAAGGTGTTGATGTACTTCTCGTCGGTGATGTTGTCGACGTTGGCCCGCAGCGTCGCGTTCGGCAGGAAGTTCCAGGCGGCGTAGCCGTTCAACACGGCGTAGCTGTCCTGGTGCACCGTGTAGCCGGAGGATTCCTTGTTCCAGATGTCGCTCTGCCAGCGTCCGCCGAGGCCGAAGGAAAGCGCGGTGTAGGAGGGCACGCGGCCGGTGAGCACCAGGTTGGCGGTCTGGCGCGGCACCCACGGATAGGTGTCTTCGCCGTACAGGCCGTCCATCTCGAGCGCCGTGTAGCCGAACACCAGGTCGAGGTTGTCGTTCAGCCGGCCTGTCGCTTCGAACTCCACGCCCTTGGAGCTTACGTCGACCGGGGCGTAGATGTTCTGGCCGTACTCGTTGCGCTCGGCGGTGGGCGTGGCCAGGTCTTCCTGGTCGGCCTTGAACACCGCCAGCGTCGTCAAAAGGCGCTGGCCCAGCCACTCGGCCTTGATGCCGACTTCGTAGTTCACGCCTTTGCTGGGGCCCATGGGACGGTCGTTGGCGTCGGCCTGGTCCTGGGGCTGGTAGATGTCCGAATAGCTGACGTAGCCCATGATGCCGTCGGTGAAGTCGTAGGTCAGGCCGGCGTAGGGGCTGGTGTGGCTTGTCTTCTCGTCGAACTCCACGCCGTAGGACACGCCTTCGCGGCGGTAGTCGGCGAAATTGGCGCCGACGATCGCCTTGAGACGATCGCTCACCGTGAACCGGGTGGCACCGAACACGCGCATGAGCTTCTGGTCCATTTCCCCGTACAGCGTCGGCGCGCCCCACTCAGGTTCCGGGATCGCGTTGGTCGCGTACGGGAACGGCGGCAGCGCGCCCCAGCCCGGCGACGAAGGGTCGGCGTCACGCCCCCAGTTCCTGGTCGTGCTGCGGGAGGCGCTCACGCCCAGCACCGCTTCGTGCTCGCGGCCGAACAGGTCGAAGCGGCCGTCGAGGCTGACCGTGCCCAGATGGCTGGTCACTTCGTCGTCGCCCGCCCACGGATAGCCGACCAGCCCTAAGCCGGTCTCCGGATCGAGGGCGATCGAGGTGCCGTCGAATTCCGGATCGGGCAAGTAGGCGTAGAACATGGCCTCGTCGCCGCTGAAGTCGCGGTGGTTGTACGTGACCTTCAGCTCCCAGTCCGCGCCGAGAGTGTGGGTGTATTCGGCGAAGGCGGTCTGGTCGGTCGTGTTCCAGTAGGTCCAGTCCTGGGTGGTGGTGGTGCTGGTCGGGTACTCGTTCTGGGTGCCATCGCTGTTCATGAAGAGCAGTGCGCCCCACATGATGCCGTCGGATTTTGCACGCTGGTACGAGTATCCCACGGTCAGTGTGCCGTTCTCGCCGATCTGTCCATCGATCACGCCGTACAGGAAGTTGCGGCTGTTCTCGTTGGCTTCGAGCCAGGTCTCGCCCTGCTCGTGGGCGACGACCAGGCGTCCGGCCCAGGTGCCGTCGTCGGTGAACGGCGTCGAGTAGTCGGCTTCGGCGCGCATGGTGTCCCATTTGCCATAGCTGACGCCGGCCGCACCTTGCGCCTCGTTGGTCGGGCGCTTGCGGACGTAATTGATGGTGCCTGCGGCGTTACCGACGCCGGTCAGCAGGCCGTTGGCGCCGCGGATCACCTCCACCTTTTCATAGCCGAAGGAGTCCATGGCGCCCGTGGCGATGCCCCAGCTGTTGGGCATGCCGACGCCGTCGATCTGGGTGTTCAGGATGTCGAAGCCGCGCGCGCTGTAGCTGGTGCGGTTGGTTTCCCACTGGTCGACCTGCACACCGGTCGTCAGGCGCAGGGCGTCGTTGACGCTGGTCGCGCCGAACTGCTCCATCTGATCGCTCGTCACGACGCTGATCGACTGCGGCGTGTCCTTGATGTCCAGGTCGAGGTTGATCGCACCGTTGCTGACGCGGTCGGCGCGCTTGGCCACGACCAGGATCTCTTCCAGGTCCACGGACGCATTGGCACCGCCACGCGTGGCGTCGGCCGCCTCGTCCGCGGCCGCCACGACCGGCAAGCCGGCCAACGCGAATGCGATGGCGAGTGACAGCGGGCGGCTGGCTCGAGGCAGCGGAGCGGAACGACGCGCGTGCAGACCATGCTGGACCGGGTATTTCGGAGCCATGACGATGGAGACCTCGGGTGACGGTGGTTGGGGTCGAATGAGAGGAGGTGCATTCGTATTACGAGTACGAATGATAATGATTCGTATTATTAGTATGCACTACGCATAGACCCCGATGCCATGGGGCCGAGTTGCCCAGGTGCCACGCCGGCGGCACGATGGGGTCCGACATGGACGCGCTGCCGATCCGCCAGCTCACGCTCGTGCTCGACCTCGCGGGCACGTTCGTCTTTGCGATCAGCGGGGCGATGCAGGGCGTGCGGCACCGGCTCGACCTGTTCGGCGTGCTGGTGCTGTCGTTCGCCGCCGCCAGTGCGGGGGGAATCACGCGGGACCTGCTGATCGGGTCCACGCCGCCCGCCGCGATTGCCGACTGGCGCTATTGCACGGTGGCTATGGCGGCGGGGCTGCTGATCTTTTTCTGGCACGCGCCGATCGCCCGGCTGCAACGACCGATCCTGGTGTTCGACGCCGCCGGCCTCGCGCTTTTCGCCGTCGCGGGCACGACCAAGGCGCTGGCATTCCAGTTGAACCCGATGATGGCGGCGCTGCTCGGGATGCTCACCGGCATCGGCGGCGGCATCGTGCGTGACCTGCTGGTCGCCCGCACACCCGCCGTGCTGCAACGCGACCTCTATGCCGTGGCGGCGCTCGTTGCTGCCGCGGTCGTCGTCGCCGGCTACCTGCAGGGCTGGCCGACCGTACCGACCGCCGTCGTCGCAGCTGCCGCCTGCCTTGCGCTCAGGCTCGCGGCGATCTGGCGCGACTGGAGCCTGCCGGTCGCCCGGTACGGCGACGATCCGGCGGACTCGAACGACGGGCGCTGATCGCTCGCCCGGCTTCAGGCTGCGCAGGTCCCGGTCCAGGTGTCGGTGTGGGCGGCATGCCATGCACCTCGCGCACGAGCGCGAGCCACGCCTTCGCCGCTTCCGACAGGTAAGCGCCGCGGCGCCACACCATCGCCATGTTCCACTCGGTGCCCGGCTCGTCGAGCAGCACCTGGCGCACGGCGGGCGTCGCTCGCTGGTTCGCGATCATGCGCGGCAGGAAGGCGACGCCGAGCCCGGCCGCCACCAGTCCGAGCATGAAGTCGATCTGGCTGCTGCGCGCGACGACGCTGGGCTCGAAACCGGCACGGCGGCTCGCGTCGAGGATCATCCGGTGCAGCGAAAAGCCGGTCTCGAAGATGATGAACGGCGTCTCACGCAAGTCGACGAGCGTTACGGCCTCGCGCGTGGCCAGCGGATGCTGTGACGGTAGCAGCGCCACGAGTGGTTCGCGGCGCACGGCCTGCCAGTCGAACTCCTCGGAGGTCGGCAGCAGCATGCCCGCGAAGTCGATCTCGCCCATGCGCAGGATCTCCTCGAGCTGCGCACTGCCGTGCTCGGCCAGTTGCACTTCGATGCCGGGGTAGCGCTGGCGATAGACCGCGAACAGCGGCGCGAACAGCGTGTTGCTGCCGACCGGCGGCAGGCCGAGCTTGAGCACGCCGCGCTTGAGGCCCCGCACCTCGTCGAGCTCGACGAGCAGGTCGTCGCGGTCGGCGAGCAGCTTCACGCCGCGGCGGTAGACGACTTCGCCGGCGGCGGTGAGCACGTTGCGGTGGCCGAGCCGCTCGAGCAGCGGCATGCCGACCTCCTGTTCGAGCTGCTTCACGGCCTTGCTGACCGTGGACTGGGTCGCGAAGACGGTCCGGGCGGCCTGCGAAAAGCCGCCCTGGCGCACCACCTCGACAAAAGCACGCAGCGTGCGGAAATCCATGGCTAGTCGATTCTGGAATAGGTGTCAGTCGAACATGTCATTTTGAGCATACCGGAACCACGCGTAGATTCCACGGACGCACGCAGAGGACCCGATTCCATGAACCTACGCGGTGAAGCCGCCGCGCTGCTCGACCGCAGCGTCGCGCTGCAGGCCGGCGCCATCGTCGTCTTCTGGCTGGCGGGCGAGGCGCTCGTACGCGTCGCCGGCCTGCCGGTGCCCGGCGCCGTGATCGGGCTCGCGCTGCTGTTCGTGCTGGTGGCGACCCGCGGCGTGCGCGAGTCGAGCGTCCGTCGCGGCGCGCAATGGTTCCTCGCCGACATGCTGCTGTTCTTCGTACCGGCCGTGCTGGCGGTGCTCGATCACCGCGAGTTCGTCGGCCTGACCGGGCTCAAGGTGCTGTTCGTGATCCTGACCAGCACCGCGGCAGTGATGCTGGTCACGGCCTTTGTCGTCGACCGCAGTTTCCGCTGGAACGCCGACCGCGCCCGGGCCCGCCGTGAATATCGTTGAGTCGGCGCCGCACGCCGTGCTCTGGTCGGCGGTCACGATCGGTGCGTACCTGCTCGCCAAGCGCGTCCATCGTCGCTGGTCGCGCTGGTGGC
This sequence comes from Steroidobacteraceae bacterium, assembly GCA_035554635.1. Taxonomy (GTDB): domain Bacteria; phylum Pseudomonadota; class Gammaproteobacteria; order Steroidobacterales; family Steroidobacteraceae; genus RPQJ01. Next base: position 5,429 of record DATMIB010000106.1, on the reverse strand, counting down.
TCATGCCGCTCGCGACCACGCCGGTGCTGGTCGCGCTCGTCGTGCTCGCGGCGCACGCGAGCTACCGCGACTACATCGGCGGCACCGGCTGGCTGGTGCTGCTGCTCGGCCCCGCGACGGTCGCGTTCGCGATTCCGATCTACCAGCAGCGCTCGCTGATCCTGCGGCAATGGCCCGTGCTGCTCGTCGGCACGGTCGCCGGCAGCTTGACCGCGGTCGTTTCGAGCTGGGCGCTCGCAACACTGGTCGGGCTCGACGGCGCCCTGCGTCTGAGCCTGTTGCCGCGTTCGGTCACGACACCGTTCGCGATGGACGTCTCGCGTGCGATCGGTGGCGTGCCCGACCTCACCGCGGTGTTCGTCGTGATCACCGGTGTCGCCGGCGCCGTGATCGGCGACTTGATCCTCGCGCGCGTGCCGGTGGCGACGACGCTCGCCCGTGGCGCACTCTATGGCGTCGGCGCGCACGGCGCCGGCACCGCGCGGGCGCAGCAGATCGGCGAGCGCGAGGGTGCGGTCGCCGGGCTCGTCATGGTGTTCGTCGGCTTGCTCAACGTGCTCGCGGCGCCGCTCGTCGCGCAGCTGCTGTCATAGGACCAGGGACGATGTCGCCCAAGGGCGTGTTCGAAGTCTTCGGCGACCGGATCGCGTCGGCGTGGCGCGATGCGACGACCTCCGCGGTCGCGGCCGGTCTCGCATGGCTGCTGGCCGCGTGGCTGTTCGGCCACTCGCATCCGGTCTTCGCCGCGGTCAGCGCGATCGTGTGCCTGTCGCCGGGCCTGCCGAGCCACGGTCGGCAAGCCGTGGGCCTGATGCTCGGCGTCGCGACCGGCATCGTCGTCGGCGAAGCCGCGCTGCTGCTGCCGCAAGGGTTTCTCGTGCCCGAGGGCCTGTCGCTGCTGCGGCTCGTGCTCGCAACGGTGTCCTCGATGCTCATCGCCGCGTCGTTCGGCATGGCGCCTGTCGTGTCGATCCAGGCCGGCGTCTCGGCCGTGCTCGTGCTCGCGCTCGGCCCGGAAAACGCAGGGCTCGCGCGCCTCGAGGACGTTGCGATCGGTGTCTCGGTCGGCCTGCTGTTCAGCCAGGTGCTGCTGACCCCGGACCCGGTGCGCGTGATCGACACGGCCGCCGACAACCTGCTGGTGCGCCTTGCACGCGCGTTCGACATCGCCGCCGACGCCGCGGCCGCGCAGGACGTGCGCAAGGCACAGGCAGCCCTGCGCTCGTTCACGGCCGCACACGAGAGCCTGGTCGCGCTCGGCGCCGGCATCGACGCCTCGCGTTATGCGGCACGCTGGTCGCTGCGCGGACGGCTCGCCGCACGCAACGTGGCCGAGATGGCCGCGCGTTACGACCGGCGTGCGATCCGACTCTTTGCCGCGTCGCTGCTGTTCGGCGAGGCGCTCGCCGACGCGTTGCGCAAGGGTGCGGCACCGGTGCCCGAGGGTCTTGCCGACAAGATCCGCAGCGTGGCGGACCGCTGTCGACGCATTCCGCGGCACGACGTCGCGGCGGGCGAGGGCGCCGGCGCGGCCACGCTGGCCGATGCGTCCGCCGCCGTCGACTGGCGGCCCACGGTGCTGCACCTGCAGGCCACGTGCGCGGTGCTGACGCGGCTCGAATCGCTCGAGCGCGAGGCGGGTGTCGTCGCCTCGTCACCGACGCCCCCAGCACCGTCGCTCGCGCCGCCGTCGAGCGGAGAACCCGCTCCTCCCGCGCCACGACAGTAGGATAAACTGCGTCGAAACGCAGGCGGTCCTGGTCCAGACGGTCCGTGCCGTGATGGATTCCGGCACCTGATGCGACCTCCTCGACAACAGACTCGAAACGAGAGGAGTTCGTGATGCAGCGTGGCAGGGCCGCATGAAACGCTCCAGTTGGCTCGAAACCGTCGCAAGCACGATCGGCACCGACCCGACCATCGAGCCGGCGGTGCGTGCCGAGCTGGCCGCGCTCGACGAGGCGCTGTTCGACAGCTGGAACCTCGGCGAGAACATGGTGCTCGTCTGGACGCGGGACGAGGCCGAGCGTCGCTTCCTGCAGATCCGGCACTACGGCTTGCTGGAACCCTTCCGCTCCAACGGTGACGCGGCGACCGAGGCGCAACGCTTCATCATGGAACTGCTGGCGCGCCCCAAGCAGACGACGCCCGCCGAGTTCGCCGCGCTGACGCGCACGCTCGGGCCCGCGGCGCACGTCGTGCGCGTGCCCGCCCGGCCCGACAGTGCCATCGATCCCGAGCTCGTCAGCGGCCTGGTCCGTCGCTACGGCGTGACGCTCGTGCGCGAACGCGCGGTGATGCTGCTCGACGCGGTCGGGTTTTCGCTGCATTCGCCGCTCGAGCAGGTGGCGATGCTCAACAGCCTGAGCTACTCGGTCAATTCCGCGTACCGCCAGCTGATCTCCGAGGACGTGCAGATCAACTTCGCGCGTTCCTCGACCGGCGACGGCTTCTACATCTGGAACCGCGCGCACACGCCGGAGGCGAACGTCGCGCTGTACAAGCTGCTGATGCTGATCCTGGCCGACAACGCGGTCGCACGCAGCAAGGCGAAGCACTTCCCGGTGCCGCAACTGCGCGCGGCGTTCCACGTCGGCGAGCACTACGAGTTCTACCAGGTCGAGGCGCTCAACCCGACGACCTTCAGCTACATCGTCGGGCACGTCACGATCGAACTCTCGCGCATGATCGAGAAGTCGCGGCCGGGGCAGATCCTGCTCGGCGACTTCGCGATCGAGTCTCGCGCCGCGGACGGCACGCCGCAGATGCTCGGCACGGTCGATTTCATCGAGCGCACCAACCAGTCGCTGCAGCAGCTGCGCGGTCTCGCCGTCGCGAACCATCGCATCGCCGACATCCGCTGCTACGTCACCGGCCACGGCCGTGCCGACGGCGGCTTCGAGGCCTCGAGCTTCCTGGTCGCGGACAAGCATGGCCGCACGCGTCCGGTCTTCAACGCCAAGATCAACATCCACGTCGATGACGACGAGCCGATCTTCCTCGGCCTGCAGCACCGCGCGCTCGAGGACGAGGGCGACGGCAGCGGCGACGGCACGGACTGACCCGATGACAGCCGACGACGAGTTCTACATGCGCCGGGCGATCGCGCTCGCACGCGAGGCGGAAGCGGCGGGCGAAGTCCCGGTCGGGGCCGTGATCGTGCGCGACGGCGAGATCGTCGCCGAGGGCTTCAATCGGCCGATCTCGACGCGCGATCCGACCGCCCACGCAGAGATGGTCGCGCTGCGCGCTGCCGCCGCGTGCATCGACAACTACCGGCTCCTCGGCACGACGCTGTACGTGACGCTCGAGCCATGCGCCATGTGCGCGGGTGCGATGGTGCACGCGCGCGTGCAGCGACTCGTCTACGCCGCGACAGACCCGCGTGCCGGCGCCTGCGGCAGCATCTTCAACGTCGTGCAGAACCCGGCGCTGAACCACCGGCTCGAGGTCGTGCCGGGCATTCTCGGCGAGGAATGCAGCACGCTGCTGCGCGAGTTCTTCGTCTCGCGCCGCCGCGCTTAAGGGGGCGACGAGCAGGGCGATCGCGCCGCGCGGTTTCGGTGCCGCGCGTCCTGCACGTGAGTCGGTTCAGCGCCGCACGCGCGTGTTTTCGGCCTGCGCGTCGGGCAGGGCGCCGTGCGCGTTCGTGCTCGCCACCTGCAGGATGTTGAGGTACGACTGTACGTTGTCGACGTAACGCACCGGCTCCCAGCCGCGCGCGTAACCACGCTTGGTCTGTGTGTACCAGCGCTCCTGGCTCAGCAGCGGCAGGTGACGACGAACGTCTTCCCAGCGGTCGGGATTGCCGCCCTGGGCTTGCGTGAGCACGCGCGCATCCTCGAGGTGGCCGAGGCCGACGTTGTACGCCGCGACGGCGAGCCACGTGCGGTCTGGCTCGGCGATGCGCACGGGCATGGCGCGCAACATGTGCGCGAGGTACTTCGCGCCGCCGAAGATGCTCGAGCGCGGGTCGCTGCGGTCGCCGGCGCGCATGCGGGCGGCGGTGTCCTCGGTGAGCTGCATCAGGCCGCGCACGCCGGTGAACGACACGGCGCCCGGATCCCACTTCGATTCCTGGTAACCCATCGCGGCCAGCAGGCGCCAGTCGAGCCCGTGTACTCCGGCGGCTTCCTGGAACCAGGCCTGGTACTGCGGCAGCCGCGTCGCGACGTGCTCCATGAAATTGCGCGAGAGCAGGTAGTCGAAGCGCTGGTCCTCGCCGTAGTAGCGCTGCAGCAATGCGGTGACCGTTCCTTCGCGTCGCGCCAGCACGAAGAACGCATTGACGCGCGACAGCAGGCTGGCGTCGTGGCCGCCCGTGCCCACCACCCAGGCGAGCGCGCGTTGCGGCGAGAGGTCGAGCGCGATCGCAAGTTCGGGGTGCACCGACCGGTTCAGCGCGAACTCGGTCGAGGAGGCGAGCGTGTACTGGACCTCGCCGTCCGAAATCTCGGACAGGATCTCTTCGGTGTCGGTGTCGGCGCGTTCGACCCAGACGAGCTCGGGGTGCTTGACCCGCAGTTCCTCGAGCGTGCGCTGGTGGGCGCTGCCGGCCGCGACCTCGATCTGGCCGCGGGCGGCCTGCACCACGTTGCCGGGCCGCGCGGTGCGACGCCGGTAGACGAGGTGCTCGCGCACGAGCTGGTAGCCGGGGCCGTACTCGGCGCCGTGCGGCAGCCGGAAGCCGGTCGTGAGGCCCGCCGCGGCCACGTGGGCACGACCGGCCGCGACTTCCTCGATCGCTTCCTCGCGCGTCCGTACCGTGTAGAGCCGCAGCGGCACGCCGAGGTGTTCGGCGAAGCGGCTGGCGAGCTCGTACGCCGGGCCTTCGGGGCCCTGGCTGCCGAGGTAATAGGCGTCCGGGCTGTTACGCGTGACGACGCGCAGTTCGCCTTGTTCCAGCACCTGTTCGAGCAACGACGGCGGCTGGCCACAGGTGGCCAGGAACAGCGTTGCAATGAGGGCGAGGAGGACTTTCATGCGTGGTGCTGGCCGCCAGCGGCCGGGCGGCATTGTGCCTTCGGCCCAGCCGCCACGCGCGGGTGGTGCTCCGGATCGGGCTGCTATAGAATGCGCGGCCCGCCGGAGAGGTACCGAAGCGGTCATAACGGCGCCGACTCGAAATCGGATGGGGGCTTAAACGCCCCACGTGGGTTCGAATCCCACCCTCTCCGCCACATACGGTGAAAAACGCCCCGCAAGGGGCGTTTTTCGTATGTGGCCCGAGGGGTGGACGCGAACCCACGGACCGTGGGTTCGACACATCGGCAGTGCCGATGTGGACGCCTCGATTGCGCGAGCCATCGAGGCGCCCCGACGGGGTGAGGTGCGTTGCGACGCACCGAATCCATCCCACCCTCTCCGACACTTATCCCCAACGCCCCGCCCAGTGCGGGGCGTTCGCGTTTTTGGCCGAGGGTGCGACT
>DATMIB010000105.1:0-6081 GCA_035554635.1 Steroidobacteraceae bacterium | reverse complement strand
TCCGTGGACAACGGCGCGTTGTTCGACGTCGTCGTCTCCAACGCCTACGGCCGTGCGACCAGCGACGCGGCGCAACTGACGGTGCTGCAGAACGCTGTGCCGACGGCGAGCATCACGCAGCCGGTCGCGGGCACGAGCTATGCCGCGGGCAACTTGATCAGTTACGCCGGCACCGGGAATGACGCGGAGGACGGCGTGCTGCCGGCGAGCGCCTTCACGTGGTGGGTCACGCTGCACCACGACGACCACGTCCACCCGTTCCTGCCGCCGAGGACCGGCGCGAAAAGCGGGTCGTTCACGATCCCGGTGACCGGCGAGACCTCACCCAACGTCTTTTACCGGATTCACCTGCGCGTCCAGGATTCCGCCGGGCTCACGCGCACCGTGCGACGCGACATACAGCCGCGCAAGAGCACGGTCACGCTCGCCACCAACCCGACCGGCCTGCAGCTGAAGCTCGACGGCCAGCCGGTGTCGACGCCCTACCGGTTCGTCGGCGTGGTCGGCATGCAGCGCAAGCTCGAAGCGGTCTCGCCGCAGACCGCCGGCGGTCGCACCTGGGCCTACGCGTCCTGGTCGGACGGCGGCGCACGCAGCCATACGATTCGAACGCCTGCCGCCGACACGACCTACACGGCGCGATACACGGCCCAGTAACGCGTCGCACCAGGCCCGAACGGGCGAAGGCACGTCGCATCACGCCCGAGCGCGCGTCAGTCGTTGCGAGCGGGCGTCGCCGCCGCGAGCCGCGCCGCAGCGGTCTCCTCGAGACGTCGCCTCGTGCGGCGAACCTGCAGCGCCCCGAACGAATAGGCGCCAACGAGGCTGAGCAACACGAGCGCGAGGCCGGCGCCCGCGACCAGGACCTCGTACGCGCGACCACCGATGCGCGCCGCGTGCAGCGGATACGACGCGTTGTAGACCCTCGCGGACAACGGCTCGCGAGTCGCGTCGTGGGCAGAGACGACCGTCGCCGAGGCGAGCGCCAGCGTCACGCGCGTGCGGCCGTTGGGATGCCATTCGGCGGGTTGCTTGAGCCGGACCGTGGCGATGCCAGGCTCTTCGCGCGGAAAAGCGACGATGCGCAGCGTTGCGTCCGGGAACCGGGCCTGGGCCCGCGTCAGCACTGCAGCCCATCCCTCTCCGTTCGTGACCGCAGTCGGTATCGCTGCCGCGGACGCTGCCGTCGCAGTGGCCGTCGTCGCGACCTCGCCTTGTGGCAGCAGGAACGACAGCACGGCTTTCGCCTCGTCCGAAAAGACCAGCGCCGCGCCCGTGAGCGACGACAACAGCAGCGGGAGCGCCGCGACGAGGCCGAGGTCGCGATGGTGCGCCAGCAACGCCGGGCGTTTGGTCGAACCGGGCCACAGGCGACCGCGGAAACTGCGCACGCCGCCCGGCCACCAGACGACCAGGCCGGTGACGGTCATTACGGCGACCAGGAGTCCGGCGACGCCGCCAACGACGTGACCGGTATCACCCGCGAGCAGTTTCTGATGCAGGTCGAACAGCCAGATCTCCGGCCGCGCGCGGGGTGACCAGCGATCGACGATATTACCTGCGCGGTCCACGTAGGCACCGCCGCCGTCGACGAGGTGGACCTGGTGCAACCCCATGCGGGCGGTGCCGAACACGACCGACCGCGCTTCGTCGCCGAACTGCTGCTCGACGCGGTCGACCACGGCGCCGAGCGCGGCGGCATCGGTCGCGGGCACCTGTCGCGCGGCCGGAAACACCGCGCGCAGGTAATCGCCCTTGAAGACCAGCAACGCGCCGCTGAGCGCGATTGTCGCCACGAGCAGGGCCAGCAACAGCCCCGCCCAGGCATGCAGGGCGCGCAGCAGGCGCATCAGAACTTCTTCTGGTACCCGAGCGTGATCACGCGCCCGCGCCCGGCGAAGTACCGCAGGTCGTCGGTGGGGCCCGTCGTGTCGGAGAAGTAGGAGATGTACTGCTCGTCGAAGAGGTTCTGCGCGCTGAGCGTGAGGTCGCCGAACGGGGCCTGGTAGCTGAGCCAGGCATCGACCAGTTCGTAACCCTCGAAGTCGTTGCGCGGATCGCCGCCGGCGAATTCGCGCGACAGGTAGAACTGGCCCTGCACGCGCGCGCTCCAGTTGCCGCGTGCGTAGTCGAGGGCGAGCAGCGCGCGGTCCGGCGCGATGTTGCTGCCGTCGAGGTCCGCATCGACCTTGCCGTTGCCGTCGGAGTCCGTCTGGCCGTTCAGCGCGGCGTAGGACGCGGCGACTGCAAGGCCTTCGACCGGCGTGCGCCAGCGCGCGGAGAGTTCGAGGCCGTCGATCTCGGTGCGCTGGCGCTGCACCTCGTAGACGCCGTCGACGAGCACGAGGAACTGGCCCTTGTCGGCCTGCGACCAGAAATACGCCGCCGAGAGGTCCACCGGCCCGACGCTGTATTCCGCGCCGACCTCGGTGTTGTCGGTGACGATCGGGGAGACGTCGAGGAACGTGTCGATGTCCTGGCCGGGCACGTTCACGGCGCGCAGCACGCGGCCGACGTCGGGCATCGTGAAGCCTTCTGCGTACGAGGCATACAGCGTCAGGCCGTCGACCGGCGCGTACGTGACGCCGTAGTTCACGAGCGTCTCGGTAAAGTGCGGGCTGCCACCGCCGACCTGCTGCGAGCCGTACGAGGCGAGCGTCGTGTAGTCGTCGACTTCGAGCGTCGCGTCTTCGTACCGCACGCCGGCGGCGAGGTTCACGCGGTCGTCCCACAGCGCCTGGTGCAACTGCGCGAACGGCGCGAGGCTCTCGAACGCCGTCTCCGGCACCCAGAGGCGGTCGGTCTGCACGAGCGCCTGATAAGTCTCGTCGCGGATGCCGTCGAGGCCGAGCACGTAGCGGAAGCCGTCGAGGCGCTCGACGCCGCGGTCGTAGGCGAGCTTGAAGCCGCGCTTCTCGGAGTTGTTGGCCGACTGGTCGAACAGCGTGCCGACCGGCGCGATCGACGCGTCCTGGAAGTTCACGAACGTGCCGCCGCCGAACACGCCCTCGTAGTCGTTGTAGTAGAGCTGGCCCGAGAGCCGGCCGCCGAACAGGTCGGTGTCCGTGTAGGTGAGCGACACGGTGGTGACCTCGTTCATCGGCGTGTCGCCCTCGGGCGTGCCGCGCACGGCGCTGGTCGGGATGCCGTCGGCACGCGAACCGGCGATGGTCACGTAGTCGCCGTCGCCCTCGAGTTCGAAATGGTTCGCCATCAGCTCCAACCGGCCGCTGTCGCCGACGTCGACGCCGAGACGGCCGAACACCGAGTTGCTCGTGGAGTCCTGCGTCTCGCCTTGTGCGCCGTCGTGGCCGACGCGCAGGCCGTTCGCGTCGTAGTACGCCCCGCGCTGCTCGTACGCCGCGCCGACCGTGAAGTCGAGCACGCCGAAGTCGCGACCGATGCGCCCGGCGACCTTGTAGCCAAAGCCGTCGTCCTCGCCGCCGCCCTCGACGGATCCCTGGGTCAGGAGGCTGCCGCCCCAACCGTCGCCTTCACGCGGCGAGGGCACGGTGACGTAGTTCACGACGCCGCCGGTCGCGCCGATGCCCTGGATCGCGTTGGAGCCGAAGATGACCTCGACGCGCTCGATGAAGAACGGGTCGATCGTGAAGCCGTCACGGCTGTCGTCGCGCAGCGGCGAGGACTGCGGCACGCCGTCGACGAGGTAGAGCGGCGACCGGCCACGCAGCGTCTCGCCGGAGCCCGACAGCTTCTGCCGCGTCGGCGAAAAGGAGGGCACGAGTGCCGCGACCGCATCAACCGCGGACCCGCCGATCTGCGTCTGCATCTCCAGTGCGTCCCGGTTGATGACCTCGAAGGTCGACGGCAGGGCACTGATCGGGACGTCCATGCGGGTCGCCGAGACCACGACCTCCTCGATGACCCCGGCGTCGTCGGCCTGGGCGGTGCCGGCACTAGCCGCCTGGACTGCCATCAAAATCAGGAGGTTGCGCGGCGCTCGAGTCTTGTACATGGTGGCGAATGCCCGGTTGGTTTTACCGGGCCAAATGCTAGTGACAACGATAATCGTTCGCAACTACGTATACGAACGGATGCCAGCAGGCGGCGCGCCTGCGTACCGGTTGGCTGGGCCTGAGCTGGAGGACGCGTGTACCGGGGGACCGGCGTGCCGTCGTGATCAGTTCGAGGGGTTCGTTGCGCCCCCCGTCGGCGTCGCCAGCGTGCGGACAAAGACGTCCTGACTGGAGTTGGTATCGTTCGGCACGAGGCCCGGGGAGTACGTGTCGAACGCGACCGTCTTGCCGTCCGCGCTGATCGACGCCGTAACGCCTTCAGGCGAAAACCCTTCGACGCCGTCGATGCCGACGCTCACGCGTGTGACGGCCTGCAGCTGCCGATCTCGCACGAACGCATCGGGAACGCCGTTGGTGTCCCCACTGACGACGTTCGGGTCCGTGGAGACGAACGTCACGTATCGACCGTTGCCGCTGACCGTCGGGCCGGCCGCGCCCCACGACAGCTCCGCGCCGTTGGCAGAGAGACTGACCCGTTCGGTCGTGCGCGTCTGCCGGTCGCGCACGAACACGTCGTGGTATCCGTTCACGTCGTTCGGCACCAGGTTACGAACCCAGGACGTGAACGCAACGTACCGGCCATCGGCACTGATCGCCGGATCCAGGCTGAATGATTGGCCGGACACCCCATCGACCGCGACGCTGATCAATTCTGTGACACCGACCTGGAGGTCGCGCACGAACACGTCGTAGCCGCCGTTCACGTCGTTGGCTGCCAGGTTGCCGGCACCGGACGCGAAGGCCACATAACGGCCGTCGGCGCTGATCACGAGCGAAATGGCGTCCCCCTGGCCCTCCTCCCCTTGGGTATTGACGCTGACGAGCCGGGTCGTGCCGCGCCAGACGTCACGCACATAGACGCTGCGATACCAGCCGGACGCGCCCGGTGCGAGATTGCCGGCATTCGACATGAACGCGACGAACCGGCCGTTCGCACTGATGGCGGGCGCGAAGGAGCCCGCATTCCCACGCGCACCGTTCGAGGCGCGACTGACCAGGATCGTCCGGCCCGTCCAGCGGTCATGGCGAAAGATGTCCTCGGCTTCGTTGTCGTCGCCTGGGACCAGATTGGCGGCCTTGGACTGGAAAGCCACGAAGCGGCCATCGGCGCTGATGACCGGGGCCCGGCTACCGGCCTTCATCTGCAGGCCGCTCGACGACACGCTGACGCGCTCGGTTGTCGCCGTTGCAAGATCCCGCACGAAGATATCCGAGCTGCCGTTCGTGTCTTTCGCGACCAGCGTCGAGCGCCACGACCGGAAAACGACGTAGCGACCATTCGCGCTCAGCGACGAAGTGCCCTCCAGCGCGCTGCCGCCGGCCGCGGCCCGGCTGAACGCCGTCACACTGACCAGTTCCGTGTCGACCGCCTGCGCCCCCGCGACACAAGGCAGCAGGAATGCGCCCGCCGCAATCACGCATGCGCCGATGACGCGTCCTCGATCGCCGACAGCCGCTCGCAATACTGGGTTGGGTGTCGTCATCTCTGCCGTCCTTGGCCGGTCTTCCCTTTCGCCACCGTGGCGGTACGGACCAACGGGACGCTACCGAATCGAAGCGGGAGTTGCATCGGGTTCTGCGGCAACGGCGCGGCGGCCGGCGCGATGGCACACCGCCGGCAATGAGTGGAATCTCCCGCGACACTGCGCGACAGCGATCCGGACCATCGGCGAAGCGCAGCCCTCGGGTACGGTATGCTCCGCTTCAGCCTGCGCGAACAAACCGTCCTCAGGGAGCGTCCATCGTCGAGGCATGGCGCGTCGCCGCAGTACAATGGCGTGTGGCGCGAGGCCTCCCGCCCGTGCGCGGTGCGACAGGCTCACGTGGTGAGCCCATGGACGGGCAGAGTGCACGCCCAGACCAGAAGGAACTGATCCGACTTGCGACGACACCTCGACCGCGTCCTGCTCTCCGCGTCCGACCTCGTCACGTTCCACGAGTGCGAACACGCCACGGCGCTCGACCGGGCCGCGCTCGACGATCCGGCGTTGCGCGCGCAGCGCTGCACCGACGACGAGACCGGCCGGCTCATGCAACGTCGCGG
>DATMIB010000104.1:0-11780 GCA_035554635.1 Steroidobacteraceae bacterium | reverse complement strand
GGCGGGCTTCATCACACGCATCAAGGGCTTGGCGGCGATTCCATTCTGCGAAGATCAAATCGCTGACATCGTTGTCGCGCACGACAAGTGGAACTTCGCAGCCGACCATTGACTCGCGTGTTGGCTTATTGATGACCTCACCAGTTCGAGTTTCCGAGCCAACTTGCAATATCGCATTGTCGACGGCTCAATACGCGTCAGCGGAGTCTTGACAGCCGGATCGCCGCCCCACAGAGGCAACTGCTCGTCGGCCAGCGCCATGTCGGTGCTTGCATCGTGGAAACGGCAATCGCATGGGCGAACCGAGTTGCACCGGAGTTCATTGCTATGAGCACGCCGTCCACCTACCGCCGCATCGTTCTCGCCCGCCGACCAACGGGTGCCGTGACCCCGGACAACTTCCGGCTCGAGGAAGTCCCGCTCCCTGAGGTTGCGGACGGCCAGGTGCTCGTGCGCAACCACTACCTTTCGCTCGACCCCTACATGCGCGGCCGCATGGACGAGTCGAAATCCTACGCGGCGCCGCAAGCGCTCGACGAGACGATGGTCGGCGGCACGGTCGGCATCGTCGAGGCCTCGCGACACTCGGCGTTCAAGCCGGGCGACGCCGTCGTCGGTCAGCTCGGCTGGGCGGAATACGGCCTCAGCGACGGCAAAATGCTCAACAAGGTCGACCCGAACCTCGTGCCGCTGTCGGCCTACCTCGGTGCGGTCGGCATGCCGGGCGTCACGGCGTGGTACGGCCTCAACCGCATTTGCGAGCCGAAGCCCGGGGAGACGGTGCTCGTCTCCGCCGCGAGCGGGGCCGTGGGCTCGGTGGTTGGACAGCTCGCCAAGATCGCCGGGTGTCGCGCCGTCGGCATCGCCGGCGGCCCGGAGAAATGCGCTTACGTACGCGACGAGCTCGGCTTCGACGCCTGTCTCGACCATCGCCAGCACACCGACGTGAAATCGATGAGCCTCGCGCTGAAGGAGGCCGCCCCGAACGGCATCGACTGTGTGTTCGAGAACGTCGGCGGCGTCGGCTTCGACGCTGCGTTGTCGCGCATGAACCCGTTCGGGCGCATCGCGCTGTGCGGACTCATCGCCGGCTATGAAGGCGGCGACATTGCGCTGCGCAACGTGCGCGCGCTGCTCGTGATGCGACTGAAGCTGCAGGGGTTCATCGTCTCGGAGCACATGGAGGCCTGGCCGCAGGCGCTCGCTGAGCTCGCGCGCGGCGTCGCCGGTGGCCGCATCCGCTATCGTGAGTCCGTCGCCGAGGGGCTGGTGGCAGCACCCGAGGCATTCATCGGCATGCTGCACGGACGCAATTTCGGCAAGCAGCTCGTGAAGCTCGTCTGATGACGGCGGCGCGAGGCCGAGCGCTCGTGACGCCGGAGGCGGCAACGACTGTGGCACCCGCCGCCACGGTGATCCTGCTGCGCGAAAGCGACGACGGCGGTGGCCGTCTCGAAGTGCTGCTGACCCAGCGTGCGGCCGGACTGTCGTTCATGGGCGGGCTCTGGGTGTTCCCGGGCGGCCGCATGGAGCCTGCCGACCTTGCACCGGCGATCACCGCGCACGCGACCGCGGCAAGTGTCGCGTCGCTGCGGGCGCGCATGCTCGACCTCGACGGTCAGCCGCTCGACGCCGAGCGCGCGCTCGGCCTCTGTGTGGCGGCCTGCCGCGAAACGTTCGAGGAAAGCGGCGTGCTGCTGGCGCGACGGCGACCGCGTGGCAACCGTCTCGAGCGCAGCGACGCCACCCCGACCGGGCTCGCCGGCGACGACGCGCTCCGCGCCGCAGCGACGAGCGCTCAGGCCTTTGTCGACTTGCTGCTCACGCAGGATCTGGAACTCGAGCTCGACCGGCTGGTGTACTGGGCGCACTGGATCACACCGTCCATGGAGCGGAAGCGCTTCGACACGCGCTTCTTCGCCGTGCAGGTGCCGCCGGGCCAGGAGGCGAGCGTGGACCGGTCGGAGCTGACCCAGCACGCCTGGCTCGACGAGCAATCGATCGATGCGCGGATGGCGGCCGGCGAGATGCGCATGGCGCCGCCGACCATCGCGACGCTGCAGGACCTGTGGCGCAGCCACGCGCGCCACGGGGGCCTCGCCCGCATGCTGGAGGCGGAACGCACGCGCGAGGTGCCGCCGATCCTGCCCAAGCTGCGCCGGCTCGAGGACGGCGTGGAGGTCCTGCTGCCGTGGGACCGCGAATACGCGAGTGCCGAGGGCGAAGCCTGCGTCCCCTGCGAGCGCTGTCCGGACTACCTGGCCGCGCTGCCGTCCCGCCGACGGTTCTAGCGCCGAATCGATCCAGACGCGGCGACGGGCGCCGTCGGCACGTTCACCCACGCGCGAACATACCCATCCTCCACGAAGAGGACGGGTCGTGCGGTAACGCCCTCAGGTATCAAACGTGCCCCGGCCGGCCGTGTCGTTGCAGCCGGGGCGGCCGCGCACCCCCGCTCGTGGCGGGAGTGTGCGGCAAGAGCCTGGCTCAGCGCTGGTCGCCCGGCACCAGGTTGCCGACGGCGCTCTGCACCGACTCGGTGACCTTGGTCGCGAGTTCCTTCGCCTGCTCGATCGCCGTCGTGGCCTGCTTCTCGGCCGATGCCTGAGCGGCCGCGACCGTCTTCACCGCCTTCTTGCGGGCGACGATGATGGCTTTCTCCGCCTTCTTCACGGCCTGCTGGGCGGCCGGCGGCAGCTTGCGGACGGCGCGCTTCACGGCAGCGCGCGTGCGTGCCGGGGCCTTCTTCGCGGCGGCGCGCACGGCGGCAACGCGGCCCTTTGCGGTCTTCGCCGGCTTGCGGGCCTTGGCGACCTTCGCAACCTTGGCCTTTCGCTTTGCCGCAACACGTGCGGGCTTCCGGGCCACGACGCGCTTGGCCTTCGCAACCACCCGGCGCTTCTTGGCGGTGCTCTTCGCTTTCACGGCGGCCTTTCGGCGCGCCTTTTTCTTCGCTGCCATGTAGTCCATCTCCCTCGACTAGGTTCTTGCGTTGATGCGGCGATGCGTCGCGACCAGGCGGCGCTTTTTTGACCAGCGGACGCTAACGCCGGCTCCGGGCGCAGTCAACAAGGGAAAACGCAGCAAGCGCTCGCTGATCGCCGGCACACGCATGCACACGACGGCGCGTCGTGCCTGCGACGCGATCAGGCCGTCCCCTGCAACCCGTGGGCAATGCCGTTGACCGACGCGACGAGCGCCTGGAACAACTGGCGGTTCGGGTCCTCGAGCGCGAGGCCCTTGTCGCCCGGCGAGCCCGCCGCGCGCCAGCGGCGCAGCAACTCGACCTGCATGAGGTGGATGGGGTCGACGTACGGGTTGCGCAGCCAGATCGACCGCTGCAGCGTCGGTTCCGAGTCGAGCAGGCGGTGACAGCCCTTGAGCCGCAGGACCAGCTCGCGGGTCCGCTCGTACTCCTCGCGGATCGGACGCACGAACCGCTCGGCGTCGCCGACGTAGAGCTTTTCGTAGTGCTGCGCGATGCCGAGGTCCGCGCGGGCGAGACGCATCTCGACGTCGTCGATCAGGCCCGCGAAGAACGGCCATTTCTGGTACATCTCGTCGGCGAGCGGCTGGCCGAAGCGCTCGATCATCGCGGCGAGGCCGGCGCCCGCGCCGAACCAGCCCGGCAGCATGTGACGGCTCTGCGACCAGCCGAAGCTCCACGGCACGGCCCGGATCGCGTCGACCCCGGTGCCCACCTCGCGCCGCGCCAGCGGACGCGAACCGATCTGCATGCGCTCGATCACGTCGACTGGCGTGACCGCCTGGAAGAAATCGAAGAACGCCGGATCGTCGTGGACGAACTCGCGATAACGGCGCTGGCTCACCTGCGCCAGCCACTCAATGGCCTCCGTCCAGCCGTCCTGGACGGTCTCGCGGCGGTCGCCGGCGCACGCCCGCGCCAGCGTGTTGAGCGCCTGCTCGAAGGTACGCAACGCGATCGGCTGCAGGCCGTAGCGGTCGTTGATGGTCTCGCCCTGCTCCGTCATGCGCAGCCGGCCCGCAGCCACGGCATCGGGCAGGCTGCTGACGACGGCCTCGGTGCGACTGCCGCCGCGGCTCACCGACGCGCCCCGGCCGTGGAACACCGAAAGTTCGACACCGGCCTCGGCGCACGTCGCGAGCATCGCGACCTGCGCCTTGCGCAGCAGCCAGCGCGAGGCGAGGATGCCGGCCTCCTTGCTGCTGTCGGCATAGCCGAGCATGACCACCTGGCGGTTGCCACGACCGCGCAGGTGCGTGCGGTACAGCGGGTCGGCCAGCAGCCGTCGCAGGGTGTCGCCGGCCGCATCGAGCGCGTCCACCGACTCGAAAAGCGGCGCCACGTCGAGCGGCAAGTCCTCGCAGCCGCTTTCGGCGTAGCCGGCCCAGCGCGCCAGCAGCAGCACCGCGAGCATGTCGTCGACGTCGCGCGCCATGCTGACGACGTAGGACCCGACGGCACTCGCGCCGTAGCGATGGCGACAGTACTTCATCGCCTCGAACACCCAGAGCGCACGCTTGGCGGCGGCTTCCAGCGTGTCGGGCGGCGACTCGTCGCGGGCCAGTGCTTCGCGCAACCGTTCGGCGCGCTGCACTGCGGTCCGGCCTTCCCAACCCTCTTCACCGAGCGCCCGCCCGACGATCTGCCGGTGCACCGCGGCGTTCTGCCGCACGTCGAGCGTCGCGAGGTGGAAGCCGAACGTGCGCACGCGACGCAGGAATCGACGCACCATGAACATGCCGGCCCACCGCCCGCGGTTGGCCTCCAGCGCATTGAGGACGATGGTCAGGTCGTCGACGAGCTGCTCCACGCGCTCGTACTGGCCCGAGCTGTGGTCGTAGGTCGCGCGGAGCCGCTCGGCCACCTGGTTCAGCAGCACGCGGTACGGCATCTCGTCGTGGCCCGACGGCGTGCTCGCCTTGGCCGCGGGCACGACCGACCGGTAGTGCTCGATGCGGTCGTAGACCGCCTGCGGGATTCCTGGTGTGCGCCGCTCGCTCTGGCTCAGCGTCTCGGCGAGCGCCAGCGCCTCGAGGAAATAGCGGTTGACGATCAACGCATGGTGACGTGCACAGCTTTCCCGGATCGTCTTGGCGTGCACGTCCGGCAGCCCGTCCATGTCGCCACCGACCCAGGAACCGAAGTGCAGCACCTCGGGCACCTCGACCCGATGTGCCGCGGCGCCGTAGACGACCGAGAGCGATTCCTCGATCGCCTCGTAGAACAACGGGATGATTTCGTAGACGACCTCGACCAGGAAGAACAGCACGTGCTCGCGTTCGTCCGCGACGGTGAGCTTGTCACGTGAGTTCTCGGCCGTCTGCCAGCCGGTCGTGAGCTCGGTGCGGACGCGGTCGAGCGTCATGCGGCGCTCGGCCGGCGTCTGCGACGGGTCGAGCCGGCTGATAAGCAGGCTCGCGATGCGCTGCTGCTGCCGCAACAGCGTCCGGCGCGTCGACTCGGTCGGGTGCGCCGTGAGCACGGGTTCGATGCTGAGCCGGCCCAGCAGCGCCACCGTCTGCTCGAGCGTGTAGCCGAGCGTGCGCAGCCGCTGGAAGCACTCGGTGAGGCCGCCAGGCTGCGGCCGGCTGCTGTCGTTGAGGTAGTCGCGGCGGCGGCGCACGCGATGCACCTTCTCCGCCATGTTGACCATCTGGAACCAGGTCGTGAATGCGCGGATCAGGTCCGCGGCCTGCTCGGAAGAGCGCGTCTCGGCGCGCACGACCAGTTCGATGCCCGCCGTGCAGTCACCGTCGCGCCGGCCAATGGCCAGCTGGCGGTCGCCCTCGACCTCCGCGAACAACGCATCGCCGCCCTGCTCGCGCAGGACCTCGCCCACGAGGGCGCCGAGCGTGTGCACGTCGTCACGAAGCGCCGTGTCCTTGGCGGCGAATGAGATGTCTTTGCGTGGCATGACCGCGGTGGAAGAGAAAGAACGGAGGCTGGACGGGTGGCCGCGGTGCGGGTGGGTCGGGGTATTGGACTGGGAGCGAATCGTACCAGAGGCGCCGCGCGGCCCGGCATTTCGCACTTCTGCCGGCACTGGCTTGCCCGAGTGCGGCACCACACGATGCGTCCAAGGTGCTCGCGAGGCGGGACCACGCCGGCCGAGGGTGGAACTTCGGCGAGGCGCGCGGGACAAAGCCGTGGGACATCGAACACATCGGCGCCCGACGGCCGCGGGTCATCCACCGGGACCGTTCTGCTAAAGTGAAACAACGCCAGCCAGCTCAACCGCGCAGGTGACGCAGCCTCATGAAACGATATCTTGCCTCGGTCCTCGCTTCCTTCCTCGCCGTGTCGCTCGTGGCACCTTCGACGTCGTTTGCCGACGAGAAGACGGACCGGCGCATCGACCAGTCGACCAAGGTGTTCGAGTCCTTCTCCGACCTCACCGAGCAGACGATCCCGACCTGGCTGCTCGAGCGCGCGTACGGTGTGGTCGTCGTGCCGGGCGTCGTCAAGGCGGCGCTGACGATCGGCGGTCGCGGCGGCAAGGGTGTCATGGCCGTGCGCAATCCCGACGGCAGCTGGAGCAACCCGGTGTTCGTCACGCTCGGCGGCGTCAATTTCGGGCTGCAATTCGGCGTGCAGTCGACCGACGTGGTGCTGGTGCTGATGTCGCGCCAGAGCGTCGAGGGCATTGCCGGCGGCAAGGTCACGCTCGGCGCCGACGCCAGCGCGGCCGCCGGTCCGCTCGGGCGCTCCTCGGCCGCTGCCACCGACGCAACGCTGAGCGCCCAGATCCTTTCCTACTCCCGCAGCTCGGGCCTGTTCGCCGGTGTGGCGCTCGACGGTTCCGTGATTGCGGTGGACCACAAGGCCAATGAGGCGGCCTACGGCATTTCCGGCGTGCTCGCCTCCCAGATTCTCGAAGGCAAGGTCGCCGGTCCGGCCCAAGTCCAGACGTTCCGTAACGCGCTCACGCGCGCGACGTCGCCGGGCGGCGCCACGGACCCGGCTGCAGCACCCGCCGCGCCTGCCGTCGCGCCTGCCCCGGCCGCTCCGGCGAGCGAGCCCGCGAAGACCTACCCGATGGAAGACCCGAACCCGGGCACACCGCCGACCGCCGGCTGAGCCGTCGCAGCGGCCGCCCGCGGGGGCGGGCGGGCCGCCGGTGCGCAGACAAGAACGACGCAAGGGAGCGCGCACGATGATGAGGATCTTCAAGGGACTGTTCGTCTTCGTCGTGGTGCTGGTCGCGGCGTTCGTCGCGCTCGGCTTCTTCCTCCCGCAGAGCGCGCACGTCGAGCGCTCGATCACCACGAGCGCGAATCCCGCCGCCGTCTATGCCGTCATCGACGGCTTCGAGCGCTTCAACGAGTGGTCGCCGTGGGCGAGCCTCGACCCGACGACGAAGTACAGCTACTCGGGACCCGCCACCGGCGTCGGTGCGCGCATGGAATGGCACAGCGACGATCCCGACGTCGGTTCCGGCAGCCAGCAGATCACGGCCGTCGAGCCAGGACGCAGCGTAACCAGCACGCTCGACTTCGGCAGCGACGGCATCGCGACGACCAGGATGACGCTCGTGCCGGAGGGCAACGGCGGCACCCGGATCGTCTGGGCGATGGACATGAGTTTCGAAGGCAACCTCATCGGCCGATATTTCGGCCCCTTTCTCGACCGCATGGTGGGCCCCGATTACGAGAAGGGCCTGCGACAGCTCAAGCAACTCGTCGAAGTCGCGCCACGCGCCGACGCGCCCGCGATCTCGCCCACACCGCCGGATCCCGCACCGGCCTCGGAGCCAGCTCCGACGACCGGGTCCGCGTAACCGCTCGCGCCGGCGCAGACGTGGTCCGGATTCGTGAGCACGCACGGCATCAAGCGTGCTGAAGCCGACAGCACCCGCCAACGCTTGACCTGCATCAAGGAACTCGCCGCGCCCCGCTCCTAGTGTCGAGCCCGACCGACCGCGCATCACGGTTCGGCAGGGGGTTCCGGCATGCTTCGTCGCGCGACGGCGCTGGTCATCGTGACCGCGATATTCCTGGCGACGATGCTGCTCGCGCTCGCCACCCACAGCACGAGCGTCGTGCGCAACGACGCGGCACGCAACGTCTGGATCCCCGATGAACTGACGCTGCCGCTGCGACTGCAGGTCGCCTACAACGACCGCCAGGCGTTCTTTCGTTATCGCTGGCCCGCGGACGCACCGCAACCGATGGCCGACGTGCTGCGCTACACGGACGGCAAGTGGCAGCGCGACCTGCGCACGCCGATCGGCTCCGAGCCGGAGCGTCACGCCGAGGACCGCCTCACGATGATGGTCGACGACGGCAGCGTGCCCGAGTTCCAGCGTTACGGCGGCTACATCACGGTCGGTGCCAACATGCGCGACTTCACGGGCTCCGACGCGAGTGCCGCGCATCGACGCAAGTACCTCCCCGCCACGCGCCGCGACCCCGCCGACTGGTACTCGATCGTCGACGAGGCGACGCTGCAGGCCCAGCGACGAGCCGGCTACTTCCTCGACCTGTGGCACTGGCGTGCGCAGTTGTCGAACCCGCTCGGCCGGGCCGACGACCAGAACGTCGCCTGGTATCGACTGTACGACTCGGGCGAGACGCTCTACTTCAGCAACTGGGACGTGGCGAGCCAGCAGCCACGCTGGATGTTCGATGCCACGGTCGCACCGGCGCACGCGTTGCGCTCATCCGACCACACCGACGCGGGCGTCGGTGCGACCGGGCGCCCCTTCCTCACCGAAGCGGCGGCCGTGCCGTTCGATGCCGCTCTGCCGTGGCGCGAAGGCGACGTGATCCCGGGTCAGGTCCTGCGTGACGCAACGGATTCGCGCGCGGAGATCCGTGTGCAGGGCGAAGGCCGCTGGGCCGACGGCGAGTGGGACGTGACGCTCGTGCGTGCGCTCGACACCGGTCATCCGCTCGAGGACAAGATCCTGCGCGACCAGGGCGTCTACAGCGTCGCCTTCTCGGTGCATCGCGACGGCCGCGCGAGCCGCTGGCACTACGTCTCGTTGCCGCTGCAACTTGGGCTCGGTCGCACCGCGGACCTCGTCGCAACCCGATTCGACGGCGACACGCCCGACTGGGATGCGGCCGAAGTGCGCGAGGTCACGCTGTTCTATCCCGGCCAGGTCAGCTGGCCGCACCTGACGAGCCGTGCGCACGCGGGTTCGCGTTACATCGCCAAGGGCGTGCCCGTGAAGTACCGCCACAAGGAGACACAGCTCGCACAATACGGCGTCGAAATGGAGTTCGACCGCGAGATCCGTCGGCAGTGGTGGCTCACGCTCGGTGCCGGCGTGCTGCTGCTCGTGAGTTTCGTCGCCTCGGTCGGCCTGCTGCTCGGCCGCAAGGAGCGCTGACGTGGGCCCATATCACGCGATCATGGCGCACTTTCCGGTGGCGTTCTGGATCGTCGCCGCCGGCATCATCGTCTACCGCGCCTGCACCGACGGGCCGCTGGCGCTCGCGCTCGACCGCGTGCTCGTCGTGCTGCTGGCGATCGGCGCGGCAATGGGCGTGATCGCTTACGTGTTCGGGCAACTGGTCTGGCCGCCGGGCACGCTGCAGAAGACGCCGCTCGGCCGCAATCACATGCTCGGCGCGACCTGGACTCTCAGTTGCTGGAGCGCGGTGCTGTACCTGCGCTGGCGCGTGGGTGACGCCGTCTGGGACGGCCGGATCAACCGGCTCGTCATGGCGATCGTCGGCGCGCTCGGCGGCACGCTGCTCGCGATCACCGGCACGCTCGGCGGCCACCTGCACGGCGCGCCGGCCTACCTGAGCGAACTGCTGCGGATGGTGGGCTTCGACGTCTACACCACGTTCTACGTACCGACCTGGGTGCTGGTGGCGATCGCCCTTGCGGCCATCGCGATGCCGGTGCTTGCGCGCGTCGCGATACGCGCCGAGCGTCCCGGAGCAACGCCATGAGACTGCGCTTCATCGCCTGGGCGTTGCTCGTGCTGGTCGCCGCGTCCTGCCGCACTGCCTTGGCCGTGCCGCCAGGGCTCACGATCGAGTTCGACGGCAACGGCGAAGGCAAGGTCACGTTCCGAGGCGCGCAGCATACCGGCCCCGGCATGCATTGCTCGAACTGTCACTTCGAGTTGTTCGACGTCAGCCGCAGTTCGCAGATCACGCGTGCCGACCACCGGCGTGCCCAGGCCTGCTTCGCCTGTCATGACGGCAAAGTCGCGTTCGCCTCGCGCAGCAATTGCGACCGGTGCCACGTCGAGCCGGTCGCGGAACCGGAGGACTCGGACGGCGAGTCATCGGCTTCGGACGATTGAGGACGTCATGTATCACGCCAAGGGAAAACCATGAAGATCAAGAACGTGTTGTCGCTGCTCATTACCGGTGCATTGGTCGGCACACCGGCTTATGCCGCCGACCTTGCCGCCGGCAAGGCCAAGGCCGAGGAGATCTGCGTCGACTGCCACGGCGATGACGGCAAGGGCGACGACGACAGTCCCGACATCACGCTCGCCAGCCTGTCGACCAAGGAATTCGTGCAGGCGATGCAGGACTACCAGAGCGGCAAGCGCACCAAGAACGCGAAGATGGGTCGGGCGGCGAAGAAGCTCACGGCAGAGGACGTCGCAAACGTCGCGGCGTACTTCGCGACATTGAAATAGCCGCTTGGCGACCGATCCGGCCGGGTGCCGGGCCCGTCGGTCCTGACGTTCGAGGCGGCTGTCGACCCCGCATGGCCAGGGCCGAATGTCGGGAAAACTGGCAGCACCCCATGTGCTGTTGCCACGGTCGTCACCCAAGTCTTTGTTTCCATTCTGGTCGACAGCGCTGGCACGGCCATTGCTTACACCTCCTGTCAAAGTACGGGAGGTGAGCCATGTCGATCGGTCAGCGCGTTCTCTGGGGGTGGGTGGCCGTGGCGGGTCTGCTGGCGGCTCCGGCGTCCAATGCGGCTTATCTGTATTCGTTCTCCGGAACCGACCTCTCCGAGACGCAAACGGTCAGCTTTTCCTTCCAGACCCCGGACCTGATCACGACCCAGGGGGCGCTCAGCGTCCCGTCGTTTTCATTCGCCGGCCACATCTACACCCAGGGCTATTTCGGCACGCACAACGGTTCCGCGTGCTTTGCCTTCGCAACCGCCAACGTGGGTTCAGGTGCGCAGTGCGGTTTTGGCTCGGTGCCCGGGGGCGAGAGCTACGCGTACACGTTCTCGACCTTCGCTGCCCCGACGGCGCCCGGCATACACGATTTCACCTTCTTCACCGTGGGAGCGAACGATGCTGGAAAGCTCGTCGTCACGCGGCTGACCATTTCCTCGGTGACTGACGTTCCGGAACCGGGAACGCTTGCGCTGCTGGGGCTGGGCCTCTTGTCGCTCGGCCTGCAGCAGCGCCGCCGGTGGCGTGGCCGTCACTAGCGGTTGTTGCACCGCGATCTGCTCGCTCCCGCCTTAGTCGTGAATCGAGCGCGGCCCAACGGGTCGCACGTCGCGCAGTACGCGTGCAGCACGTGCTGGCGCTGCTATGGACCCGCAATGCTGCCGAGGTCGATCTTGCGAGGCTGCTACGCCCACCTGACCTCACGCAATGCGCCGAGTCGCCATTGCGATGCCGGTTCGGTTTACATGACGCGGGCCTGAGGTTCATCACGATCTCGACCGTCCCTGAACCCGACCGCTCGTGCTGCTCGGCGTTGACTTGGGGTTCCACGCAGCCAGGCCACAAGCAATGCACCAGAGCCTATCAAGATCAGTAATCCGAATGCGGCACCGCCGTCCATGCCGGTCACGCTCGCTGGTTACGGCAATGGATCGCCCCGCCTTCCCTCAGATGCTGTGCTTCTCC